>JAJFUM010000401.1 GCA_021372415.1 Deltaproteobacteria bacterium
TTTGGCATTGCCGGTCCCAAGGGGATCGACCCGAAGGTGGTCAAGATTCTGCACGATGCCTTCAAGAAGGGCATGGAGGATGAGGCCTTCATCAAGGCGCTGGACAAGCTGTATATGCAGCCCGTGTATCTGAACACCGCAGATTATACCGCCCAAGTTAAGGTCCTTTACGAGGAAGAAAGAGAAAATGCCGCTATCGTAAGATCAACAAAATAAAATCAGAGGCTTGTGGGCGGCGAAGGTGCAGCGCATCCCCGATTTTGAAGCAGAGACCGCGGTGGGGTGAGACCTAGGAAGACCGGATAGAAATTGGCCTGAAGGGTGAGTGCAGCTCGATGTCGGGCTGCACTCAAAGATACCCTGTGGCTTGCAGCTTCACTTGCCGAGGCCCTGTCTGAGAGGTCCCAAAAGGTGCGGAGGAAAGATGAACAAGGTTACGACCATTGAAGCAGCCATGGAACATGTTCGGGATGCGCAGGTGATCATGTTCGGTGGATTTATGACCGTCGGAACGCCTGTGAAACTGATCGATGCCATTCTGGGAAAAAAAATAAAGGACCTCACGGTGGTATGCAATGACGCCGGTGTTCCGGGAAAGGGCACGGGGAGACTGGTGGCTGAAGAAGGCGTCGTCAAAAAATACTATGCCTCCCATGTGGGTCTAAATCCTGAATTCGGTAAAAAAATGGCCTCCGGGGAAATCGAGGCGATTCTGGTTCCGCAGGGAACTCTGGCCGAACGAATCCGTGCCGGCGGCGCAGGGCTGGGAGGATTTCTGACGCCGACAGGGGTGGGTACGGATGTTGAAGACAGTGAGAGGGGGAAGCAAAAGATTGTCATTGAAGGTCGATCCTACCTGCTTGAATTGCCATTAAGGGGTGACGTGGCCTGCGTCAAGGCACATCGCGCCGACCGAGCGGGGAATCTCATATTCCGTAAGTCTGCCAGAAATTTCAACCCATTGATTGCAACGGCTTGCGATTATGTAATTGCCGAAGTGGATAATATTGAATGTATTGGCACACTTGATCCGGACATGGTTCATTTGCCGGGCATTTTCGTCGATGCAATCATTCAGGGTTAAGGAGGCGAAAGGGACACGAAGATGGACAGCCGTGAGATGATTGTCAGGAGGATAGCCAAGGAATTTAAGGATGGAGAGATCGTAAATCTCGGAATCGGTATGCCGACGCTGGTCGCCAATTATATTCCCGAAAAGGTGCAAATTATCCTTCAGTCGGAAAATGGCTTTTTGTATCTCGGTCCTGCACCGAAAGACGGAGTATATGACACTGATTTGGTCAATGCGGGGAATCAGTTCGTCACGGTTTTGCCGGGGGCATGTTTTTTCGACAGTGCCACATCTTTTGGAATTATCCGGGGCGGTCATGTGGATGTAACGGTTTTGGGAACGTTGGAGGTCGATCAGGAAGGGAACATCGCCAACTACATCATTCCGGGGAAAATGGTTTCGGGAATGGGAGGGGCTATGGACTTGGTCGTGGGCGCCAAGAAAGTGATCATTGCGACCGAACATTGCGACAAGAAGGGAAATCCGAAAATATTGAAGAAGTGCCGACTTCCACTGACGGCAGTGGCTGAGGCAGACATGATCGTCACTGAAATGGCTGTGATCGAAAGGACCCGCAGGGGATTGGTTCTAAAGGAGCTTTCCCCTGGCATCACCGTTGATGATGTCATTAGAAATACGGAAGCCGAACTCACGATATCGGAAAATCTGAAAGAGGTATCCCTGTAAGGGTGTGATGGAGATTGCCGGTCCCTACAGGGAAGGGGATCCCCTGGACCGACATTGAGGTATTTCGGCCGTTGGCCAAGACCGGACGCAGAAAGGCAGGTGGGCTAAAGATGAAGCAGGCAATCAATAAGGTGGCCATCATTGGGTCCGGGACCATGGGGCATGGAATCGCCCAGACCTTTGCCCAGGCGGGTTATGAAGTGGCGATGATGGACAGCGCCCAGAGCGCCCTGGAGCGGGGCATGTCGCTCATCAGGACAAGTCTCGCTACGCTGGCCGATGCCGGGCTGGTTGATCCCGGTCAGATCCCGGCCATCCTGGCCAGGATCAGGCCGACCACCTCGATCAAGGAGGCGGCCAGCGGTGCGGATATTGCCATTGAGGCCGTCACCGAGGAGGAAGCGGTCAAGAAGGCCATTTTTGCCGAACTGGACAGGTTCTGCACCCCGGAGGCGCTCTTGGCGTGCAACACGACTTTTCTCAACCCCTTCGCTTTCGCGGAGGTATCCCATCCGGAGCGGCTATTGATCACCCATTGGTACGCCCCTCCCCAAGTCATTCCCCTGGTGGATGTGGTCAAAGGGCCCCACACGAGCGATGCCACCATCGAACTGATCGTGGCCGTGCTTCGGGACCTGGGCAAGAAGCCGGTGGTCTTCAAGCGGTTTGTCGCCGGTTATCTGGTCAGCCGCCTGCAATTTGCACTGCAGCGCGAGGTCTTTTACCTGCTTGACAACGACTATCTCAGCGCCGAGGAACTCGACGAGGCTGCCCGCTGGGGATTGGCGCTGCGGATGATGGTTGTCGGCGTTGTTCAGCGGATCGACTTCGGCGGCCTCGACCTGACCGCCCGCAACCTGGAAAGGCCGTCGTTTGACCCGACGCCGGATGATTACAGCCCGACGAAAATCTTTGAACTGGTTAAGGATGGTCACCTCGGCGTGAAGACGGGCAAGGGGTTTTACGATTACGGAAGCAAGAGCGAAGCAGAAGTGTGCAAGGAGCGTGACGTCAAGCTGCTCAAACTGCTGAAGCTTCTCCAGACCTTGTAGCCGTCATCACAGGCTGTCCCCGTCAGTCGCGCGCGACGGGCTGGAACGGCCTGCGTGTCGTACGGCTTTCATGGTCGATTCATCATGTCTTTGCACTGTGCGAGGATGGAACAGGTTCTGAAGGGCTGTTCGATGTCCGCATAGGTCGGCACGCCCCGGGGCTCCAGCGATTCCTTGTAGAGGTCGATACATTCCCTGGCGGCGCTGAAGCCAACGAGTACAGGCTTCTCAGGATGCTTCCGGGAAAGGTCGTAAATAAAGTGCGGTCCTCAGACCCCATGGCCGCCGTATGGGCATCGGCTGCCTTTCGCCCTGCATCTGTAGCGCCGCCCGTGACGATCATGCGACGGCACCGAACCCTGAACGGGTACAATGGGGACTCATCCTTTTTTTTTCTGAACCACGACATGGGAAATCTTTTCGTAATACTGGACAAGGCCGCCATGATCGATGTTCTCTTTCCCCTCTGCTTTCAAGGAATACATATATTCCAGGACCTGACTGGAGAGAGGCAAAGAGGCCGAAATTTCGTGGGCCATCTCAAGGGCGTTCCGCAGATCCTTGATATGAACCATCATCCGTGCGCCTGGATTGAAATTGCGATTGTACATCATGGGCAGTTTGGCATCCATGACCGTGCTGCCCGCCAAGCCTCCCCGGATGGCCTGGTAGACCACTTCCGGGTCAATGCCCGCCTTGGAGGTAAAGCTGATGGCTTCAGAAACTGCGGCAATGTTGAGGGCAACAATGATCTGATTGGCCAGTTTGACCACATTGCCGCTTCCGATGGAATCGATATATGTCACGGTACTGCCCATGGCCTGCAGAATTTCCTTGATCCGCTCAAAGTCTTCTATGGCCCCCCCGACCATGATGGCCAGAGATCCATCGATGGCCTTGGGTTCTCCACCGCTTACCGGGGCATCCAGCATGCAGAGGCCTTTCTCCACGGCCTGAGCATGGAGCTCTTTTATCAAAGTCGGCGAACTGGAGCTCATATCGATGATGATCGTCCCCGGCTTGGCCCCGCTGAAGACGCCCTCAGCACCTGCCAGCGCTTCCCGGACAACCTCGTTGCTGGGCAACATCGTAATCACCACCTCGCTTTTTGCAGCCACCTCCTTGGGAGAAGCCGCGCCTGATGCCCCCATTTTCAGAAGCGGGTCCACCTTTTCTTTGAAGACATCGTAGACAGTGAGGTCGTATTTCGCCTTGATCAAGTTGACCGCCATGGGGGATCCCATGATTCCGAGCCCTATAAATCCGATTTTATTCATTTTTCCTACCCCTCTGGATCTATTCCCCGCGTTTCATGATGGCCCCTTCATTGGCGGAAGAAGCCAATCTCGAATAAAGCTCCAGGTAGCCCTTCTTGAATTTCTTCTCCGGTTTGTGCCAGCTCTTGAGGCGGCGTTCAATTTCTTCTTGAGGCACATGGAGATGCAAAGTACCCTCTATGACATCGATCGTGATTTTGTCCCCGTCCGCCACAATACTGAGGGGACCCCCGTCTGCTGCCTCAGGGGATACATGTCCAACGAAGCATCCATTGTTTGTCCCTGAAAAACGGCCATCCGTCACAACCGCGGTATCCTTATCAAGCCCCATTCCGTGCAGGTATTTCATGGACATGTACATTTCCCGCATGCCGGGCCCCCCTCGCGGCCCTTCATATCTGATCACAACAACATCGCCGGCCTTAATCCGGCCTTCCAGAATCGCCTTGTTCGCCGCCTCCTCATAATCGAACGCCACGGCTCTGCCGGTAAACCGCCGGACACTGGGGTCGATGGCGTTCGGTTTGCTGACAGCTGTTGCGGGGGCCAGATTCCCTCTGAGGACCGCGATGCCGCCCGTGGTGCTGTAGGCGTTGTCCAGGGTCCTGATGACATCATTGTTCACCGGGAATTTATATTTATGGCTCCGGATATTTTCATGTAGGGATTTGCCGCTGCAGGTCATCACATCCGTATTCAAGAGTTCCTGCATCCTATCCATCACGCAGGGGACGCCTCCGGCCTGCCAAAAGTCCTCCATGTTGTAATGGGACGCCGGGTTCACTTTTACGATGTTGGGGGTGTCTTTACTCATGCTTTCAAAGGTTCCCAGGATATCCATATCCACTTCGGCCTCATAAGCAATGGCCGCCAAATGCAGGACTGCATTCGTGGAGCCTCCCACGCCCAGGCATACGCGAACCGCGTTTTCCAGCGATCTTTTATTGATGACCTGCCTGGCATTGATCCCGTGCCGAACCAGTTGGCAAATCATTTCTCCCGACGCCTCGGCCAGCCTGAAACGATCCGGATGGGTCGCAGGAATCAGCCCACCGTCAGGCAGACTCATTCCCATCGCTTCCGCCAGACAGCCCATCGTATTTGCCGTACCGAAAAAGGAGCAGGAGCCACAACTGGGGCACACCAAATCTTCCAGCGCATTGAATTCGTCCAGGGTGATGCGATTGGCTTTATACATCCCCAGGGCTTCCGAAACCGAGGTGGCATCCGTCTTCCGTTTGTCAAAGACCACACCGCCATACATCGTGCCGCCGGTCACAACAATGGCAGGGATGTCGAGCCTGGCTGCGGCCATCAGCATACCGGGAACGATCTTGTCGCAGGAGGCCAGAAGCACAACCCCATCCAGACGGTGTGCTTCGACGGAGATTTCGACGGCATTGCAGACCACCTCGCGTGAGGGCAGGACGTAATGCATTCCCGTGTGTCCCATCGCAATGCCATCACAGCAGGCAATGATTCCAAACTCAAAAGCGGTCCCCCCCGCCCGATAGATCCCTTTCTTGACGAATTCACCAATCTGGTTCAGGTTATAGTGGCCTGGCACCAGGTTGTTCCAGGAATTGGCAATTCCAATCATGGGCCTTCCGGTCGTCAGATCATCGCTGGAGAATCCCATGGCTTTGTATAAGGACCGCGCAAACGCATTTTCCAGGCCTGCCGTTGACTCGCTGCTCCTCATGTTTTTTTTCACCTGTCATCACCTCCACGGCCTCAGCCAGCCCAGCCCTTCCTCGGTTGTACCCAGTGGCTTGAACTCACAGCCAATCCACCCATCATACCCCAGCTGATCCAGAAACGAAAGGATGTTCGGGTAATTGATCTCGCCTGTCCCCGGCTCGTGCCGTCCGGGGTTGTCGGCGATTTGGATGTGCGCAATCCGCGAGATGTTCGCCTGGATCGTCCGCATGATGTTCCCCTCCACGATCTGCATGTGATAGACATCGTACTGCAGCCAGAGGTTCGGGTGGCCGACCTCTTCTATCAACTTGAATGCATCGCGGGTTCCGAAAAGATAGAATCCCGGGACATCCAGGGGGTTCAGAGGCTCAATGAGCAGGCGCACCCCCTCCCTTTCCAGGGCGGCTGCTGCAAAACGCAGGTTTTCTACAAGCGTCCGGCGAACCTTCTCCGACGGCGCCGCTGCGGGAGTTTTCCCGGCCAGGCAGTTCACGAGGCGGCAGT
>JAJFUM010000415.1 GCA_021372415.1 Deltaproteobacteria bacterium
GCGCAGTCGATAACGACCTGGTCGGATCCCTTCAGGGGGATGACGTGGTTCCCACGGATCGAGAGGAGCCCACCCATCCGGGCGATCACCGGCCGGATCGTTTCCAGAAGGATCATGGAGGTGGGAGAGGGCGGTATCTGGGCCGTATCGGGCAGGGCCGGTCCGGGGGGCCGTTCCGTCGGCCGGCTCAGGGGTTGATCCGGCGTTTGAGCCGCTGTTACGGGCGTTTCATCCGGCTTGCCGGCACTGACGACAGGTGGGGCCGGGGCCGATTGAACGGCGGCCGTCGGTGCGGCCGGGACCAGATGGCCGGGGAGTTTAAGGACGTGCCCCGCGGGCAGGCGGTTCAGATCCTCGATCTCCGGGTTCAGACGGCGCAGAAGCCGGTACGCTGGAAGGACATCTGCCGGCTGGACCTCCAAAGAGAGGAGGATCCGGCTCAACGAGTCCCCCTCCTGAATCGGATAGAGGACCTGTGGGGGTTCCTTCTCGGCAGGGGCGCCGGCAACGGGCCGGAGGTCGGCGGCCGACGTGCCGCGCAGCGGCAGCACGATCCTCTGGCCAGGGAAGATCCGGTTGAGGTCCTTGATCTCCGGGTTGAGCTGGCGGATCTCGGCATAGGGAACGGGTTCATCCCCGGCCTGGCTCCGGAAAATCCTGTCGATGGAGTCCCCCCGTTTCACCACATACACGTGGGTGTCCCGGATGTCCGCGGTTTTCTGAAAGACGAGGCTGGCACTGTCCTCTCGGGCGGCAAGCGGGGCCGGAAAAGACAGGGGGGCAAGAAGGGCGGCCAATGCCCATAGGAGCACCAGAAGACCCTGTGCCGGAAATCCTCCCAGCCGTTCATCCGCAGGTCTTGATAGGCTTTCTCCCAGACTTCTCCCGGGATTCGAAGGCCGCCGTCGGGCCATTGCGATCTCCTCCTTGGATACTGTCCGTCCGGCGCTGGTTGGTCGGCCTGCCGGCGAACGGCCCCCACCGCCGCGTATCATATACCGAATCCGTGCAGTGTCAAGGAGGGGCTCACCGCCAGCCTGGCGCTCGAACAGGATTGCCGACGGCCGAGGACCGAAGAACAGCACTGTTTTCGGGGTTGCAGAATCCCGGTTAAGTGATATATATACCGCAAAAAAACGGTGAAGGTGCCGGTGGGCGCGCAACGATGGAGGGATCCATGTCGGACCAGCAGCAATCTGCCCTGATCAGGGAGATCCAGGAACGTTTCGACCGCAAGCTCAGGGAGAACGAGATTGCCCTGTTGGAGTACTGGCGGGAACAGATCGAACGGGTGGCGACGATGAAGCCTGAAGGGGTGGCGGCCCTGCAGACCCAGGTGAAGAAGATCTCCGAGATGATGACCAATCGGATCCGGATGCTCAAAAGGCCGTAGGTCCGGAAATCCGCTCTCCAAGTTGGCGCCCGGCCGGGTGTACCCGAGACCGTTGAAGAAGGGTATTTGAACAAGATGCGGGAATTGGCGGATTTTCTGTTTGAAGCGGGGATGCTGAAGAAGACCCCCCGGAGCGGCTTTCAGTTTCTCGGATCGGGCTGCGAGTCCGTGGCGGAGCATGTCCTGCAGACGCTATACATCGGATACGTCCTGTGCAAGATGGACCCCAAGGCGGACGAGCTGAAGGTCTTCAGGATGTGCCTCGTCCACGATCTGCCCGAGGCACGCACGGGCGATATGAACTACATGAACAAGAAGTACGTGGCCGTCGATGAAAAGAAGGCGGTCCGCGAGTTGGCCGAACCGCTCTTCTTCGGCGGTGAGATCGAGGCGATCCTCGATGAGTTCAACGGGAGGCAGACGCGGGAATCCCTCCTGGCCCACGATGCCGATCAGCTCTCGCTGATCCTCCAACTTAAGGAGTGCGGCGATCTGGGGAACAAATACAGCCAGGAGTGGATCCGCTTCGCCCTGCGGCGCCTGTCCACTGAGAACGCCCGAAAACTGGCGGCAGGGATCCTCGAAACGGACTCCTCACACTGGTGGTTCAAGGACAAGAGCGACTGGTGGGTCACCGGCAATCACGGATCGTCGTCGGAGTAATCAGTACGGGGCGGCATCGCTGGGCAGTCTGATTCCGCTCTTGCCGCCGTCACACCCACGCCCGATGAGAAGATGCCCGCAGCCGACTGGGATAGGCCGCCGGCGGCTGAACAGTTTCCGAGAGGACGCCGAGCCCTTTCGGCCGGTGGTCAGACTCGCCCCGGAATCGGAATTCGGCCAGAAGGCCCGCCGGAGGCTCGAGTCTGCAGCCCTCTGAGAGAGGAACGAAGCCGGACCCTTCCCCGGCCCGATCTCCCGGTCTGGTTCTCCTTGACAGGGCCGTGAAAATACCCTAAATTGCCGAAGCTCTGAAACGGGAAGGATGGCTCCATGGCGACGAAGAAGCAACGGCGGACCGACGAGGTCCGGAACAAGAAAACGAAAAAGACCCGGCGTGTCCTGCTGCTTTCTGCCATCGTCGTGATCTCGGTGGTTTTTCTGGCCGTTTTCTTCATTACCCTTTTCGATTACATCTACCCGCCCGCCTCGGGAAAACGTACCGCAGCCCAGAAAAGGGAAAAACAGGAGGTGACCCTCTATTTTTCCGACGCCAACGAGCGGTTCCTGGTCCCGGAGATGCGGTTGATCCCGAAAGAGAAGGAGACGGAGGCACAGGCCCGGGAGATTATCAGGGCCCTGCTGGCCGGCTCGAAGATGGGGTCCGTCAATACCCTCCCGGAGAAAGCGGAACTGGCGGACGTCAAGCTGGAAGGCGACACGCTTCTCGTCAATTTCCAGGAGAGCCTCGTCACAAACCATCCCGGCGGAAGCGCCTCGGAAATGGCCACCGTCTATTCCCTGACCAACACCCTGACCACCAACCTGCCGGAGGTCAAGAAGGTGAAGATCCTGGTCGGGGGACACTCGAGGGAGTCGCTCAAGGGCCATATCGGCCTGAAAAATCCCTTCACCCAGAACAGGGAGTTGATCCTGCCGGCCCCACCCCAAAAGGAGGGGTGACGGGAGGGGTTTATCCCGCGGTGAATCGCTATGGCATCCAAATCCAGGCTTGCACGGACCCGCAACATCGGAATCGTCGCTCATATCGACGCCGGCAAAACAACGGTCTCGGAGCGGATCCTCTTCTATACAGGAAAATCCTACAAGATGGGTGAGGTCCACGACGGCGAGGCGGTCATGGACTGGATGCCTCAGGAGCAGGAGCGGGGCATCACCATCACCTCGGCGGTGACGACCTGTACCTGGTCGAACCACGAGATCCACATCATCGACACGCCCGGCCACGTCGATTTCACGATCGAGGTGGAACGGAGCCTTCGGGTCCTTGACGGGGCCGTGGTGGTCTTCTGCGCCGTGGGCGGCGTGGAACCCCAGTCGGAAACGGTCTGGCACCAGGCCGACAAGTACGGCGTTCCCAAGGTGGCCTTCATCAACAAGATGGACCGCATCGGGGCGAACTATCCCGGGGCCGTCCGGATGATGAAGGAACGCTTCAACTCGCCGCCTCTGCCGATCCAGATCCCCCTGGGGGAAGGGGAGAATTTCGGTGGAGTGGTGGACCTGGTCCGGATGAAGGCGATCATCTGGGACGACGCGACCAAGGGGCTCGAGTACGCCTATGGGGAGATCCCGGCGGAGATCCTGCCACAGGCCCAGGAGCAGCGTGAGAGAATGCTGGCGCTCCTGGCCGATGTGGACGACGGAATCGCCGAGAAATACCTCGATGGCGTCCAGATTCCGGACGATGAACTCTTGGAGGCCATCCGAAAGGCGACGATCGGCCTCAAGGTCGTCCCAGTGATGTGCGGCTCGGCCCTCAGGAACAAGGGGGTCCAGCCGGTCCTTGACGCGGTGGTGCAGTTTCTCCCCTCGCCGGAGGACATTCCGCCCGTCAAGGGGATCAACCCCCTGACCAAACAGGAGGAGAGCCGGCCGAGCAGCGAGAAGGAGCCCCTGGCGGCACTGGCCTTCAAGATCATGCAGGACGAGGGGCGCAAATTGACCTACCTGAGGATCTATTCGGGCCGTCTGCGCGCGGGGGATGAACTCTACAACGCCAGCCGCGGAAAGAAGGAGAAGATCGCCAGGCTCCTGAAGATGCACGCCAACAAGCGGGAACGCGTGGAACAGGCCTCGGCGGGCGACATCATTGCCGTCATGGGATTCAAGGAGATCACGACCGGCGACACGATCTGCGATGAGGCCCATCCGATCCTCCTGGAGCCGATCGAGTTCTACGAGCCGGTCCTGAGCCTGGCCATCGAGGCCAAGACGCCGGCCGATCAGGAAAAGCTCTCCATCGCGCTGGGAAAGCTCATGGACGAGGACCCGACGCTCAGGGTCAAATACGAAGACGAGACCGCCCAGACCGTCATCTCCGGGATGGGGGAGCTCCACCTTGAGATCGTCACCGACCGCCTCCTGAGGGAATTCAACGCCCGGGTAAATGTGGGCAAGCCCAGGGTGGTCCATCGCGAAACGATCCAGAAAAGGGTGGAATGCGAGGGAGTCTTCGAGAGGGAACTCGGGGACAAGCGGCATTTCGGCCATGTGAGACTCATTCTGGGACCCAGGGAACGGGGAAGCGGCGTGGAGATTGTCCGCGAGCTCGGCGATGGGGAGACGATCCCCGAAGAGTTCCTCTCGGCGATGGAGGAGGGGCTGCGGGAGTCGCTGTTGAGCGGCGTCGTGGCCGGCTATCCGGTGATCGATGTGCGTATCGCCATCGTCGGCGGGACCCTGAGGGAAGGGGAATCTTCGGCCCTCGGCGCCAAGATCGCGGCATCCACGGCCTTTCGCGACGGCTGCCTGAAGGCCGATCCTGTGCTTCTGGAGCCGGTCATGCTGGTCGATGTGGTGACCCCGGCAGAATTCATGGGGGATGTCATCGGCGACATCAATGCCCGCCGCGGAGAGATTCAGGCGATTACCCCCAAGGGATTGGTCAGCGAGATCCGGGCCAAGGTCCCTCTCAAGGCGATGTTCGGTTATTCGACGGATCTGCGCTCCGCCACCCAGGGGAGAGCCGTTTTCACCATGCAGTTCTTCTCCTACGACAAGATCTGACGGCACGCTGGTCATCGGCGTCGGCGCTTCCATCCCCTTCCCGATCGGTGCGGATGGCATCGATTAAAACCGTGACAAAATGCGAATTTTGTGAAATGAAAAGGATGGTAATTTGGAATCCAAAGGCTATTTTTTGACCGGGCAGTGAGAAGTGAGAAAGGACCGTTTCCCATGTCACAGACACAACCCGCAGAGGCTGAAGATAACCGGATCTCCTCGATCCTGCTTTTGGACAAGGACAAGCTTCTCCAGAGCATCTTCCGGCTGAGCACCTTTCTGACCGCTCCGTCGAACGTCAACGAGATCCTGGTGAAGATCCTCGACGAGGTGGTCGACAACATCGGTTTCGACAAGGGGATCATCCGCCTCTTCGACGCCTCCAAGCAGAACCTTGAGGCCAAGGTGGTCAAGAACTACAGCCCGGAGGAGGCACAGCGGGTCTTCGCATTGGCCCTCAACATCCACGAGCACGACTGCATCGTTACCAAGGTGGCCAAGTCGGGCCAACCGATCGCCGTGGAGGTGACCGCCACCGATCCACGGATTACGGAAACGGACCGCATGTTGACGAAGATCTATGATCGCGGCTCCTATTTCTGCGCCCCCCTGAAGATCGGCGAGGAGGTGATCGGGATCATCGCCGCCTGGTTCAAGGAGGAGACCAAGTTCTTTCCCGAAGAGATCAACCTCTTCGTAACCTATGCCAACACCCTGAGCATCATCATCCACAACTTGCGCCTTTTCGAGGCCAATGCCGCGAAGATCCGCCATCTCACAATCCTCCAGGAGGCTGTCTCGGAGATGAACGCGAGTTACATCTTGGACGACCACATCCTGGAGATCCTCGTCAAGAGCGCCCTGAGGATCGCTCGCTCGGACAAGATCCTGGTCTATTTTCTGGATATGGAGAGGAACCGCTGTCTGGTGAACGACGGGGGCAAGGTTTCGATCGATGACCGGAAGGCCTGCGAGGAGCGGATCGGCCCGACGATCATCCGGGAGGCCATGGAAAGCGATTCGATCATCAACCGCCAGGCCTCCGCTGTTTCCCTTTCTACCCAGCCGGTCTTCCCGGGATACCTCTCGGAGCTGGCGGTTCCCCTGAAGGTAAAGGATAAGTTCCGGGGTGCCCTGTATCTGGCCAAGAAAACCGGGACCTATTCCCAGGATCAGATCCACGTCCTGGACATCCTGGTCAAGAACGCCTCCACCTCCTACGACAACGCCATCATGCACTCCATGCTCTCCCTGGAGGCAAAATCCCTGAAGACGGAGGTGGAGAAACTCAAGGAGCGTGAGGACGTTCTTCTGGGATTCCACAACATCCTCGGCAACTCCAAGAAGATGTTGAGTCTTTTCCACGTGATCGAAGAGGTGGCGGGCCACAACACGAACATCCTGATCCAGGGCGAGAGCGGTACGGGCAAGGAGCTGATCGCCCGGGCCATCCACCGGCAGAGCAACCGCAACAACAAGAAGTTCGTCGACATCAACTGTGCGGCCATCCCCGGAACCCTCCTGGAGAGCGAACTTTTCGGTTACGAGGCGGGGGCCTTCACCGATGCCCGAAGGCGGAAGATCGGTCTTTTGGAGGATGCCAACGGGGGCACGATGCTCCTGGACGAAATCGGCGACATGAGCATCCACCTCCAGGCCAAGTTCCTCCGCATGCTGGAGGACGGCCATATCCGGCGTCTGGGGGGGAACGACAACATTCCCATCGACGTCCGGTTCATCTTTTCAACCAATCGGGATTTGGCCCGTATGGTGGCGGACGGATCGTTCCGTGAGGATCTCTACTACCGGATCAGCGTCGTGCCGATCCATATCCCGCCGCTCAGGGAAAGGACCGACGACCTTCTCCTCCTGGCCCGCTACTACGTGGAGGAATTCAACAGGAAGTTCAAGAAGAAAGTGAGGGGGTTTACGGAAGATGCCGAGCGCGTCCTGACCGCCTACCACTGGCCCGGCAATGTCCGGGAGCTCAAGAACATCATCGAACGGATCATGATCCTCCACAGCGACGGGACGCAGATCACTGCAGAGAACCTGCCGGCGGAGATGCGGGAGGCTACCAATCAGGAGAGTCTGAAGATCCAGATCGACAACATCCTGCCCCAGCTCTCTTCGGAGGGGATCGATTTTACCGTGGTGACTGAGAGGATCACCAACGATATCAAAAGGAAAATCATCGAAAACACCCTGGAGATGAGTCGGGGGAACAAGACAGAGGCGGCCCGACGCCTTGGGATCTCCCGCTTTAAACTGATCAGGGAACTAAAAAAAATAGATAACAAATCGATATAGAACAACAATTAACGAACGTGCGAATATAGAACTCCACGTGCGAAAAAGGCACCTTTTCGCCTGTCTCAAACCAGGGTTGCTTTTTGCATGATCACCCACCCTATTTCGTGCGCTATGTGAACGCCTCTGTCCTCTTCTGATCCATCAGGGCGCTGTGGAAAATCGCCTAATGAACCCTGGGATCTTCAGACCTCCTCCCATTGATAAATTCATGTTCCCGTAATCATGGCATTATTAACGACAAGAATTCCAAAGTGCCGTTTGGGGGCAAGTGCATATGAAATTTGGCACTGCTATTGCTTTTTTGAAAAGCAAAACGGCGGACCCGAGGGTGATGGGTGAATCGGGACCTCCTGAACCCGAGGAAAAGATCTTTCACATGGAAGGGGTAACAAAACGCAAGAAGAGGCCCTATGGCGGCCACAGGATAGGAAGCGGCCCGGGTTCGATTCAGGAATACGAATTTTTCTTGATCCAGGATGGTGGGGAGACTGGTGATTCCCCTCCCTCGGAAGAGCCCCCGGGAGAGAAAAAGAAGCGGGTAAAGCGCAGCGAAAACAAGAGCAGGGCTTTTTTTCTGCCGGATTGATGCGCCATAAGGCGGATGCAGGATCGGTTGTTCAGGGTCGGTGGGTGATTTTCATTCCCTCCTTTGCACCCACCGACCTCTGAAATATAATCTGAAAGGTGGCGTGGTAATCAAAACCCTTTCAGTTTTATAGTGGTGGATGGTTTTTAGGTTCCCTCCTTTTCCATCCACCATTTTTTTATGTCCGAAAGGGCCTTCCCGTTTACGACCGGGAAGGCTCTTTGTTTTTGAATCGGGACCGGAAATGAGGCGACGGTTCCCTCATGGGTCGTGCGACCTCGGGACCGCTCAGACGTTGAAGCGGAAGTGGACGATGTCCCCGTCCTGGATGGCATAGTCCCGGCCCTCGATGCGCAGGAGCCCCTTTTCACGGGCCTGTGAGACACCACCGAGCCTGAGGAAGTCCTCGTAACGGAGGATCTCCGCACGAATGAACCCCCTCTCCATGTCGCTGTGGATCCTGCCGGCGGCGGCCGGCGCCTGGGTCCCGCGGGGGATCGTCCAGGCCCGCAGTTCCGGGCCGACGGTCGTATAGAAGGTGATGAGCCCCAGAAGGTCGTAGCCGGCCCGGATGAGCCTCTTGAGCCCCGATTCTTCAAGGCCCATGGCGGCCAGGAATTCATCGCGTTCGGCGGGAGGGAGTTCGGCCATTTCCGCCTCGAGACGGCCGCAGATGACGACCGCGGCGGCATGCCCCTGGGCGGCGAACCGCTCGACCTTCAGGACCGCCTCGTCCTTTCCCGAGAGCGCCTCCTCCTCCACGTTGGCCACGTAGAGCACCTCCTTGGACGTCAGCAGATGGAGGTCCGCCAGGACATCGGGGTCCGCGTGGTCGGGCCCGGCGGTGATTTCCCTGGCGGCGGTTCCGCGTCCCAGGGCATCGCGAATGGCGATGAGTGGTTCGAGTTCATGCCGGGCCTCTTTATCTCCCGTCTTGGAGGCCTTCTCGTCCCGGGCGATACGCCGCTCCACGGTCTCCAGGTCGGCGAGGAGCAACTCGGTGTTGACCACCTCGATGTCCCGCACCGGATCGATCGTCCCGTCCATGTGAACGACATCGGGGTCACGGAAACAGCGGACGATGTGGATCAGGGCATCGACCTCCCGGATGTGGCCGAGGAATCGATTCCCCAGGCCCTCGCCCCGGCTTGCGCCTTTCACGAGACCGGCGATGTCCAGAAACTCCATGCTGGTCGGGGTCGTCTTGGGGGGGTGGAGGGACTCGGCGATCTTCAGGAGCCGTTCGTCTGGGACGGGGACCCGTCCCACATTGGGATCAATGGTGCAGAAGGGGTAGTTG
>JAJFUM010000434.1 GCA_021372415.1 Deltaproteobacteria bacterium
GGACGAGATCTAGGGGATGATGCCGGCGATTCCGCTTTGTTCGGCTTTGGCCGCGCCGTTACGGCCCCTGGAGGGGCGTTCGGGATTTTCCTGATGCGGATCTCGATGATCTGCCCGCGATGTCCGCCGTGCAGATCACCAGGGGGACCATTGGCCGCTGCTCCCGGCGGCCTGTCGAAGGTCCTCCCCTGCTTATACTGGCCTATTTTGCGGTCGACTCCCGCGATCCAATGTCATTCCCGGATCGATCCTCCGGTTCCCGTGAAACGGCCTTTTCGGTATTCTGAAAAACCCCGATAATTTTTTGCTTGACAAGTAGAACGATTGTTCTATATAGGGAAGCCATGAACGAAAAACGTACCCTTCAATCGGTTCAGAAGACCCTCGCCACCTTCCTCCGCGAAAATCGGCGGATGCCCTCTTACGCCGAAATGGTGGATCTGCTCGGGGTCCGCTCGAAGAGCGTGGCGAATTTCTGGGTGACCCGGCTCATCGATGCCGGGGTCCTTGAAAAGGACGACAGGGGCCATCTGAGCTTTGTGAGGCGCCCCTTCGCCATCCCCATGGTCGGCTCCGTGCGGGCCGGTTTCCCGTCGCCTGAGGAGGAGGCCCTTTGCGACGTCCTGTCGATGGATGAATACCTGGTGACCAGGCCGGAGGCCTCTTTCCTGCTCCAGGTCAGCGGCGATTCCATGATAGGCGAGGGGATTCTGGAGGGGGATCTGGTCGTCGTCGAGAAGGGGCGGGAGCCCAAGAACGGCGATGTGGTCGTCGCCGAGGTGGACGGGGAGTGGACGATGAAATATTTCCGGAAAGAAGGGGGGCAGGTCCTTCTGGAGGCGGCCAACCCGAAATATCCCGTGATCCGGCCCCGAGCGGAGCTGCGCCTCGGGGGGGTCGTCACCGCGGTGATCCGGAAGTACCACCGCTGATTGACCTGACCGATTATCGATTCAAAGGACAAAACCGATGCCCATGACGATTGCAACCGTTTCTTCCAGGGCGATCCGACAGCCCGTCTTCGTGGTCCGTCAGGTCCCTGCCGGACCACGTCTGCTGAGGCGCTTCAGGCGATTCATCGAAACGACCGACTGGGAGCGCCGGTATTGCTGCCATCGCTGGATCGACGGGGCCTGCCTGGCCGTGATCCTTCTTTCGGCCTTCTATTTCGCCCCCATCGCGGTTTCCCTTGTCTGGCGGTAGCGTATCTCCGGCCTGACCGATGGACGGGACCCCCTTCCCAGAGTTTCCCAGGAGACGGATCCTCCATGTGGACATGGATGCCTTCTTCGCTGCCGTGGAGGAGAGGCGGAGGCCCGGTCTGGCCGGGAATCCCGTCGTGATCGGCGGCCGGGGGGACCCCGGCCAGCGGGGGGTGGTCTCCACGGCGAACTACGAGGCGAGAAAGTACGGCGTCCGCTCCGGCATGCCGCTCCGGACGGCCCACAGGCTCTGTCCCCAGGCGGTCTTCCTCCCCGTGGATCATCAGGCCTATGCGGCCGTCTCCCTTCGGTTCAAGTCGTTTCTCCGGACCGTAAGCCCGATCATGGAGGATGTGGGCATCGATGAGGCCTACCTGGACATCACCGGCTGCGATGTCCCCGACCGCCAGATCGCCGCACGGATCAAGGACGGAATCCGGGAACAAACCGGCCTGACCTGCTCGATCGGCATCGCCCCTAACAGACTGCTCGCCAAGGTCGCCTCGGACCTGGAGAAACCGGACGGTGTCACGGTCTTCGGAGAGGGAGACGTGGAGACGCGCCTCTGGCCCCTCCGGATCCGAAAGCTCTACGGGGTGGGCCCCAAGACAGAGGCCTGTCTCCAGGGGATGGGGATCGAGACGATCGGCCAGATCGCCGCCTTCCCCCTCGATGGACTCCAGCGGGCGTTTGGCCGGTCCTACGGCCTCTATCTCTACGAGGCGTCACGGGGGGTCGACGAGAGCCCCCTGATGACCCATTGGGAACCGAAGTCCGTGAGCCGCGAGACGACCTTCCAGGAGGACGTGGGCAACTGGCAACTCATCGCCGGGACACTCGCGGGGCTGGTCCGGGAGGTGTCGGATGAGCTGAGGGAGGACTCCCACCGGGCGAAAACGGTGACGGTCAAGATCCGGTTCATGGATTTCAGGACCGTCACCCGGGCCAAGACCCTGGCCGGCTTCACGGACTCGGAGGAGGAGATCCGCAGGGCGGCCTTTGCCTGCCTCAAGCGGATTGACCTGGACCGGAAGGTCCGCCTGGTCGGTGTCCGGATCAGTCATTTCCAGAAGTAAAGGAAAGGACAGAAGGGGCACGGATCGGGATTAAAAAAGATCTGCGGGCCTCCCTTCGGGGCCGTCAAGGATCGAAACGAGCCAGGTCATTCCTCCTGGTGTCTGGAAAGAGGCCGGGTGCTCTTGTCGAACAGCCTCAGGAGCAGGGATTGACCCTCGGCCGCGGTTTTCTTCTTCTTCGGGGGGATTCTCGCCAAGGTATAAACGAAGAGGAGAACGAACGGCAGGACGATCAACACTTTGGTTCCGGAGCCCAGACCCAAATCTTGAGAACCAATGAACGTGATCAGGACGGTGGTCCCCAGCAGGGTAAAAATCGCAATGAGAATGGACATGCTGAGCCTCCTTTCAGCTGTGGGCCGTGGTTCCGATGGATACGCACGGCCGAATGGATGCTGCTGCGGCATGACGGCCCATTCCGCTCTCGTGCCGGTTCCGGATCGAACCGTCATCCCGCACCTCGTGCCCTTGGTATGTTAATGCTAATTTACATTGTAAGTGAGTGCACACTATCATGTCAAGGTGAAATCTCTTTCATCATTGCATGATGGTCCAAATGGGCACGGGAAGGAAGTTCGCCGGACAGAAGGCGATGGGTGGTCTTACCTGGACTTGGTGCAGGGAGAAGGATGAAGGGGAACTGCGGTAAGGGCCGAGGGGCACCGTGGGGCCGTTAAAATTCCAGGGCGGGTTAAGGATACCTATAAAATAAGGGGGAATAACCGTTGCAACGGTTATTCCCCCTTCGCGTTCAAATGGTGCCGAAGCCGGGACTTGAACCCGGACGGGCGTAGCCCACTACCCCCTCAAGATAGCGTGTCTACCAGATTCCACCACTTCGGCATTTCCGTCGCCCCGAAACCCTTTCCCCTGGCCGGAGGCGACTTTTGCCGGGACCTTACCTGTTCGTAAATACTTTGTCAATACCCAAAGAACCCTGATGCCCGACGGTGCAGGGCCCTACTTGGTCGTTTGGGGCGCCGGCGCAGCCGGTGCAGCCGGGACCGTGGGGGCCTGAACCGGTGCCGTCTTCTGCGGGACCGGTCTGGCGGCCCCCTCCACCAGCGAACTCCCCTTCCGGGAGACCGTATAGGAGAGGCTGAAGGAGGTCAGCATGAAGATAATGGCCACGATGGTCGTCATCTTGCCCAGGAAGGTTCCAGGGCCGCTGCTACCGAAGATGGTCTGGCTGGATCCCCCGAATACCGCGCCCATATTGGCCCCTTTTCCCGCCTGCAGGAGGACGACCAGGATCAGCAGAATACAGACAATCACATGGATGATGGTGATGAGGATATTCACGTCTTATTACCCCTTAGTCGAATTCAGCAGCCTATCATCTGGACAAAGGAATCAATATCCAGGCTGGCCCCTCCGACCAGCGCCCCGTTGATGTCCGGCTGCTGTAAAAGCTCGGCAATGTTCTTCGGCGTGACGCTTCCTCCATAGAGGATGGCCAGTTCCGCCGAGGTCTCTTTCCCGTATCGGTCGGCTGTCCAGCGGCGGATGAAGCGATGCACCTCCTGGGCCTGCCCGGGACTGGCGGTCTTGCCCGTCCCGATCGCCCAGACCGGCTCGTAGGCGACCACGAGATGCCCTATATCACCGGAGGTGAAATTATTCAATCCTCCTTTTAACTGGCGTTCGATGACTGCCTCTGTTTCGCCCGCCTCCCGCTCCTGGAGGAGCTCCCCGATACAGAAGATCGGTGTCAGGGAGGCGTCAAGGGCGGCCCGGAGTTTCCGGTTGATCCGGTCGTCTGTCTCACCGAACAGGGTGCGCCGTTCCGAGTGGCCGATGATAACGTGAGTGCAACCGGCCTCCTGGAGCATCCCGGCCGAGATCTCTCCGGTGAAGGCTCCCTTGGGTGCCTCGTGGAGATTCTGGGCGGCCAGTCGGACGGCCGATCCTCGAAAGGCTTGGGCCACCGCCTGGAGCGCCGTGAAGGGCGGAGCGACGATGACCTCCCGCGCGGGCGGGGTCTTGAGCGCCGCCTTGAGCCCCTCGGCGAAACCGACGGCCTCGGCGATGGTCTTGTTCATCTTCCAGTTTCCCGCAATGATGGGCCGTATCATAATCCACCTCCCCGTGAACCCCGCTTCCCCGGCTCTGTCCCGAGCCGAGGTGGCGGATCATAGTCAAACTCTCGATCTTCGTCAATATTTATTATCAGCGGCTCCGGGTCACCCCCACCCGGTCACAGCAAGAGGACACAGGACATTCGCTGCAGAGCGGGGAGACGGGACGGCAGGTGTTCCTTCCGAAGGCGACCAGCAGCGTGTTGAAGCGGAGCCAGTATTTCCGCGGGAGCTTTGCCCGAAGGGCAAATTCCGTCTTTTCGGGGGTCGCGGTCCGGACATAGCCGAGACGGTTGGAGATCCGGTGAACATGAGTGTCAACGCAGAGGCCCGCACCGCCGAATCCGAGTGCCACAACCAGATTGGCCGTCTTGCGGCCCACCCCCTTGAGGGTCAGAAGGTCCTCTAGGTTGTCGGGAACGCGGCTCCCGAAGCGGACGATCAGTTCGCGACAGGTGTTGAGGATCGTCTCGGCCTTGTTCCGGTAAAAGCCGACCGGGTAGATCGCTTTTTGAATCCTAGCCGCCGGAAGCCTGAGCATTTCCTCTGGCGTCGAGGCCAGGGCAAAGAGCCTTTTTGAGGCCTCCGCCGTTACCTCGTCCTTGGTCCGCAGACTGAGGATTGTCGAGATCAGGATCTCGAAGGGATCACGCCTCTGTTCGGCCATCTGCGAGACGATAGGGAGGTCCCTCCTGCGGAGATCCTCTTCCAGGAGGCGGATGATCGCTGCCATGTTTCGGTCGTCCATCGCCGGCTAGTCGTAACCCTCGTCGTTGGCCATCATGTCCAGGTGGAGCGTGGCGATGTCCTCCACGTCCAGGTCCGCCTTCTGCTTGCTTTTCCGAAAGTCGATGATCTTGATGTAGCGCTTGCATTCGTTGCAGACATCGACCCGGTATCGATCGTCCTCTTCGATCGTGAAGTAGGCGAGGGTCTGCTGCTCCTCATTGCCGCAAAAGGGGCACTTAATCCGCCGATAGCTCCACTCGAAGCCGCACTGGTTGCAGAAGAGGAAACGGGACCCCTCTTCGTCCCGGATCTCGCCGATCTTGGGTTCCCGTCCGCAGACGGGGCAGTAGCCCTCCGACCATCCCGATTTCCCGATGACGTCGCCGTAGCGTTCCACAACCTTCTCAAGGGAAGGCCTCAAGCTCTCCTCGATGAAGAGTTCCACCAAGTCCAGGGATTGCTCCCCTTCCTCCAGCGCCTCTTGCGCTGTCCCCGTCTCCTCCAGGGGAAGGGGGTTGAAGGACTCGTAGATCAGATCGTTGAAGCGGATCTCGCCCTCCCGGATCTTCCGGGCCATCTCGCCTGTTTCCCCCGGGGATCTCCTCTCGGCGATCTCCAGGAGGGCCAGAAAATATTCCTGGGGCTCCCTGAGGTCAAAGTCGACGGTGGAGAAGTCCACCAGGGGAAGTCCGCCGGCCATCTTCGCCGCGATCAGTTTCTCCTCGACGGGAAAGACGGCCCGCTTCACCCGGCGGCGGTGCTCCTCCCGGAGGATCAGGATCTCTTCTAGGACTTCGAGAAGCTCGGTGTAATGGGGACTGAGCGTCTTGTGCACCTGGATGGTCCGCAGGGAATCTTTAAGCATGGTCGCCATGAAGGCCGTTCTCCTTGAGATTATGCAAAGTATCGGGGTCTATATCTCCTTTCCCCGCCAAGTTCAAGCACTAAAATCCTTCGCCCCTGCCGTGATCATTATGATATAAGGAACCTTTATAACGATATAAATATTTTTTCCCCCGAAAAGACTTGCAAAGGGAACAACCTTTGATTATATACCAACGGCATATGTAGCCGACCACTCACATCAAGCATAACACTTGAAGAGTAAAGACGGATCTTTGGGATATTGGCCTGGTCTGGATGGAGATTCTGTCTCACCGTATGAAGGGGGACGAGTCTTTCCCGGGCTAGAAACGGTTGCCAGCATGGGGGACGATCATGGCGAAAACGTTGGGGGACATCACTCAGGAACTGAACGAAAGGGTCTTGACGCCGGCAAAGGCCGAGGCGGACGCAATCATCGGCGAGGCCCGGAAGCAGGCAGCCGCCATCGTTGCCGAGGCCGAGGCCGCCGCTGAAAAGTCGAGGGCCGTCGCCGCCAAGGAAGCGGACGACATCCGCAGGCAGCTCCAGGTGGATATGGACACCGCAGCCCGGAACTTCGTCATCATGGTCCAGGAGAAACTGGAATCGGCCGTGGTGACCCCTGTCGTGGAGGCGGAGGTGAAGGCCACCTGCAGCGATCCCGGGTTCCTCAAGCAGATGATTGAGTTGATGCTGACGGAATTCCTCAAACACCAGGGGGAGGCCAAACCTCTGGAGATCCTCCTTCCCGAGAAGAACCGGGCTGAGCTCGAGTCCTGGTTCACCCAGAAATTCCGCGACAGGGCCGCCGGGTCCCTGACCGTCCATTTCACCGACAAGATCTCCTTCGGTTTCCATATCGGCGTGCAGGGAGAAGGGGCCCGCTTCAACTTCAGCTCGGGGCTCGTCGAGGCCTTCGCGACCTTCTGTTCGCCGCGTTTCCGCAAACACTTCTTCAGCCAGGGAGGATCCTAGAGGTCCATGGCCGACTACTACTTCCTCATGTGCCTGCTTCCCCCTCTTCCGTCGGTTTTGGGGGAAAAGATGCCGCTCCCCTTCGCCGAGATTACCGGAATGGTCAAAAGGCACGTCCACTCGAGCCACCAGGAACTTCTCTCGGCCCACCTGCTGGGCGTCGATGCCGCCAACTGGGAACAGATGGATCAGGGGCGGGGCCTCTTCATCGAGGGAGGGCTGAGCAGCCGCGAGGAGATGGCCGCCCAGCGGGACCTTCCAGAATTCATCCGACAGTTCACCGAAGAGAAAGACCGGGGCATCCACCGCCCCTACATCTACGATCAGCTCTGGGAAGGATATTACACCTTCGCCTACGCCGTCGCCCGGCGGTTCCAATGCCGTTTCCTGCTGGACTACTTGGCCTGGGAGATCGAACTTCGCGCCAGCCTGGCGATGCTCCGGGCCAGGGAAAAGGGCGCCAATCCCGAGGAGCATGCCATCTTGGGCAGCTTCCGTGCCTACGATTTCACCCACCTGATCGCCCAGGCCCGGGGACAGAAGAATCCTCTGCAGGCGGAGCGTTATTTGGACGAAGAGCGTCTGAAGCAGATCTACCGTTTTGAGGGAAGCTCGCCCTTCTCCGTGGATGCCCTCTTGGCCTATCTGTCCCGCTCGCGGCTGTACAGCCGCTGGGAGAAGCTCGGTGAGCTTTTCGATATGGAGACTTACTTACAGTATGGAGGTTCAATGTGAAGGGTCCGACGCGTGGTCGTGTCGTGGCGGTGAACGGTCCTCTGGTCACCTGCGAAGTGGAACAGGATCGGGAGGTCCTGCAGAATGAGGTCGCTTACGTGATGTGCGGCGGGGTACCGCTCAAGGCCGAGGTCATCCGGGTTCGCGGCCGGCAGATCGACACCCAGGTCTTCGAGAGCACCGTCGGCCTCAAGGTGGGCGATCCGGTTGATTTCTCAGGAGAGCTGCTCTCGGCAACGCTGGGGCCCGGCATGCTGGGGATGATCTACGACGGACTCCAGAACCCCCTCAAGGAACTGCAGAACGATCAGGGCTACTTCCTCAGGAGGGGACAGTACCTGCCGGCCCTCGACCAGAAAAAGCTCTGGGACTTCAAGCCGCTCGTCGAGGCAGGGGCGTCCGTCCGTCCGGGCCACTACCTCGGCGAGGTGACGGAGGGGCTCTTCCCCCACCCGATCATGGTCCCGCTCAGACTCCAGGGGGCGTGGATCGTCAAGGAGATCAAACAGGCGGGGCCATACACGGTGAACGACACCATCGCCATCCTCAGGAGCGCCGACTCGTCGGAGGCGGGAGAGGAGGTCCCGGTGACCCTCAAGCAGGAGTGGCCGGTCAAGATGCCGATGCGGGCCTACGAGGAGCGGCTCCTGCCCGACACCCAGTTCCTGACCCAGTGCCGGCTCATCGACATCTTCTTCCCCCTGGCCGAAGGGGGGACGGCCTGCATCCCCGGTCCCTTCGGGGCGGGCAAGACCGTTCTGCAGCAGATCATCTCCCGCTATGCCCAGGCGGACATCGTGATCGTCGTGGCCTGCGGGGAGCGGGCCGGCGAGGTCGTGGAGACGATCCGGGAATTTCCCGAGCTGGAGGACCCGAAGACCGGAAGGTCCCTGATGGAGCGGACGATTATCATCTGCAACACTTCATCGATGCCCGTGGCGGCCCGTGAGGCGTCGATCTACACGGGCGTCACCCTCGGAGAGTACTACCGGCAGCTTGGCCTCAAGGTGCTCATCCTGGCGGACAGCACCTCGCGGTGGGCGCAGGCCCTCCGGGAATCCTCGGCCAGGATGGAGGAGATCCCCGGCGAGGAGGCCTTCCCCGCCTACCTGGAAAGTCGGATCGCCGCCGTCTACGAACGGGCCGGCCTGGTCAAACTTTACAACGAGGGTACCGGCTCGCTGACGGTGATCGGCACCGTCTCCCCGGCTGGCGGGAACTTTGAGGAACCCGTGACGCAGAACACCCTGAAGGTCGTCGGGGCCTTCTACGGCCTGTCGCGTTCCCGTTCCGATCAACGCCGCTACCCTGCCATCGACCCCCTGATCTCCTGGAGCCTCTACCTCAGGCAGATGGAGGCCTCCCTCCGCACGCGCGATCAGCGGTGGGTCGGGCTGGTCCAGGAGGCCCACGACCTGATGTTCAAGGGCTCGGAGATCCACCAGATGATGCTCGTCGTGGGCGAGGAGGGAATCAGTTTGGACGACCTGGTCGTCTACCTGAAGTCCGAGGTCGTCGATGCCGTTTGCATGCAGCAGGATTCCTTCGACGTCGTCGATCGGGCCACCTCCCGGGAGCGGCAGATCACAGATTTTCTTTTTCTGATGGACATGGTGCACCACCCCTTCACCTTTGATTCCAAGGAGCAGGCCAAGACGCAAATGACCCATGTCCAGAATCTCTTCTTCCAGTTGAAATACTGTCCCTTCAACGGGACGGCCTACCAGCGTTACCGGACGGAGATTGGGGCCATTCTGGAAGGGAAAGGAGCGGTTTGCTGATGATTATCGAACACTCTCGCATCACCCGTGTTCAGGGAGACATCATCTCGGTGCCGGCCGCCGGCATCCGCTACGGGGAACTGGCGACCGTCAAGAGCCGGCGTGGGACCTCTCTGGCGCAGGTCATCCGCCTTAGGGGCGATGAGGTGGCCCTGCAGGTCTTCGCCGGTTCCCGGGGGGTTTCGACCGGAGACACGGTCCGTTTCCTCGGCCATCCCATGCAGGTGGCCTTCGGCGATGCGCTCTTGGGGCGGATCTTCAACGGATCCGGGGACCCCATCGACCACGGTCCTTCCCTGCAGGCCCTTCCCAGGATTAATATCGGGGGCCCGTCGGTCAATCCGGTCATGCGCGTCATCCCACGGGGGTTCATTGAAACGCGGGTCCCCATGGTGGATGTCTTCAACCCGCTGGTGGAGAGCCAGAAGCTCCCCATCTTTGCCGCAGCCGGCGAGCCCTACAACGAACTCCTGGCCCGCATCGGCATGCGGGCCAACGCCGATGTCGTCATCCTGGGCGGAATCGGCCTGAAATACGACGAATACCTGAAGTTTAAAATTGCCTTCGAGGAGGCGGGCGTGCTGGCCCGGACGATCATGTTCATCCACACTGCCTCCGATCCGGTCGTGGAACGGCTCCTGGTGCCCGATATGGCCCTGGCGGCGGCCGAGCAGTTCGGTGTCCAGGGCAAGCGCGTCCTGGTCCTTCTGACGGACATGACCGCCTTTGCCGATGCCCTCAAGGAGATCGCCATTTCCATGGACCAGGTCCCCTCGAACCTCGGCTATCCGGGCTCCCTCTACAGCGACCTGGCGTCCCGATACGAGAAGGCGGTCGACTTCGAGGGGGCGGGGAGCATCACGATTCTCGCGGTGACATCGATGCCGGGCGACGACGTGACCCACCCCGTCCCGGACAATACGGGCTACATCACGGAAGGGCAGTTCTATCTGCGCAAAGGGGTCATCGAGCCCTTCGGCTCCCTCTCCCGCCTCAAGCAGTTGGTCATCGGCAAAGTGACGCGCAAAGACCACGGGGCGATCATGAACAGCATGATCCGGCTCTTCGCCCGCAGCCGCGAGGTCGAGCAGAAGCTGGCGATGGGGTTCGACAAGACGCCCGACGACGAACGCTACCTGAAGTACGGCCGCCTCTTTTACGACCGCTTCATGGACCTCAATGTGGATATGGGGATCAACGAGGCCCTCGATCTGGGATGGAAGACCCTTCAGGAGTGCTTCCGCCCTGATGAGATCGAGATTAAACAGGAACTGATCGATCAATTCTGGCCGGGCCAGGTACCGCCGGCGGTGTGTAATGTCGGAACGAATTAAGCTCAACAAGGTATCCCTGAGGGGACAGAAGCAGCGGCTCGCCATGTACCGGCGTTTTCTGCCGGCCCTGGAGGCTAGGAAGCAGCAGTTCCTCATGCAACTGGCTCTGGTACGCCGCCAGATCGCAGACCAGGAGGCCAGCCTGCAGGCGCTGATTCAGGAGATCGGCCTCTGGTCGCCGCTCCTGTGGGACATGGGCCCCCTGCTCCGTTATTTCATCGAGATCCGGGAGGTAAAGGCCTCCGTCCGGAACGTGGCCGGCCTGAAGGTGCCCCAGTTCCATGGTGTCGACTTTGCCGATCCGCCCTACAGCCTCTTCGCCACGCCCATCAGCTTCGAGGAGGTGGTGCGGAAGCTCCGGGAGACGATCGGGCTCCGGGAAGCGATCCGGATGCTCCGTGAGCAGGAGCGGGTCCTTTTCGAAGGGTTCCGCAAGACGAGCCAGCGAATCAACCTCTACGAGCAGCGGTTGATCCCCGACTGCCGGGAGGCGATCCGGAAGATTACCGTTTATCTCCAGGACCAGCAGGCGGCCGCCGTGGGGGTGGCGAAGGTGGCCAAGAGGATGTCGGAAGCGGCCCTCAAAGGGATCGGGGTATCGTGAAAAGGGATCGGGGAAATGCCGCAGTGGGTCCTTTCCCCAAAGCAAGAGATAAGGGAGAACGGCCTTGGCAATCGCCAGGATGACCAGAGTGTTCATTGTGGGACCCGTCGATGAGCGGGAGGAAACGTTGCGTTTTCTCCAGGGACTCGGCGTGGTGCACCCGGAGCCGGCGGCCCAGATGGCCGGCGAGTTCGAGAAAAGGAACGCGGCCCTCCTGGCGCGGGTCCGCAAACTCGACCAAACCATGAAGGCCGTCCAGCGGTTCCGGGATCAGGCGGCCGCAAGCCCGGCGGCTGTCGCCGAAGGGGAGATCCTCGATTACGCCGAGGGCAAGCTCTCCGAACTCCAGGAGAACGAATCCCGGCGGGCCTCGCTCGAGCGGCTCCGGGGCGAGCTCCTGCCGTGGGGGGATTTTGACCCCGCACGGATCCGCGCCTTGGAGGCTGCCGGGCTCTTTGTCCGCCGCTACAGGATGGAGGCTAAAAGATGGGAGGGCTTCCAGCCCCCCGAGGGTTGCTATCTGCAGGTGGTCGCCGAGAAGCAGGGGGTCCTCTTCTTTACTGTCTCCGTGGGGAACCCGCCGGAGATCCCCGCGGCCTCGCCGCTTCCCTGGCCGGAGATGGGGATGAGGGAGGCGGAGGAGGAACTCCAGAGACTTTCGGAAAAGACGGAACATCTGAAGGCCGAACTGGCTGGCGTCGCCATGCGGGTGGATGTCCTCGAGGGGCAGATGGCGGCCGCCCTCAATGAGGCGATCTACACGGGTCACATGGGGACGCTCTACCAGGGGCCCCACCTCTTCGGTCTCCAGGGGTGGATCCCGGCGGACCAGGAGGAGGCCTTCCGGGCGAGGATTGGAGCCTCCGGGCTCCCCCTGCGCGTTGAGACCCGGGAGCCCCTGGCCGAAGAACAGCCCCCCGTCCTTCTGAAGAACAACTGGTTCGTCCGGCGGATCGAGCCGCTGCTCAAGCTCTACGGCATCCCCAACTACCGGGAACTGGATCCTTCCAAGTTTTTCGCCCCCTTCATGATCCTCTTCTTCGGGATCTGTCTGGGCGATGCCGGCTATGGCTTGGTCTTCTTCCTGGTCTCCTGGTGGATGGAAAAGAAGCTGGGGCCCAAGGTCGAGGGGCTGCCCCTGGTGATGAAGCTCTGCAAAGCCTTTGCCGTCGCTACGATCATCGTCGGCATCCTGACGGGATCGGTTTTCGGCTACAATTTCGAAAACCGGCAATGGATCCTCATCGATCTGGCCGTCGGCGTCGGCAATCCGATGATCCTCTTTTACATTGCCCTGGGGCTGGGCGTCCTGCAACTCTCCGTTTCCTATCTCATGGGGGCTTTCCAGGCGCCGACCTGGCAGTTGAAGTTTCAGAAACTGGGACTTCTGGGCGTTCTGCTGGGTGGAACTCTATTGGTCAGCAGAAACATCTGGTTTTCCACCCCCGCATCGCCTCTGAACCTGCCGTTCTATTACGGCGGGGTCGGCTGCCTGGTTGCGGGGCTTCTCCTGACGCTGCTGTTCGCCTCCGACCACCGGAACTGGGGTGTCCGGATCGCTCTGGGCCTCTGGAACGTCTACGGGCTCACGGGCCTGATCGGCGATCTTCTCTCCTACGCCCGGCTCTTCGGCCTGGGGATCGCCACCGGGGCGATCGCTGCGGTGATGAACCAACTGGCCGGAATGGTCGTCGCGGCTGCCGGCCCCTATCTGGGGACGGCCCTCGGAATCTTGGTCATTCTCCTGGGTCACACCTTCAATCTGCTCCTGGGGATCCTGGGGAGCACCGTTCATTCAGCCCGTCTCCACTTCGTCGAGGCCTTCAAAAGTTTCTTCGAGGGGGGCGGGACGGACTATAAACCATTCAGAATCGAAAGGGGTTAGCGTTATGCATGCAACGAGAAAATGGGGGACGATCTTCCTGGGGACTCTGGCCGCCACCGTTTTGACAGGGTTTCTCTCCCCGGCCTTCGCCCAGGCGACCGCTACCGCGGCGAGGGACTGGGCGCCGCTCATCGCCAAGATGGCCATGGGCATCGGCCTGACGCTGGCCCTGGCCGGTTCGGCCATGGGGCTGGTTGTCTCCTTCCAGGCTCTCCTGGCGGGCGGTGCGGAGAACTTTTACAAGAACATCGCCGTGGCGCTGATGCCCTCCACGCAGGGGATCTACGGGATGGTCGTCTTCTTTACGAACATGGACAAATTCGATTCCGATCCCTATACCATCGCCGGCAAGGCGATGATCGCGGGAGTCGCCATGTGGATCAGCGCCTGGTACCAGGGGATCGTCTGCGCCGCCGGGATCAAGAGCATCCTCGAGGGGAAGAACACCGTGGCCAACGCCCTGGTTGCCGGGGCCATGCCGGAGACCTACGCCGTCTTCGCCCTGGTTATGACGTTCATCATGAAGTAACCCTCGCGTTCGCCCCGGTGATCCAGGTCTGATCAGGAGGCCGGGCCGCTCGGGTCGGTGGCGGCAGGCGGCCTGATCAGACCTGGATTAATCCTTGGGCGACGAAGAAGCCCTTTGGAGGTCCTGCGCAATTTAAACACGGGCTCATTTGCATTCCTGCCGGTATTCCCCTCACTTGACCCACCCCTCGGGCGACTCCTCCAAAGGTAGCTTGGCGCCGTAACGGTTGCCGAAGTCATCACGATCGCCAACAGTCTGCTGGGAGATTCTTTACGCGCATGGAGGGCTGTTTTGGAATTTTTGAAGTGCTTAAACAGCACACAGAGTGCAATAATAGCACATCTGTATGAATCTTCGGATACCAACGAATCTTCATTTGCAGCAGGAAGAAAAGGTGTGCGTGATTCACACTAATCTGCCGTAGCGGCATCCGGACACAAATAGGGAGACGCACCGCCCTGTGGGATGTAACTCGTTGGAATAAAAAGTTAAAAACCATCATTTTTTGATGGTTATCCTGCCGAAGCATGAGGAATGATTGGGCATCGATATTGCTTGTCTTCACGACAACCGTCGCGAGAAGGACGGGTCGGTGGAGGTTTGTGAAAAGGCCGGTTTCTTTTTTCGGTAAGCACCGAATCCGATTCCGGGCGCACCAACCTGACATCCGCAAGTATGGCGAGAGGAGGTGTCATCTTGTACGAATGGGGAAAGGCTGTTGAAGTGGCTTGTGTCGGTCTGAGTGGGGTTTTTGCGGCGCTCATCTTTCTGAAGATTTGCGTGAACATCATCTCTGCGGGGATCCGTGCCGTGGAAAAGACCCTAGTATCAAAGTAATAACCCCACCACTGCCCGTTTTCGGGCTTTTTCAAATCGAGGAGAATTATGGATCTCTTTTCTGACCTTATCCAGAGTACAGGTTTCGTGCACATCAGCTGGGGCAATGTCCTGATGTGGTTCATTGCCATGCTTTTCCTCTTTCTTGCTATCAAGAAGGATTATGAGCCGCTCCTGCTTGTGCCGATCAGCTTCGGGATCCTTCTGGCCAACATCCCGCTGGCCGAATTCATGAAGGAGAACAACTTTCTTTGGGTTTTCTACCACTTTGCGATCTCCAAATGGGATCTTCTTCCCCCCATCATCTTCATGGGGGTGGGAGCCATGACGGACTTCGGCCCCTGTATTGCGAATCCGAAGACCCTGCTGCTCGGGGCCGCGGCCCAGTTCGGCGTCTACGTCACCTTCTTCGGGGCCATCCTGCTGGGGTTCTCCGTCCAAGAGGCGGCGTCCATTGGGATCATCGGCGGGGCGGACGGCCCGACGACCATCTTCCTGACCTCCAAGCTGGCGCCCCACCTTCTGGGGGCCAATGCAGTGGCCGCCTATTCCTACATGGCCATGGTTCCGATCATCCAGCCGCCGATCATGCGTCTGCTCACATCCCGAGAGGAGCGAATGATCCGCATGAAGCAGATGCGAAGCGTGGGCAAGCTGGAGAAGATCGCTTTCGCCATCGTGACCACCCTGGTTCTCTGCATGCTGGTTCCGGACGCCGCGCCCCTCATGGGGATGTTCATGCTGGGGAACCTGTTCCGGGAGTCCGGCGTGGTGGCCCGCCTGTCCAATACGGCTCAGAACGAACTGATCAACATCGTGACGATCTTTCTGGCGGTCTGCATCGGGGCGACGATGCCCGCGGAGGTATTTCTCAAGCCTCAGTCGCTCTTCATCTTTGTGCTGGGCCTGGTCGCCTTTTCCTTCAGCACAGCTGGCGGCCTTATACTGGCGAAAATCATGAACCTCTTCCTCAAGGAGAAGATCAACCCCCTGATCGGGTCGGCCGGAGTATCCGCCGTCCCGATGGCTGCACGGGTTTCCCAGGTTATGGCACGCAACGAGGATAAGCACAATTTCATCCTCATGCACGCCATGGGTCCCAATGTGGCCGGCGTGATCGGAACGGCCGTGGCGGCCGGACTCTTCCTGAGCGTACTGAAATGAGTTGCGACCCTCCTTCTGGACGCATTACTGCGCACCGATGAGTTGGATGCGGTTCCTGGGAGTCTTCTTGCCGGATGAAACGGAGTTCTTCCTTGACACGGGCAGGAGGTTCTTGTAAGAAACTGCATCCAACTAGCTTTTCTCTTGGTCTGCAGGTATCTTAAGACAACGGGTCCGTGGGGGCGCGATAAGGCGGACCAGAATGGAGGGTATTTTCATGGATAACGTGACGTTTGGGGTGACGATGCTCGTCTGCGGGATGGGAGGGACGATCCTGACCCTCTGGGTCATGAGCCTGGTGATGGGACTTCTGGGGAGGTTGTTCCCAGAAAAACCCGAGCAGAAGGAGGGCTAAGCCATGGTTGATGCAATTGTCAACGGACTCGGCGGCCTGACCGTCGGCTTTCAGATGCTGGCCATGGACTGGCGCAATACCGTCATGTTGTTGGTCGGTTTCGTCCTCCTCTATCTCGGGATCAAGAAGGATTGCGAACCCCTGCTCCTGGTCCCCATCGGATTCGGTTGCATCCTGGTCAACATCCCCCTGTCGGATGTCATGGGTCATGAGGGGTTCATCCGGGCTATCTACGATGCCGGGATCGATACCGAACTCTTCCCGCTCCTGATCTTCATCGGGATCGGCGCCATGACGGACTTCGGTCCGGTCCTTGCCCAGCCTTCGACCTTCCTGCTCGGCGCCGCCGGCCAGTTTGGGATCTTCCTGACCCTGCTTCTTGCATTGGCCCTGGGCTTCCCCCAACTCCACGCGGTTTCAATCGGGATCATCGGGGCCTGCGACGGGCCGACGGCGATCTACGTCACCTCGAAATTCGCTCCGGAACTGCTGGGTGCGGTATCGGTGGCTGCTTACTCCTATATGTCCCTCGTCCCGATCATCCAACCTCCGATCATGCGGGCCCTGACGACGAAGAAGGAGCGGGAGACCGTCATGAAGCCCGTGGCCCGGCCTGTCTCCAAGATGACGAAGCTCCTGTTCCCCCTGGTCATCACGATCCTTGGCGGCATCATCGCCCCGAAGGGGCTTCCGCTTCTGGGAACGATCATGCTGGGAAACCTGATGCGTGAATCCGGAGTCGTGGGCCGTTTGACCAAGGCCTCGGAGAACGAGATCGCCAATGTCGTCACCCTCTTCCTCGGGCTCTGCATCGGCGCCACCATGGTGGGCAGCGCCTTTGTGAAGGCCCAGACCCTGATCATCCTGTGCCTCGGGTTTCTCGCGATCTGCCTGGACACGGTCTGCGGCGTCCTGATGGGCAAAGTCATGCGGGTCGTGACCGGCGGGAAGTTCAACCCCCTGATCGGGGCGGCCGGAATTTCCGCTTTTCCGATGGCGGCGCGGGTCGTCCAGAAGGAAGGGCAGAAGTGGAACAAGAGGAGCTACCTGCTCATGCACGCCATGGGCGCCAATGCAGGCGGCCAGGTCGGTTCGGTCATCGCCGCGGCGGTGATGCTGTCGGTCCTGGCCGGGATGGGGATCATCCGTTAGGGTCCCTTCCCGTACTTCTTGATTGATAGGATGATCACGACGTTGCCCCTTCCCTGCGGAGGGGCAACTTTTTATTAACCCCGTCGGGCCGGTACTGCCCGGCTGCGCAACACGTTGCCACTCGTCATGGACAGGAAGGAACTGTAGCATGGACTGGGGATCCATCTTGAACTTCACCTGTGATGCTTCATTTTTTGCCAATGTTTTCAGCATCATTGTCGTCAACCTCGTCCTCTCAGGGGACAATGCGGTCCTCATCGCCATGGCGGTGAGGAACCTCCCGAGGGACCAGCGCCAGAAGGGGATTCTCTTCGGGACTGGCCTGGCGGTCCTCCTGAGGATCGTCCTGACTTTCTTCGTCTCCATGCTCCTGGGGATTAATTTCGTCAAACTGGTCGGGGGGCTCCTGATCCTCTGGATCGGGGCGAAGCTTTTCATGGAGTCAGAACCCGGCGACGAATGCCGGGAGGCCACGACCATGGCCCAGGCGATCCGGATCATTCTGATCGCCGATCTGACCATGTCCCTGGACAACGTCCTGGCCGTGGCAGGCTGCGCCGGGGGGAGCCTCTTTCTGCTCATCTTCGGCCTGGCCCTCAGCATTCCGATCGTGGTTTACGCCAGCAACCTCCTCTCCATGCTGATGGACAAATACCCGATCATCATTGTGATCGGCGCCGGGATCCTCGGCAAGGTCGGCGGGGAGATGATCATCACCGATTCCTGGGTGGAGGGACTGCTTCATCCGGGGACGGTCATGGAGTATACGGTGCAGGGGATCGGCATCGTCGGCGTCATCGTAGCGGGGAAGCTCTGGGCGCGGTGGAACGCCTCCAGGGCGCCCGAGGCCTGCCCGGTCAAGGTGACCGCCAAGGACGAATAACGGTCTCGGATGACGGTGGCAGCGGCTGGCTTGACGGGTCACGATCGGAAATCCGTCTGCCGGACTCCCCTAAAGGTTTTCGATGGGCCGCCGGTTTCTCCCTTCGCGCGGGATGCGGACCGCAGCCCTGGCTCGATCGATCTTGTTGGCCGCCTCGACGATCACCTCCATGCTCCGTCCCACACCCTTTTCTGCCCTTCGAACTTCGGCTCCGTCTGGCAGGTCGCAATTTCCCCTGGTCAAGACCGGTCGGCATGGGCTATGATCGTTCCATGATTCCCATCGTATCCATCGTTGGAAAATCCAACTCGGGAAAGACCTCCCTGATCGAGAAGCTAATCGCCGAACTGACGCGCCGCGGCTGGCGGGTGGCGACGATCAAGCACAACCGCCACGGCTTCGAGATCGACCATGAGGGAAAGGACAGCTGGCGCCACAAGAAGGCCGGGGCTGTGACGACCGTGATCGCCTCGCCGGGCCGGGTCGCCGTAATTACGGATATCGAGGGGGATTACGAAATGGCCCAGATCCGGGACCTCTACATCCGGGATGCGGACATCATCCTGGCTGAGGGGTTCAAGAAGAATCCCCACCCGAAGATCGAGGTCGTCCGGACGGATCTCAAGCGGGAGCGTCTCTGCGGTCCCGACGACAACCTGATCGCCGTGGTGGGGGACCGTCCGGTCCCCGCTGAGGTCCCCTGGTTCGACTGGAACGATGGCCCGGGGATCGCCGACTGGATCGTCGGGCGTTTCCTTCCCGAGAGGCATGACCCGTGAAGACGAAGCGGTGCCAACGGGTTCTGCTCGCCTTAGCCGCCCTGTGCGCCGTCGCCGCGATGGCTTCCCCGTCCCTTGATGCCTG
>JAJFUM010000452.1 GCA_021372415.1 Deltaproteobacteria bacterium
CCCCCGTTGGGATACCGGGCGGCCTTCAACAGCTCCTGACCGATCTTGACGTCGTAGGGTTCGGTGAAATCCCTGTGACTCCTGCCGATCATCTCCTTCTGGGGGTGGGTGAGGAAGACCCCGTTCATGTCCTGAACGAAGATGTAGCCGTCATTGCCGAAGGTGATCTTTGCGATCCGTTCGAGAGTCTCCTTCCGGAGGTCTCCCTCCATGTCGTCGACGTATTCGCCGGTCCCGATGAACAGGTCGAAGGGTTTGAAGTACTTGACGAAGGCAATCTTGGCAAAGCCCCCCCCGGCCTGTCCCGGCTTGGTCCAGGTGTACTCGTAGAACCCTTCGCCCTTCGTGCGGGCAATGGCGATCATGTCGCGCACGACATACTTCCCGTTCGTGTCGCGCATATCGAGGATGTTCGTGTTTTCCAGTTCCGGCCGGTCCGCGAATAGCTGTTCCACACCGTCCAGGGACGTGGCGAAATAGTAGCCCCTCCCGTTGTTGAACCTCACGGGCCGGAGGGCCTCGACGATGAGCCGCTTGATTTCCGGATCGGGAAGGCGGCCGTGGTACAGGCCGTAGAGGTGTGAGGCCAGATTGTGGGCCTCGTAGACACGTTCCCGGATGGCTGCCCGGGCCCGCTCGCCGGTCCGGGAGCGCATGTACCGGACATAGTCGATCACCTCCTGGACCTCGGTCTGGATCAACTCTTTCTGGGACTCGATGAATTGGGTCTGGATCGCTTGGATCTCGTCCTGAAAGCGGTTGTATTCGCGGTAGACCCAGAAGTATCCGAGGCAGGCCACCATCAGCAGCAGGAGGGCCGCGGAGTGGATCAGGAGGATCTGGGAGAGGCTTCGTTTCTTGGCCATCGTTCGGTGTACCCCTCGCTCCCACCCCACCCCGCACGGGGGCCGGGGTTTTCATGGTTCCCTGAGAGAGGAATGGACAGGGGGACGGTCCGTGATCCCGTAACTTTCATTATCCTCCCATCCGGGGGGCCTGTCAACTGGATAGGGGCCGTGGTGGGGTCTTGGTTTCGGCCGTCGCAAAGCCTCTTGACAGGATATCCCCTTTTCATTATTTTCAGAATCTCATAGCGAGTCCCAGACCTGTTTGCCGGACAGAGGAAACCGCCGGGTCACCCGGCGCTGTGCCCCGGAAGGGGCCCTTCGGAACACCGGCCCGCCCTCATTGAGACGGACCGTAACCTGGAGACGGAACCATGAACCCTCTTGCCCCCAACACCCGCTCCCCGCAGGCGGAGGACCTCAGGACCCTCTTCGACATGCAGCAGGCGACCCGCTGGTCGCTCGTCTCGACGACCGCCGAGGAACGCAAGGCCAAGCTCAAACGTCTGGCCGGGGCGATCCGCTCCCGGCGCGAGGCGATCGGCCAGGCGATCCGGGAAGACTTCCGCAAGCATGCCGACGAGACGGAATTGACCGAGATCAGCCCCACGCTGGAGGAGATCGGGTATGCCATCCGCCACCTGGACTCGTGGATGCGGCCCCGGCGTGTCCCCACGCCGCTTACGATTGCCGGCGGCACGAGCCGGATCCGCTACGAACCCAAGGGCCGGGTCCTGATCCTCTCCCCCTGGAACTACCCCTTCTTCCTGGCCGTGACCCCCCTGATGTCCGCCGTTGCCGCAGGCAACTGTGTCATCCTGCGCCCCTCGGACAAGGTCCCGCAGACTGCGCGGCTGCTCCACGAGCTGATCGCCGAGGTGTTTCCCCCGACGGAGGTCGCGGTCGTCCTGGGCGGCCATGCCGTCGCCGATGCGCTCCTGGAGCTGCCCTTCGACCACATCCTCTTCACCGGCTCGACGGCCGTGGGACGCAAGGTGATGGCCGCGGCGGCGGTCCACCTGGCGTCGGTGACGCTGGAGCTCGGCGGCAAGTCCCCGGCGGTGGTCGACGAGACGGCCGACCTGGCCGCGGCGGCCGAGCGCATCGCCTGGGGCAAATTCATCAACGCCGGACAGACTTGCGTCGCGCCGGATTATGTGCTGGTTCAGAAGGGCGTTGCGGAACGGCTGGCGGGCCTGATCGGGAAAACCATCGAACGCTTCTATGGCCCGGGAGAGGCGGAGCGGCTGGCGAGCGACTCCCTGGCCAGCCTCGTCGACGGCCGGTCGCTGACGCGGCTTGAGGCGGCACTCGGCTCGACGATCGCCGCCGGAGCCGTCCTTGTCACGGGAGGACAAAGCGACCGTGAACGCCGCCGGCTGGCCCCGACCCTTCTGGCCGACGTCCCGAAGGACTCGCCGATCATGGCCGAGGAGATCTTCGGGCCTGTGCTGCCCCTGTTGAGCTACGACACCCTCGACGAGGCCATGGAGATCATCCGCGCGCGGCCCAAGCCGCTGGCCATGTACCTCTTCAGCCGCAGCGACCGGAACATTGAAAGGCTGCTCACCTTGACCACCTCCGGCGGCGCGACGGTGAACAACACGATCCTGCACCTGGCCAATCCGAACCTCCCCTTCGGTGGGGTGGGGGAAAGCGGCATGGGGGCCTACCACGGCCGCTTCGGATTCGAAACCTTCTCCCATGCCCGTGCTGTTTACCGCCAGAGGTTCCCCACGGCCGTCCGGATGCTCTATCCGCCCTATGGGCCGAAGACGCGGCGTTTTCTCGGATTCCTGCGCCGCCTGAGCGGCTGAGGGCGGCGGGTTCACTCCGGTTCAGTGAGGTTGGTTTCCCTCCGGGGGGGGCGGGAAGCCGGATCTCCACGATCAGACCGCCTCCGGGAGCGTTGGCCGCGCTGACCGAACCGCCGTGCAGGCGGACGGCGGCTTCGGTGATGGCCAGTCCCAGCCCTGTCCCACCGGTTTCCCGTTCCCGGCCGTCGCCGACACGGTAGAAGGGTTGGAAAAGATGGGCAAGAGCGGCTTGGGGGACCCCCTTCCCGTGATCACGGACTGCGATCACGGCGGTACCGACGGGCCCCGAACGGTCGAGGCGCAGGGAGATCTCCACATCCCCGCCTTCCCGGGTATAGCGGACGGCGTTTCTCACCACGTTCTCGATGGCCCGGCGGATCATCTCCTCGTCCCCCTCCAGATCAAAGGACTCCAGGTCTGTCACCTTTACGGCGCGCTCCAGCGCCCCTGCCTC
>JAJFUM010000455.1 GCA_021372415.1 Deltaproteobacteria bacterium
GTGGTCGGCAGCACATGGTCTGCTGATTTCCCGGTTACCGATGTGTCTGCGTTCAGGGGAATTTCGGACGCCTTCATCGTACGCTATGACCTTGCGGACCTGCAGAACCCCCGGCTGGAGTGGGCCACCTATCTTGGCGGGACAGGGGCTGACGAGGCCAGGGATGTGGCCGCGACGGACGACGGCGGCGCCTATATAGTAGGAGTCACGTCAGCGGAAGATTTTCCTGTTACAACGGGCAGTTGCTTTCCTGATGCCCGTCTCGGCCCGATACCCAGAGGATTCATCGCCAAGGTGGATGCCTCCGGTCATGTCACCCGGGCGATTTGCATTATAAAGGGAGGGATCCTCGAGGGGGTGGCCATCGATGAGGCAGGGGGCGGCGACTTCACGCCAGGCGTCTATGTCGTTGGCACGGCCGATTACGATGGTTATGCCACCCCCGGCGCCTACCAGCAACACCTCCTCGGGTCCAGGGACGCCATCGTTGCCGAATACGATCTCGATCTGTTTTCACCCGTCTATCTGACCTACCTGGGCGGTTCATTGGCAGACTGGGGGATGGATATCGCCGTGCGGAACGGCAGAGCCTATGTGGCGGGTTCGACGAATTCCCGCAATTTCCCCGTGACTCCCGGCGTTCTCCAAACCGCTGCCGACGGTTATGTCGGATTCGTCGCCGCGATCAGCCCGACCGGAGGAGGACTTGTCTTCGGGACGTACCTCGGTGGAGTATCCCAGCAGGTTCGACTCTTTGGGATTGCCCTTGACCAGGACGGACGGGCCATTGTGGTCGGTTGGAACGCTGGGGTGTACCCAGACTACCATAGCAGGCAGTTACAGATCGGCCGACTGGAGCCGGATGGCCAGGGTTATTCGTTCGAATTCGGAGGCACGGGCGAAATTTTTGCAAAAGGCGTCACGTTTGACGATCTTGGCCGCGCTTGCCTGACCGGCTGGACATCCTCGGGAGGCCTAGCCACAGCCGATGCCCCGCAGCCTGTCCTGAGAGGCGATTCCGACGGTTTTGTCGCGATACTGGACCAGGCCGATCAGATCGTCTTCTTCACCTATCTTGGGGGAAGCGCTGCCGATAGCGGGGATGCCATCGCCCGGGGCCGCGGCGGAATCATCCACGTTGCGGGAAGCACCACATCATCTGACTTTCCGACCGTTTCCCCAACGCAGGACACATCGGGGGGCTTCAGTGATGCCTTTCTCGTGAGCCTGGCAGGCATGGATAGGCCGGCTTTGAGGTTGCAGAAGCAACTGGCGGACAATAATCCGAATAATCCGCCTGTGGTGGACCAACCCCTGACCTATACGATTGTGGTGAACAACGACGGGTTGGGGGCGGTGACAGGAGCCGCGTTGACCGATTCGCTCCCGGCAAATGCGGAGTTCGTCGGTCCTTCCCCTTGTAGCGAGGATTCCAATCTGCACACCGTCAGTTGCAGCCTTGGAAGCATCGGTTCAGGCAGTTACGCTTCCATATCGATCGTCGTAAAGCCGACTGTCACAGGCGAGATGTGCAATAGCGTCACCCTGACGGTCGCAGAGAGTCCGGACCCCATTACCGTACAACAGTGCACGACCGTATCCGGCCCCACGCGGGACATCGCTTTCGTGGATCATGATCCGGCAACGGACCGCGACAACATGAAGGTCCATCGTCTGGACGACGGCCTTCTTCGATACACCTATCCTCTTGCATCACCCGCCATCGGCCTTGAATACGATTCGACGGGTAAATCGCTGGCCGTGATCGAGGCGGGAAGGGTCACGGTGCTCAATGCGCAGAACGGTTCGTTGCTGGAGCTGTACCCAGGCGCTTACACCGCTGTGGCCTTTCGTCCAAGCGATCGCCGCGATATAGCCTTTGTTAAAAAGCCCCCCGGCGGGACCGGCAGCTACAGCATCGTCTTATCATTCGGTAGTGCGGCGGCGTTCGGCGAGCAGCCCTTGCTGCCCGGGATCTTACCCGATCAGTTTATGGGCGAGCCGAGAATAGCCTGGTCGCCGGACGGCCGCCGTCTGACTGCTGCCTTTACGGTTGCGGAAGCAGGCGGGGACAACTGGCTCTACTTTGCAGAGTGGAAAATCCCTGCTGATCAGCTGTCCGACCATCCCCTGTACAGCCGACATTGGTTTAGGCCGGATTGGCGGCAGGATGAAGATGCATGGCAGCGGGAACGGGTTCGCGCCGTGGCCAACCCGCTCATTACCCCCGCGGACCTTTCGAAGTTCTTTCGTTTTATCGCGACCAATCACGGATTCTACAGAGTCGACCCCATCACTTTCGATCAGATTCATTCGGATGTTCCCTTTATGGTCAATATAACTCAAGTAGTGCTGCGCCGCATCGGGGCCGTCGATTTTGATGTGACGTGGGGTCTTGCGGCCTTTATCAACACGTTTCCCCACCTGGGACCGGGAGGGCCTTTGCCCACACTGGGGCTCCTTGATGAATTCGGGGTCGAGGACGGGCCGGCCGTTGGGATAACGCCGGTCGCGGTTTTGGCCAGGCTCCTGATGGTTGCCGTCACGGAACCCAATGCCGTTGTGCTTTATCGGATCGTGAATCAACCGCAAGGTGCGTTGTCCTTCGAGAGGGACATGGCCATCGAGACCCAAGCCCCTCGCGCCCGTCACCCGACGTTCCGGCCGATCGCCCCCTGAATGTTCGATCGGACCCGACCGGGTTTTTTTCTGAACCGGCGATTCCGTTTCGTGGACGGGCCATGGGCTCAGGATCACCGATTGGTGCCGTTGTGACCGTCCATGATCGCCTGCTCGAAGTTTGCAGCGAGCCCCATGCCGGATCAGAGGCCCCTGGACACGCAAATAGGCCTTGCATTTTGACATCCAGTCTCTTAGTATACCTGCCAAACTGCTAAAATAACAAAAAAAACGATTGGTTGTTTGCCGTAAAGGTCTCAGGCGCCGTAACGGGACCTCGGGAAAATGGATATGGGGGTGGGGCAGGGATGCCGATGTCTGCAAAACGATCCTATTTCGCCTTTCTTCTTTTCATGATGACCTGTTTGCCCTCCTGTTCTCTCCTCCACGCCGAGGATGCGGAGATCAGGGATCTTCTGGTCACCAACAATGCAACCCATGTCCTGCTGTACGCCAGGGTCACGAACTGCTTCACCAAGGAGATCGAGGCCGCGATCCTGGCTGGTGTTCCCACCACCTTCACCTTCGTGGTGGACCTCTTCGAGGAGCGGCCCCGATGGTTCGACAAGCGGCTGGTCCGTCTGACCGTTCAGCACACCATCAAGTATGACAACGTCAAGAAACTCTTCACCGTCTCTTCAGACGGGGAGAAGGAGCCGGCGTCGTTTCAGGATTATGAGAGCGCCAAGCGGGCGATGACCGATCTGAACGGCGTTCCTGTGGCCCTGCTCACGACGCTGAAGAAGGGGGAATCCTATTATGTCCAGGTGAAGGCAAAGCTGGACAAGGTCCGGTTGCCCCTGCATATGGAGTACATCTTTTTCTTCGTCTCCCTCTGGGACTTTGAAACCGACTGGTACCGGGAGGGATTCTACTACTGATGGAAAAGAAGCGAGTACCGGTCAAGCTGGATGTGCAAGAGGCCAGAAGGCGAAAGCGGGAGCGGATCATCATCGTCGCGACGGTGGCCCTCATCGCCCTGGTGACCTATCTGGAGACCCGGGTCTTTCGGGGTGAGATGTTCTCCCTTCCCATCTCCGGCAATGCCCTGATCTTCGGTCTGATCAATATCAACATCATCCTGATCATCCTCCTGATCTTCCTGATCGTCAGGAATCTGGTGAAGCTGATCTACGACCGCCGTCGCGGGGTCATCGGCTCCAAACTCAGGACCCGCCTGGTTGCTGCATTCGTCGGCCTTTCGCTCATCCCGACGGTCCTGTTGTTTCTGGTTTCGAGCAATTTTCTCTCCTACAGCATCGACAACTGGTTCAGCATCCGCATCGGAGACGCCTTGAACAGGACTCTCGAGGTCGCCCAGCTCTACTACCAGCAGTCAGCCGACCAGGCGAAGTACTATGCCCAGCAGCTCAGCGCCGATATCACGAAAAATGGTCTCTACGAAAGTGAAAAGTCCGTCTATCTGAAGGCTCTGGTCGAGAGGCGCCACAAGACCTACAAATTAAACATGCTGGAGATCCATATCCTGAACCAGAAAGAGACATTCGTCGTCCGGGATCAGGAGCATCCCCAGATGGTCCCCAAGCCCCTTGCCCCGAAGTCCCTTGAGGAGCTGTACGCCGGCAAGGAGGTGACAACGATCGAGCAAACGGCTCAAGGGGACCTGATCCAGGGGGCCGTTCCCATCTATTCCCTCGCGAATCCCAGGATGGTCATCGGTTTCGTCATGGCCAGCTACTACTTCTCGGGCGGCCTGGTCGAAAAGATCAACGTCATCTCCAAGACCTCCGAAGAATACCGGCAACTCACCCTTCTGAGGACTCCGATCAAGTTCGGTTACATCATCACCCTGTTCATCGTAATGCTCCTGATCATCTTTTCGGCGACCTGGTTCGGGATCTACCTGGCCAAGGGGATCACCGTCCCCATCCAGGACCTGGCCGAGGCGACCCGGAAGATCGCCCAAGGAGATTTGAACCATCAGATCGAGATTGCCGCTGACGACGAAATCGGCGTGCTGGTCACTTCATTCAATCAGATGACTCGGGATCTCAAGAAGAGCAATGAAGGGTTGGAGCGGGCCAATCAGGACTTGGAGCAGCGGCGTAAAGACATGGAGACGATCCTGCGCAATGTCTCGGCGGGCGTGATTTCCGTGGACCGCAATGGCGTCATCACCACGATCAACCGGGCCGCCGAGAGGATGTTCGGGATCATCACCCACAAGGTCCTCAATCGACGCTACGACGAGGTCCTCATCCCGGACCATCTGACCCTGGCCGAAGAGGTGCTCAAGGAATTGCGCGAACGGGGGGAGGGGTTTGTGGAAAAGCAGATCGATCTGACCCTCCGGGACCGGGCGTTGACGGTCCTGATGACGATCACCCTGATCTACGACGATGAAGGCAATGATATGGGCATGGTCCTGGTCTTTGAGGATCTTACCCAGCTTCAGAGGGCGGAGCGGGCTGCCGCATGGCGGGAGGTGGCCAGGAGGATGGCCCATGAGATCAAGAATCCCCTGACGCCTGTGCAGCTTTCCGCGCAGCGGCTCCAGAAGAAATACGGTGACCGCCTGGCCGACGACGGCGGCGTCTTTCAGGAGTGCACCAAAACGATCATCGACCAGGTCGAGGTCCTCAAGAACCTGGTGAACGAATTCTCCCGCTATGCCCGGTTGCCGGTGACCCGTTTGACGCTGAACGATCTGAACGAGGTGATCCGCGACTCGGTCATCCTTTTTGAAGACGCCCACAAGGGGATCGCTTTCGAGTTCCAGCAGGGGACCGATATCCCCCCGCTGATGCTTGATCCGGAACAGATCCGGCGGGTGGTGGTGAACCTCCTGGACAATGCCGTGGCGGCCATCGACGGAAGCGACGGACGGATCGGAATCCGGACCAGCTTCGACCGGAACGGCCGGAAGGCGAGGGTAGAGGTGGCCGACAATGGTTGTGGTATTCCACCCGGCTATAAGGTAAAGATGTTCGATCCCTATTTCTCCACGAAGCGGACGGGAACGGGGCTGGGGCTGGCGATCGTCAATTCCATCATCGCCGATCATCACGGATGGGTGAGCGTGGCGGACAACTATCCCCGGGGGACCGTGGTGGCCTTTGAACTTCCCGCTCCCAATGGGGGGGGATAGCGGAAATGGGCCCGCGCGGATGATGCCGGAGAGAAGCAGAGAGATCTTAAAGGGAGACGATGAACAAGGCGATTCTGATTGTTGATGATGAAGAGAGCATTCGCCAGGCCCTCGTGGGGATTCTGGGAGATGAAGGGCACGAGGTTCTTACAGCCGCCACGGGCGAGGAGGCCCTGAGGGTTGTTGAGGAGGAACTTCCCAACCTGGTCCTTTTGGACATCTGGCTTCCCGGGATCGACGGCATTGAGGTCCTCAAGACGATCAAGACCGGGCACCCCCAGATCCAGGTCGTCATGATGTCCGGGCACGGGACCATCGAAACGGCGGTCAGGGCCACGAAGCTCGGGGCCTTCGATTTCATCGAAAAGCCACTGTCCCTTGAGAAGGTGATCCTGGTGATCAGCCACGCCCTGGATCTGGTCCGTCTGGAAGAGGAAAACCTCCTTCTCAAGCAGAAGGTCAGCCACGAATACGAACTGACGGGTGCCAGCGCTCCGATCCAGGAACTCAAGGAGATGATCGACATCGTGGCCCCGACCAATGCCTGGATTCTGATCATGGGGGAAAACGGGACGGGAAAGGAACTCGTGGCCCGTTCCATCCATCGTCAGAGCAGGCGTTTTCAGAAACCCTTCGTCGAGGTCAACTGTGCGGCCATTCCGGAAGACCTGATCGAGAGCGAGTTGTTCGGCCACGAGAAGGGGGCCTTCACGGGGGCCACGGCGAAGAAAAGGGGGAAGTTCGATCTGGCCAACGAAGGGACGATCTTCCTGGATGAAGTGGCCGACATGAGCCTCAAGGCCCAGGCAAAGGTCCTCCGGATTCTCCAGGAGAAGAAGTTCGAGCGGGTCGGCGGCAACCGGCTCATCCCGACGGACGTGCGTGTGCTGGCCGCAACGAACAAGGATCTGGAAAGGGAGATGGAGGAGGGCCGTTTCCGCCAGGATCTGTACTACCGCCTGAACGTCATTCCGCTCCGCATCCCCCCCCTGCGCGACCGCAAGGAGGACATCCCCCTCCTCGTTGACCGGTTTCTCAAGGATTTTGCCCTCAAGGAGGGGGAACCGGAGAAGCAGATCTCCGAAGAGGTCCTGGCCGTCCTGATGAAGCACAACTGGCCTGGAAACGTTCGGGAATTGAAGAACATCATCGAGCGGCTGGTCATCATGACCCCCACGGGGATGATCTCCAAATGCGACCTTACGCCCTTGTTCGAGGACGTCAAAGGGGTGGCAACCCCCGCCTCGGAGCCAAACGGCGACGCCGATTCCTTCCGGGAGGCGAAGCAGGATTTCGAGAAGCAGTACATCATCCGAAAGCTCAAGGAATACGACGGCAACATCTCGCGGACCGCAGAGGCGATCGGTCTGGAACGGAGCAACCTGCACAAGAAGATCCGGAGTTATGGCCTGGAGGCCAAGGGGGATTAAGGAGCTGTCTCCCGGCGGAAATCGGAGAGGGAGAAGCGGTTGAAGGGTAGAAAGATCAGGCCGAGGGCGATGACGACGCCGATCGACAGGAAGTGGAAGAGGATCGCGAAGCTGAGGGCCTCGGTCTTCGGAACGCCGAACAATCCCAGGCCGAGAATGCAGGCGTAGTGCCAGCTTCCCACAAACCCGGGCGCCGTGGGGATGGCGATTCCGATGATCAGGATGATCATCAGGACAAAGCTGGCCGAGAACGGCAGTTGAAAGCCAAAGGCCAGGAAGGTCAGGTGGATGGCCAGGACGTAGACCAGCCAGGTGAGGAGCGAAAGCCCCGCCACGGAGGCCAGGAGGGCCGGGTCGACCACCATCCCGAACCCCTGGATGAAGTGGTGGATGAGACGATTGGCGGCCCCCCCGTAGCGCGGCGGGAGTTTCCCGATCAGTGGGGTCAAGACCGCCAGGGAGGCCTCCCGTTTGACGATCAGCAGGATCATGCAGACAAAGACCGCCAGGGTGATGACCAGAAAAAGGATGCTTGAACGGATGAGCCAGGGGGGAAGCTCGGTGAAGAAGACGGCGAACGCGGCGATCATCAGGACGGTCAGGCAATCGAAGACCCGTTCGACGAAGACCGTACCAAGTGCGGAACTCATGGGGACCCCGCACCGCTGCCGGATGAGGTAGGGGCGGGCCAGCTCGCCCAGACGCGCCGGGATCGCGATAATCGCCAGGAATCCGACGCTCGTGACCGAGAAGAGCGGAAGCGGATCGAGCCTCGCAATGGGCCGGAGGATCAGCCCCCACCGGAAGGATCGAAAGACCTGCATGAGCAGCAGCATGAACAGGGCGGGGAAGAGGTAACCGGAACGGACCGCCTTGAAGGCATCGGCCACGCCCTGGAACTGGATCCCCCGGACGGAGAGATAGACCAAAAGGGCACTGAGCGCGAGTCCCAGGATCACTTTCTTTTTCATCGGCAGATTCCCCTATCCCGGAAGCAGCGCCGGGGCCGGGACCAAGGCCTATCGCTTGGACAGGTTGTCCAGGATCTTGTCATGGATCAACTGCGAGGAGAGCTTGTTCCCGATGAGGCCGACCCGGATAGAGACGGTGGTGACGGCCCTGGCCTTGTAGGTCACAGAGATGTGGACCTTTTCGTCGTCTATAACGGCGGTGATCTTCCCCTTGCCGATCTCCTTCTCCGGCAGGACGTCCAGACCGCGCATGTCCGCCACGGTCTTCTCGCAGGCGCTCCACACCTTGCCGAAGTCGTAATAGTAGTCGGTTTTCAACTCCCCGTTGATGTAGAAATAGGTGCCCGTGCCGGCGCCCATGGCCGCGCCGCCCACCAGCGCCGCCGTGCAACCGGAGACCAGAAAGGCACCCATCACCAGCACCGCGATCCAGCTTGTTCTCGTTCTCATGAAGTTTCCTTTCTTCAAAGAAGGATGTCTACGACCTGTCGGGCCTTCCCGTTTCCATGTCCAACTTTTCGAATTCCCTGAGCAGTTCCTCCTGCTTCTTGGTGAGTCGCGTCGGGACGGTCACCATCGTCTCGATGATCTGGTCTCCCCGGCCGTATCCCCTCACATGGGCGATTCCTTTCCCTTTGAGGCGAAAGGTCCGGCCGGTCTGGGTCCCCCGGGGGATCTTCAGCTTTTCGGACCCCTCAAGGGTCGGGACCTCCACATTTGACCCCAGGGTGGCCTGGACAAAGGTGATGGGGATCTGGCAGTAGAGATCGTCCCCGTTCCGTTCAAAGAACTCATGGGGTTCCGTTTCGATGAAGACGTACAGATCCCCATTGGGTCCCCCGAAGTCCCCTTCTTCACCCTCACCCCGGAGCCGCAGGCGGGAGCCCGTTTCCACGCCGGCAGGGATCTTGAGCTGAACGGTTTTCGTCGTCTTCACCTTGCCGATCCCCGCGCATTCCGGACAGGGGGTCGTGATCATCATGCCTTGTCCGCGACACTGGGGGCATGTAGAGCTGATGCTGAAGAAGCCGCTGGACTGGGTCACCTGGCCGCGTCCCTGGCACCGGCTGCAGACCTGCGGAGAAGTCCCCGGGGCACAGCCCGATCCGCTGCATGAGGGGCAGTGGGTGTACTTTTCCAGAGTGATTTCGGTCTTCGTGCCGAGGGCGGCGTCCATGAAGGAGATCCGCAGATCATACCGCAGGTCTGCCCCTGCCCTGGCCGATGTGCGTGAACGTGAACGTCCGGGCCCGAAACCGAAGACATCCCCGAAGATATCTCCGAAACTGGAAAAGATATCTTCGAAACCGGAAAAGCCCCGATAACCGGTCCCGTTGAGCCCTTCGTGGCCGTAACGGTTATAGATCTCCCTCTTTTCCGGATCGTTCAGGACCTCGTAGGCTTCGGCCGCTTCCTTGAACCGTTCCTCCGCCTCGGCGTTGCCGGGATTGCGGTCCGGATGGTACTGCATGGCGAGCTTGCGGTAACTCTTCTTGATCTCATCGTCCGAGGCGTTGTGTTCCACACCCAGGATTTCGTAGTAATCACGTCTCGTCGTCATTCGACCCTGTCATTTCCTCCCGTGTTGATTCTCCCAATCTACCGGGAGGGTTTCCATCGTCCCTCCCAGGACGGGCAGGCCGGATGACGGCCGTCCCACTCTGAAGGCCCAATGCCTGCAAGCCGGGGCTTTGCGTAATGGTGCCGGCCAGTCATCCTATTGCGCCCCCTATTCCCGACCGCGTGCAAGGTTGTCGGTTGCGCCCCCGGTCAACTCGGGTAAGATAATAATCGCCCTCCCTGCTGTCAATTGGGCCCGTCAACGGACCAGACGGTTGAGCGCCTCCTTGTATTTTTCCTCTGTTTTTTCAATGATCTCACTCGGAAGTTCCGGGGCCGGGGGCTTCTGGTTCCACCGGATGGAGAGGAGGTAGTCCCGCAGGAACTGCTTGTCGTAACTCTTCTGGGGACGGCCCTCCCCGTAGTCGTCCCGGGGCCAGAAGCGGGAAGAGTCGGGGGTAAGCAGTTCGTCGATCAGGATGAGATCCCCGTCCAGGAGGCCGAACTCCATCTTCGTGTCAGCGATGATGATCCCTGCCTCGGCTGCGATCCCCACCGCCCGCTCGTAGATGGCGATACTGGTCCGGATGATGCGGTCGGTCACATCGGCGCCGATCATCTTGGCCATCTGTTCACGGTCGATCGGCAGGTCGTGTTCCCCGTCTGTCGCCTTGGTGGAAGGCGTGAAAAGAGTTTGGGGAAGACGTGAGGACTCCCGAAGCCCTGCGGGGAGCCTGATCCCGGAAACGGGTTTCCCCTGGCTGTAATCCTTCCATCCGGAGCCGCTCAGGTAACCCCGGACGATACATTCGACGGGTAGGGGGTTGGCCTTCTTGACCAGCATGCTCCGGCCACGCAGGGTCTCCCTGTAGGGGGCGCAGGACGGAGGGTACTGGTCAGGATCCGTGGTCACGACATGGTTCGGGATGATGTCCCCCATCTTCGAGAACCAGAAGGCGGACATGCGGGTCAGCACCTCACCCTTGCCTGGGATGGGGTTTGGCATGATGTGGTCGAAGGCGGAAATCCTGTCGGTCGCGACGATCAGCAGGTGGGGATCGAGGTCGTAGATGTCGCGGACCTTTCCCCTGCTGACGAGGGAGAGACCCTCAAAGTTGGTGTTCATAATGCCGATGGAATTCATGGGGATCTCCTTAATATTGGGTTTATCGTAGAAAAGGATTGTACTTTTTTTCGTGACCGATCGTGGAGGTGGACGAACTTCCGTAGTTGTGTCCCGGAAGGACCACCGTCTCGTCCGGGAGTGTGCAAAGCCTGCGCTGGATGGAATCGAACATGGCCTCCCCGGATCCGCCGGGCAGGTCGGTCCTTCCCACGGCCTCCACGAACAGGGTGTCGCCTGTGAAGGCATAACCGTCCAGAAGCAAGACCATGCTCCCCGGTGAATGACCCGGGGTATGGATCACTTTCAGCGTGATGCCACCGACCTGGATGAGATCCCCGTCCGAGACCGTCCTGTCCGCCGGGGGGGAGGGCTTGGCGCCGAACATCCTGAGCATCGCGGCAGGGGTGTCGGTCAGCATCCAGGCATCGTCCTGGTGGATGATGATCTCGGCCCCTGTCTGCTTTTTCATGTCGACATTGCCCCCGATATGATCGGCGTGGCCGTGGGTGTTGATGATATACTTGATCTGGACCTTGTTTTTCTCTGCCGCTGCCAGAAGCCCTTCCGTATCCGCTGCCGGATCGATGACGAGCCCCTCACCCTGCACTTCGTCGCCCACCAGGTAGGCAAAGACCTCCATGGGTCCGACCTGACGCTGTTCGATGAACATGAATCCTCCCCCCTTATTTCCGTGTCCGTGCTTGCCGGACTCGCCCTTCGCCGGCCGGAACTCCACCCGCTTGGTGTGAGGCGACTTGCTGCAACTATCATTTTTCCCTTTTCCAAGTCAATGGGATTCGCGATGGGATAGTCCTCAGGCCCGGCGGATCAGGAGGGCCCCGAAGAAGCCATCCATGCCCTGCCCGACCGGCGAGGTGCGAAGATACCCCTCGGGGTCGACCACGGCGGGGGCGAGGTGGTCGGGTCGCAAAAGACGAAAATCGGGGCGATTTCTCAAGAGATGGCTGACGGCGACCTCGTTTTCCTCCGGTGTTGCGGTGCAAACGCTGTAGATCAGCCGGCCGCCGGGCTTCACCCATTGGGCGGCGCCCGTCAGGAGCTCCCGCTGAAGATCCAGATGCCGGCGGATGTCCGAAGGGGAGAGCCGCCAGCGAATCTCGGGGTTGCGCCGGAGCGTGCCGAGCCCCGAGCAGGGGGCGTCCAGGAGGACCCGGTCGAAGGTCTCGTTGAGGGAGTCAGCCAGCCTGCCCGCATCCCCCTGCCTGGTCTCCAGGATCGTGACCCCCAGGCGTCCGGCCTCTGTCCGGAGCATGCGGAGCTTTTCCGATTGGAGATCGACGGCCGCAATCCGACCCCGGTTCTGCATCAGGGCGGCCATGTGCAGGGTCTTCCCCCCGACACCGGCGCAGAGATCGAGGATCTGTTCCCCTGGTCTGGGCGCAACGAGATGGGCGATCAATTGGGACGCCTCGTCCTGGACACGGATCCAGCCTTCCCGATAGGGGGCTGTTTCCCTGAGGTTCGGGGCCGAAGAGGTGACGATAAGTCCGTCGGGGGAAAAGGCCGTTTGCTCGGTGCGGATTTCCTCCTCCGCCATGGCCGCGGCCGCCACTTCCCTTGAGGCCCTCAGGGTGTTGACGCGGAGGGTAACGGGCGGAACGCCGTTGTTGGCCCGGCAGATCTCGACGGTCTGTTCCGTGCCGAATTGGGCCAGGAGGCGCTTGACCAGCCAGGGGGGGTGGGAGTGGAGGACGGCGATCGCCTCTTCCGGATCCTTGTCAATGTCCGGCCAGGCGAGGTCCTTGCCCCTTCGGGTGGCGTTGCGCAGGATGGCGTTCACGAGCCCCGCGGCGGCGGGCGAGACATTCCTGGCGATTCCCACGGCCTCGTTCACCGCCGCGAAGGGGGGGATCCTATCGGTGTACCGGAGCTGGTACAGGCCCGTCCTCAGGATATTCCGGACGGTTGGCTCCAGGGTGCCGGCATCCCCCCGGTAGAGCTCGGCGATGATCCAGTCCAGGGAACCCCGCATCCGGAGCGTTCCATAGACCAATTCGGTGAGCAGTGTCCGATCCTGGGGATTGGCGAGGGATCCTTTGGAGAGCGTTGCATCCAGGAGGGGTTCCGCATAGGCCCCTCCTTGGTCGATCCGGGTCAGGATCTCGACGGCGAGGGATCGGGGCGAGGGTTTCATAGGCCCTGGCCGAGGATTGTTCCCGGCACGATTGGAAAACCGCGGAGAAAGTCCCGCATGTCCATCCGTTTTTTCCCCTCCAGTTGCACCTCCCGGGGCAGGACGATCCCATCGCCTGCGGCCACCCGGAGCTCGCCGTTCTCGACCGCCGTCACGGTCCCCGGCGGGGAGGGGACAGCGGCCGTCAGGGCTTGTGCCCTGTAGATCTTCAGTTGCTTTCCCCCCAAGGTCGTGTAGGCCCCGGGGGTGGGGGAAAGCCCCCGGATGAGGGAGACGATGGTCCGGCTTGCCTGTCCCCAGGCGATCCGTCCGTCCTCCCGCCCGAGTCGCGGGGCCAGGGTGGCTAGGCTATGGTCCTGCGGTTTCGGCAGGAGGGTGCCGGACTCCAGCATGGCCAGGGAGATCAGGAGGAGCTCCGCACCCAGGTTGGCGAGACGGTTATGGAGTTCGCCGAAGGTCTCCTCCGCACCGATCGGGGTGGCCTCCTGCAGCAGGATGTCCCCGGAGTCCACCCCCTCGTCCATCTGCATGATCGTGACGCCGGTCGTGGTTTCGCCCTGGATCAGGGCCCAGTTGATCGGGGCCGCTCCTCGGTATTTCGGCAGGAGCGACGGGTGGATGTTGAGGCAGACCCGTCCAGGGCCGTGAATGATCTCGCCGGGAAGGATCTGGCCGAAGGCCGCGACGACGACCATTTCCGGGGATAGGTCCCGGAAGGTTTCGAGAAATTCTTGGTTTCTGACCTTCTCGGGCTGGAGGACCGGGATGCCGAGCCTTTCGGCCAGGACCCTGACGGGTGGGGGGGTCATCACCCGTCCCCGTCCCTGCGGCCGGTCGGGTTGGGTGACTGCCGCGATGACGGGATAACCGCTTCCGAGCAGGCCCTCCAGGGCCGGCAATGCGAATTCGGGAGTGCCCATGAAGATGATGCGGGGTTTGCTCATGTCGACC
>JAJFUM010000456.1 GCA_021372415.1 Deltaproteobacteria bacterium
CTTGCGGAAAAGATTGACTTCCGCACCACCGGCTGCCACGGCTTCTGCGAGAGGGGGCCGATGGTGGTCATCCATCCCGAGAAGGTCTTCTACCAGCGCGTCGGCCTGACCGATGCCGGTGAAATCATCGACAAGACCGTCCTGAAGGGCGAGATCATCGACCGTTTGCTTTATGACGATCCTGCCACCGGTGAGAAGGACATTCACGAGGACTACGTGCCGTTCTACAAAAAACAGACCCGGCTGGTCTTCGGACTGAACAGCAAGGTCGACCCGAAGAGTATTGAGGACTATCTGGCCATCGGCGGCTATACCGCCCTGGGCAAGGCCCTGACGGGCATGAAGCCGGAGGCGATCATCCAGGAGGTGATCAAGGCGAACCTCCGGGGCCGTGGCGGTGGAGGATTCCCCGCCGGCTGGAAGTGGGACGAAACCCGCAAGGCCCAAGGCGAACCCAAGTACGTCATCTGCAACGCCGACGAGGGCGATCCGGGCGCTTACATGGACCGGAGTCTCCTGGAGGGGAACCCCCACCTGGTCCTCGAAGGGATGATCATCGGCGCTTTTGCCATCGGCTCCAGCCAGGGCTATATCTACGTCCGCAACGAGTATCCCCTGGCCGTGGAAAACATCACGCTGGCCATGAACCAGGCCCGCGAGGCGGGCCTCCTGGGCGAGAACATCCTGGGGACCGGCTTTTCCTTCGACCTGAAGATCAACCGCGGCGGCGGCGCCTTCGTGTGCGGCGAGTCCTCTGCCCTCTTCGCCTCCCTGGAAGGCCGGGCCGGCGAACCCCGGGCGAAGTACATCCATGCCACCCACAAGGGGCTTTACGACAAGCCCACGGACCTCAACAACGTCGAGACCTGGGCGAATGTCCCCTTCATCATCGAGAAGGGCGCCGACTGGTACGCCTCCATGGGCACCGCGGGCAGCAAGGGGACCAAGATCTTCTCCCTGGTCGGCAAGATTAACAACACCGGTCTCGTCGAGGTTCCGATGGGGACCACGCTCCGCAAGATCGTTTTCGAGATCGGCGGCGGTATCCCGGACGGCCGGAAGTTCAAGGCGATCCAGACCGGCGGACCCTCGGGCGGCTGCATCCCCGAGCAGTACCTCGATCTGCCCGTCGATTTCGACGAACTGACCAAGATCGGCTCGATGATGGGCTCCGGCGGCATGATCGTCATGGATGACCGCAACTGTATGGTCAACGTGGCGAAGTACTTCACGAATTTCCTTGTCAACGAGTCCTGCGGCAAGTGCGTGCCCTGCCGCGAGGGGATCCGGCGCATGCGGGACATCCTGGTGGACATCACCGAGGGCCGGGGCCAGGAGGGGGACATTGAGCTCCTGGAATCGATTGCCAAGGGGATTCAGGACGGCGCCCTCTGCGCCCTCGGCAACAGCGCCCCCAACCCGGTGATGAGCACGATCCGTTACTTCCGGGACGAGTACATCGCCCACATCAAGGAGAAGCGCTGCCCCGCCGGCGTCTGCAAGGAATTGATCACCTACAGTGTCGATGCCGAGAAGTGCACGGGCTGCACCGTCTGCAGCAAGGTCTGTCCCACCGGGGCGGCCAGCGGCGAGCGGAAGAAGGCCCACAAGATCGATACGGCCAAGTGCACCAAGTGCGGCGCCTGTCGGGAGAGCTGCAAATTTGACGCTATCATCGTGAGGTAAAGGTAGAGAAATGGTAAATCTGACGATAGACAATAGGAAGATCGAAGCGGAGGCCGGGCGGACCGTGCTGGAGGTCGCCCGGGAAAACGGCATCGTCATCCCGACCCTGTGCGCCCATGAGTCCCTGGAACCGACCGGGTCCTGCCGTCTTTGCGTCGTCGAGGCCAAGCAGGGGAAGAGGACGCGCATCGTGACGTCCTGCCTTTACCCCGTGGCCGAGGGGCTGATCGTGGATACCAAGAGCGAGCGGGTGATGAACGTCCGCCGCCTGGTCCTCCAGCTCCTGATGGCCCGCTGTCCCGAGTCGGAGCAGCTCAAGGCGATGGCCCAGGAGATGGGCGTGAAGCCGGAACCGCGGTTCACGCCGGACAAGGACAATGTGAAGTGCATCCTCTGCCGGATGTGCGTGCGGACCTGCGAGAAGATCGTCGGCGTCAGCGCCATCGGCTTCTCCTACCGGGGGACCGAGAAGAACGTCTGCACCCCCTTCAAGGAGGAGTCGGCGACCTGCATCGGCTGCGGGGCCTGCGCCTATGTTTGCCCCACGGGCCACATCGAGATGGAGACCACGGAGACCGGCGATGCCCGGACGATCTGGGGCCGGACCTTCAAGATGCAGACCTGCAAGGTCTGCGGGCGGTACTTCGCTCCCGTGGACCAGTTGGCCTACATCAGCAAAAAAACAGGCGCTTCGGCGGACGATCTGGCGGTCTGCGTGACTTGCCGCTAGGAACCTCCGGTTCCCGGTAAAGCCCCGCCTGCCTCTAAGGGCTTTGGCCTCCTCCGGGGGACCGCCTCCCGTAAGGGGGCCCGGCCGGGCAGACCGAGCTGCTGAACCAACACCCTGCGCCCGCCGGATGGCGTTGCCGTCCGGCGGGCGCTCTGTTATCATCCCTTAGCTGTGGTGGCCCGTAACCGCTTTCCTGCCCGGCTGGTGGTCAAAATCCGTCACCCCTTTGAAGCCACTCCAGCAACCTTGGCCTCCTTCTGAACGGTGGGATCACGACGCTTAACGCTCGGTTTGCGCTGGCTTGATATCTTTCTTTTCCTTCCCCCTATGACCGGGGTCATGCAAGGTACAGGTCAAAACGTTGCATTGATGATGCCCTCCCTCTTCAGGATCTCAATGCGTTCCAATGGATAACCGAGAACCTTCTCCAGGATTTCCGCTGAATGTTCCCCGAGAAGCGGGGCGGGACTTCTCACCTCGCCT
>JAJFUM010000471.1 GCA_021372415.1 Deltaproteobacteria bacterium
AGCCTGGACGGGATCTTCACCCATTTCGCCGAGAGCGAGATCCTCTCCTACTACAACGATCTGCAGTGGCGTGAATTCACGGACGTCCTGGAACAGCTCTCGCTGCAGGGAATCCGCATCCCCGTCCGCCACGCCTCCAACAGCGGCGCAATCCTCAACTACCCGGCCTTCCACCTCGACATGGTCCGGCCGGGAATCATGTCCTACGGGATCTATCCGTCGCCCGAGACCCGGGACAAGGCCCGGATCGCCCCGGTGATGAGCTTCAAAACCCGGGTCGTCCTGGTCAAGGAGTTCCCGGAGGGGTACAGCATCGGCTACGGACGGACCTTCATCGCCCGCCGCCCGACCCGGATCGCTACGATCCCCGTGGGCTACGGCGACGGCTTCGGCTGGCTCCTGGGAAACCAGGGGGAAGCCCTGATCCGCGGGAAGCGCGTCCCCATCGCCGGCCGGATCTCCATGGACATGTGTACCCTGGACGTGAGCCAGGTCCCCGACTGCGCCGTCGGAGACGAGGCGGTCCTCTTGGGCGAGCAGGGCCAGGAACGGATCACGGCCGACGAGATCGCCCGGAAGGTCCAGTCGATCCCCTATGAGATCCTCTGCGCCCTGGGGAAAAGGGCACCGCGGATCTTCCTGCACAAGGGCCGGACCGATCGGGTGGAGCCGAGGCTCCGGCGGATCTTCATCCCCGACGAGGAGAAGTCGATCGCCCGGATAGACAGCATCGTGCGTCACTGTTTCCAGACCCGGGCCCGCAATGAGGAGCTCGGGGACGCGATCTATTACGAGATGTTCGAGACCCTCTTCGGCAAGGAGGACCGCCAGCTCGAGCTCCGCGACGACTTCCGCTACGCCATCCGGGTCCAGGAGTTCTCCCTCGAAAAGGGAACACCGGACCCACCGACACGGGACTACTTCCGGGTCACGACCCGCGTGGAATACACCAAGGCCCTGCGCAACGAGATGTTCATGATCGGCTGCGCCCTCGACAATGAGCAGCTTGCCGCCTTCTTCGAGGACAAGCGCTGCGAGTACCGCTGGCTCCTGAACCGAGGGGAGGACCTCGTCCCCGAACGGGATTTCCGGGTGAACTGCGTGCGGATCGATCAGGCGGACGTTCCGATCCTCCGTACGGAGCAGGGCCCGCGCGGCTACGAGGTTTGGTGCGGCTCGGAGGCGCTCAAGGGGAAGCTCAACCGCCAGGTCCGCTTTGAGATCGAGATCGAGACCAAGCAACTCAAGGACAACCGGCTCTTCTCGGCCTACCTGGTCTACCCGACCCGGGGAATGGAGATCTCCTTCGAGTACCAGGGAACGGGGATCCGGAATGTCCGGGACGTGGGGTTCTTCGCGGGAAAGCACCCCTATCCCGAGGTGATTCGCCGGGAGGGGGAATCGGTCACGCTGAAGCTCGGCAACGACGCCTGGATCTTCCCCACGAGCGGCGTGACGTTCGTCTGGGATCTGTGAAAACCGGCAACAGAGGAAGGTTGCTCGGGGCTCAGGATCTTTTTCCGACCCCTGCGAAACCCTCGTTCCGTTGCCGGTAAGGAATAAAAAGAAAGGGAATGGATGGATATGGAAAGATTGCGGGTGGGTGTGGTCCTGGGAGGGATGTCCTCGGAACGGGAAGTTTCCCTGAACAGCGGCCGGAACGTTTTCGACAACCTCGACCGGGAGGCCTACGACCCCAAGGCGATCTTCATGGACGGCCAGGGCCGCCTCTGGGTGATCCCCTGGCAGCTCATCTCCCAGAACACGACGACGGACATCACCGAGCGCCTCGAGACGGAGGCGCGTCGCATCGCCTATGAGGAGCTCAGGCAGGAGATCGACTTCGCCTTCATCTCCCTCCACGGGAAATTCGGGGAAGACGGCTGCATGCAGGGGCTCCTCGAACTCCTGAGGATCCCCTACACGGGCCCGGGCGTCCTGGCCTCGGCCCTGGGCATGGACAAGCACATCCAGCAGATGATCCTCCGGGCCGAGGGGATCGGCGTCCCCGACAGCGACCTCATCCACGAGGACCAGTGGCGAAGCGACCGGCCAGGGGTCACGGCGATGCTCCTTGGACGCTTCAAGCTCCCGTTGGTCACGAAGCCCCCCCGCGAGGGGTCGAGCATCGGCGTCACCCTGGTCCGGGACGAGGCGTCGCTCGTCCGCGGCATGGAGGAGGCCCTGAAGTGGGACAAGGCGGTGCTCGTCGAGGAGTTCCTGGAAGGGACGGAGTTCTCCTCCATCATCCTGGAGGAAGAGGGCGAGCCCCAGGCCCTGGAGGTGACCGAGATCACCCCCGAGAGCGAGTATTTCACCTACGACGACAAGTACATGCCCGGCCGCTGCCGGAAGTTCACGCCGCCCAAGAACATCCCGGCCCCGGCTGTGGCGGCGATCAAGCAGGAGGCCGTCCGGGCCTTCAAGGCCCTGGGCTTCCGCTCCTACGGCCGGATCGACGGTTTCTACCTGGCCGACGGCCGCGTCCTGATCACGGACCCCAACTCCGCCTCGGGAATGGCCCCCTCTTCCTTCTTCTTCGAGCAGGCGGCCTGTGCGGGGATGCTCCCGTCGATGATCATCGGCCGCCTCATCGAAAACGCCCTCGTCATCCACAAAGGGAAGAACGGGCCGCTGTAGTGGCCGGACCCTCCCAAAAATTAAGGACACGGCCC
>JAJFUM010000013.1 GCA_021372415.1 Deltaproteobacteria bacterium
AGGTTCTTGTCGTGAATGACCACGGGAACACCGTCCCGGCTCAATCGGACATCGATTTCCACCAAGTCCGCACCGCTCTGGAAGGAATGATGAATGGCTGCAATGGAATTTTCAGGGAAGAAGCGGTCTCCACCACGGTGAGCAATAATGATCATCGTCTTTCGTGCACCCTGCTCTCTTTATAGGGCCGGGGTCAAGCCGAACCCCTGCTTCCTTATAACGTTACCGCACATACATCCGACGCGAATCCAAGCTGTACGGTATCGCCCTCTTTGGGTTGGACCGTCAGTTGTTCTTTGGTCAACCCCTGCTTCTTGACAATAAGTTCCAATCCGTCGACCTGAATGTAGAAAGCAATGAACGCCCCCTGAAATTGGCAATCCGTGATGATCCCTGAAAGGGTATTCTCGTACCGCTCTCCGGGATTAACCATGATATGCTCCGGTCTGACCGTCAGGGATAGGGGGTCATGGAGGGCTTCTTCGCGGAAATCAGGGGGCCTCGGTACGCGCAACTCGGTACCGAGGGCGCTCATGATCAAGTAATCGGCATCGGACCTCACGTACTTGCCCTTGATCAAATTCGTCTGGCCGATGAACTTGGCCACGAACTCATTGGCCGGTTGATAGTACAGCCTTGAAGGAACGTCAATCTGCTGGCTTACGCCGCCTTTCATCACCATGATGCGATCCGACACGGCAAAGGCCTCTTCCTGATCGTGGGTGACATAGATCGTGGTGATGTTCAGCTTTTTCTGTATCCGGGTTATGTTGACGCGCATCTCTATTCTCAGCTTCGCGTCGAGGTTCGAAAGGGGCTCGTCAAGCAACAGGATCTGCGGCTGGATCACGAGCGCCCTGGCCAGGGCCACCCTCTGTTGCTGGCCGCCGGAGAGTTGTTTGGGCTTCCTTCCCTCGAGGCCGGAGAGTCCGACGAAATCGATCATGTCCATGACCTTTTCCTTGATTTCCGCCGCACCGACCTTGCGCATTTCCAAGCCGAACGCGATGTTCTTGAAGACCGTCATGGTCGGGAATAGCGCATAACTCTGAAAACCGAAGCCGATGTCCCTCTTGCTGGGGGGGATATCCCGGATATCCGTATCACCGATCAGAATCTGGCCCGTCTCCGCGATTTCGTAACCGGCGATGCACCGAAGCAATGTCGTTTTGCCGCAGCCGGACGGCCCTAAGAAGGTGAAGAATTCCCCTTTCCTGACACTGAAGCTGACATCGTTGACAGCAACAGTGGACCCGAAAGATTTCGTCAAATGATTGATTTTCACATAATCGTTCATGATCGCCCTGCCTCTTGGGAAGTGTCCTTACATCGATAACTTCTCCTGCCAACTGGCACCGGTGATTTTCTTAATCACGAAGTCGACCACAAAGATGGTAACGATGATGAACAAACTCAATGCCGCCGCCAGGTTGAAATTGTTGAAGGCCCCCACCTCGGAGGAGATGAACGCCACCAATTGCAGGGGCAACGTCTTGATCCGTTCCGGCGCCACCATCAACGTCAGGGCGTAATTGCCGATGGACGAGATAAAGGAGAACATGGAGCAGGCGATGAGCCCGGGAAGGGCCAAAGGCATAATCACCTTGTAAACGGCCATCGCCTCGCTGGCCCCCAGACCCTTCGCGGCTTCGACCAGAGACAGGTCTATGGATTCCAGAGTCGCGCTGATCGTCCGATAGGCGATCGGCATGGCAACGATGAAGTGGCCGATAATGATGATCCAGATGGTGCCATGCAGTCGGATCGGGGGAGAATTATAGGTCAGGATAAGGGCCAATCCGATGACGATATGGGAAATCGTCAAGGGCAGCATGATGATCGCATCCAGCAGCATGCCGGCCCTGCGGATCTTCTTCGTGATGATTCCGTAGGCCGCCAACGTTCCGAACAGCAGGGTCAGCAGCATGGTAATGGTGGCGATGATCATGCTGTACAGAAAGGCGCTTTTGTAATGGACAAGCACCTTGACGATCCATTCGAGGGTAAATCCCCAGCGGAAGGACACGCCCCAGTTGCTGCCGAAGGCAAGCAACAGGATCACGGCCAGCGGCACCATGGTAAAGATGACAATGAACAACGTCATGACGCTGTCGGATATCTTCATCCCCACCCGGCGAAGTGCGGTCTTCCCCTTGTCGTTCCTCATCACGCCCTCTTTCTGATCAGCGCAAAATACACATACATGATGGTCATGGTCATCGCAGACAAGATAACCGACAGGGCCGATGCAAAGTCAAAAGTGTCATAGCCGAAATATTGGTTGAATATCTCCACGGCGAGGTTGGCATAGGACGTTCCGCCCATCAGCACGACAATGACGTAATTGCACATCGTTTGGGAAAAGATGATGGAACCGGCCGCTATGATTCCAGGCACGGTGAGCGGCAGCACAACCCGGAAAATGGCCTTCAGGGGAGAAGCGCCAAGCCCGACCGCCGCTTCCATGTAGCTCTTGTCGATTGAGGCCAGGACTGCGGAAATGATAAACGCGGACAGGGGGATGCCGTGGAAGATGAACACCAGCAGAACGCCATGATAGGTGTGCATAATCTTCAGCGGAAGAGCGAAATCCGGATTCCCCAGAGCCCAGCGCAGAGCCATGTTGATCAGGCCATTGTTCCCCGTGAAGGCCATCACCGCAATGACGAGGATGTAATTGGGAATGATGTACGGGATGATCAGCAGGGACGAAAGCAGGCGGCTGCCCCAGAATTTCCGCTGGTGGAGATAAATCGCCAGCACCGTTCCGACGAACAGACTGACCACCGTATTGAGGCCGGCGAAGATCAGGGTGTTGTTGAACTCATGCAAATACCTGGGGATCAGGATCTTCCCGTAGAACTTCAGGGTGAAGTTCGTCAGGAAGAAGTGAATCTTGTCGAAGAAACCCTTCGGCGCCATCAGATCGCTGGGGATGAAGCTGGCCTTCAGCACCACCAGCAGAGGATAGATGGCAAAGAGGGCAAAGGGCGCCGCGACGATGGCAAACCAGAGCGCCGAGCGCATGAATGTCAGCTTTCTGCTGAAGAATAGGTTGGCGGACATGAGAAATCTCCGGGGCGGCTGCCGTCGTTCTCGCAACCGCCCAGACGTCGGGACCGGAATCCTTACTTCGACATCTTCTCTTCCCAGAGGGCCTTGTACTCCTTCGTCCTCTTGGCCACGTACTCTTCATCGACTTCCAGATTGATCCTTTCGGGGTTGGCGATCTCGATCTTCTTCATGGCTGCGGGGATCGGAACGTCCTTTGCGGCCGTACGGTAAAAGGTGGTCTCCATGAAGAGCGTCTGGATTTTCTTCGAGAGCACGAAATCGATCCAAGCGCGGGCCGCCTTAGGATGCGGGCAATTTTTCAGGATGGCCACATCATTGGCGGAGATGATCGTCCCCTCCTTGGGGTAGAAGGCCTTGATCTTCAGCCCGTCCTTCAGCACGCCCTGATAGTACCATATGTCGAAGTTCCACATGGCATCGAGATCGCCCCGGCTGAACTGCTGGCCCATCGGGCTGGTTCCCGCATGCGACATTTCCGGGTGGGCTTTCTTGAGCATCGCGGCATATTCAACACCGCCGAGGGGATTTTCATATCCCCGTTTCCAGATCTCCTTCGGCGTGCCGCTCTTGTCTTTGGGAAAATCCTGAATCATGGTCTGTACTGCGGAAAAGCCGGCGCCGGTGGTAATGGGATTGGGATAGTCGAACGTCCCCTTCCACTTGAGCAGATCCGCGAAGCTGTCGATGGGGCCGTATTTCTTCTCCGCGGCGACGTGATAGATGATGGCCCTGGCACCCCATCGCTCGGTCTGGTAATACCCCTCGGCGTCCAAAAGGACCGGCGTCAAGCGTTTCCGCTCCGGCGAGAGGTATTTCTCGAACATGGGGTATCCCAGCGTTCTTTTCGAGTCAGCCAGACCCTGGATGAAGAAATACTTCTTCGTCGTCAGGATATCCGCCTGGGGATTCGGCATTTCGGAAAAAGACTTCTTGTAGGACACGCTGCTGTCCATGTTGGTGATGATGACTTCCGTCTCGGGATGGAGCTTCTGAAACTCGTTTTTCAGCATGAGGAGGAGCTCCTCGTGGGCTTCGGATCTGACGACAAGTTCCTTTTCAAGCTTTCCCTGCGCCAGGGAAGTTCCAACGAACAGGGATGTCCACATCAAGACCATTGCCGCAAAGAAAATCGTGGTTTTTGTCTTCATAAGGGCCTCCGTCTGCAAATTGCTCATTTGATTCATCGGTACTGGACAACATCCACATGGGACAAAGAACTCATATAACGCTGATGGTCATGATATATGGCATTCTATATCGGGGAAATCAAATAGAAAAAACAATATTAAGTATTGACTAAATCGATGGATAGACAGGCATGGCATACTTAATGCTTTGTTAGCGGAAGCGAAGGCGGCGGGGGCAGAGGCCATACCACCCGGGTCCCGGAAACCACATGACGAGCCCCGTCAAAACCATGAGCGCCCCGAAAACCGCCACCGCCGGAAAAAACAGCTTCTGACCGGGGTTGTACTTCCCAGCCTCCGGAATCTTCTCCACATGCCACAGATATCCCCGGCGCACATCATCCAATCCAAGGGAAGCCTGCCAAAGGCAATGTGCCCGCAGCTCACGCAGATCGGCGGCCAGCGGCCCCGGCGTTGCGCATGGCGATCGATAAATTATGCCTTAGATAACATAATTGACAACCCGGAAGCCCCTATTATATGAGAGGCGCTCGCAATATATCTTTATGACATCATCTTTTTTCTTAATCTGTGATCTCTATGGCTCACCCGGAGGAGGGTCCATGGCCGAACCCACTTTTATCCTGAACGGAAAAGAAACCCCTTTCAACCCGGGTCAAACGATCCTCGAAGCCGCCCGCGAGGCGGGGGTGACCATACCGACCCTGTGCCATCTCAAGGGGACCACCCCGACGGGCGCCTGCCGCGTCTGCCTGGTGGCGGCCAAAGGGGCGCGGTCCCTGGTGGCCTCCTGCTCGACGCCTGTGACGCCGGGCATGGAGATCCGGACCGACAGCGAGAGAGTCCTCCGGACGCGCAAGCTCGTCGTCGAGCTCCTCCTGTCGAGCGGCCATCACAACTGCATCGTCTGCGAAGCGAACGGGAACTGCCGCCTCCAGGATCTGGCCTATGAATGCCGGATCACCGAGATAAAGTTTCCCCTTCCCGAAAAATGCTACCCCACCGAAGATGAGAACCCCCTGATCGTGCGCGACTTCAGCCGCTGTATCCTCTGCGGCCGATGCGTCCAGGCCTGCAACGAGGTCGTGGTGAACCGGGCCATCACCCTGGGTTATCGCGGGTCGGAGAGCAAGGTTGTCACCGGCGGCGACGGGCCCTACACCGACAGCGAATGCGTCTTCTGCGGCCAGTGCGTCGAGGTTTGTCCCGTCGGGGCCCTGACGGAGAAGAAGGCCAGGGGAATGGGGCGGCCCTGGGAGACCCAGAAGATCCGGACGACCTGCCCCTACTGCGGCGTGGGCTGCCAGCAACTCCTCCACGTAAAAAACGGCCGGATCGCGAAGGTCACGGCCGTCGAGGGGGCCGAACCGAACCAGGGACGGCTCTGCGTCAAGGGACGCTTCGGCTACGACTTCCTCTACTCCGAGGAACGCCTCAAGACGCCGCTGATCCGTCAGGAAAGCGGCGAGTTCCGGGAGGCCTCCTGGGACGAGGCCCTGGACCTGGTCGTTGCGAAGTTCAAGGGGATCATCGAGAAGCATGGGCCGGACGCCGTGGCGGGCGTCAGTTGCGCCCGAAGTATCAACGAGGATTCCTACCAGATGCAGAAACTCTTCCGGGCGGTGTTCAAGACAAACAACATCGACCACTGCGCCCGTACCTGACACGCCCCCACGGTCGCGGGTCTCGCGACCTCATTCGGCTCTGGCGCCATGACGAATTCTTTCAGGGATTTTGCCAAAGCCAAGCAGCTCATGGTGATCGGCTCCAACATGACGGAGGCGCACCCGGTGGCTGCCACCTTCGTCAAGGACGCGGTCCTGGCCGGGGCCAGGCTGATCGTGATCGACCCGCGCCGGACGCCGCTGGTCGATTTTGCCGACCTGCACGTCCAGATCAAGGTGGGATCGGACGTCGCCTTCCTGAATGGGGTGATGAACGTCCTGATCGAGGAGAACCTCTACGACAGGAAATATGTCGAATCCTGCACCGCAGGTTTCGACGATCTGGCCAGCAAGGTCAAGGAGTATCCGCCCGAGAAGGTCGCCGGGATCAGCGGGGTCAGCGCCGAGACAATCCGGGACGTGGCGCGGCGGATGGCCGCCGTCAAGCCGGCCATGCTCATGTACACCCTGGGGATCACCGAGCACACCTGCGGCGTCAACAACGTCATGTCCTGCGCCAACCTCCAGATGCTCCTGGGAAACGTGGGCTTCGAATGCGGCGGAGTCAACCCCCTGCGGGGCCAGAACAACGTCCAGGGGGCCTGCGACATGGGCGCCCTGCCCAACGTGTTCCACGGCTACCAGAAGGTCGTCGACCCCCAGATCAGGGCCAAGTTCGAGGCAGCCTGGAAGGTCAAGGACCTGCCGGCCAAGCCGGGTCTTATGATTCCCCAGATGGTCGAGGCCCTGGCCGGGGGCAAGGTGAAGGGTTTCTACATCTTCGGCGAAAACCTCGCCAACACCGAACCGGATATCCGGCACGTGGAGCACTGCCTGAGCTCGGCCGAATTCACCGTCTGCCAGGATCTCTTCATGACCGAGACGACCCGTTTCGCCCATGTCATCTTCCCCGCCGCCGGCTGGAGCGAGAACGACGGCACCTTCACCAGCAGCGAGCGGCGGGTCAACCGCGTGCGGACGGCCGGCCCCCCTCCGGGACAGGCCAGGCCGAACTGGTGGATCTTCAAGGAGATCGCCAGAAGGATGGGGCACAACTGGGAATCGAACAGCGCGCAGGAGATCTGGGACAACGAGATCGCCAAACTCGCCCCCTCGATGGCGGGGATCAAGTACGCCCGCCTGGAGGGCGACGGCCTCCAGTGGCCCGTGCCGGCTGAAGACCACCCCGGGACCGCCTTCCTCCACAAGGAGGGCTGCTTCACCTGCGGGCTGGGCGTCTTCAACGCAATCGACTGGACGCCGCCGGCCGAAGTGCCGGACAGGGAGTACCCGCTGGTCCTGAGCACCGGAAGGCGCCTCTATCAGTACCACACCCGGACGATGACGGGACGCTCCGGCGGTCTCAACGACCTTCTGGGCGAGGAGACGGCGGACATCTCCGCACAGGACGCCGCTGCCCGGGGCATCGCGCACGGGGAAATGATCTCTGTCCGGTCGCGGCGCGGGGAAGTGGTTGTCCGGGCCAACGTGACCGACCAGATCCCGGCCGGCCTGGTCTGGATGGCTTTCCATTTCCGCGAGAATTGCGCGAACTGGCTGACCAACTCCGTTTACGATCCTGTAAGCCAGACTGCCGAGTACAAGGCCTGCGCCGTCCAGATTGGGAAGCTGAAGAAGAAATAGACGAGCCGGACGGGGCTGAACGGGTGTTCCCAGGCCTCCCGCCCGGCTTCAGGCGTGAAACAGCAGGGGATCCGTTGGGAATCCCAACCACTGGATCGTGAAAAGGATTTTCCCCGGGTTCGGAAAATGTATCGGTTTGCTTTGATTTAATTTATTGAAGTCAACAAACAAGGAGACTGGATTCATCCAGCAGGTTTCAATTGGGACTACTTCGACCAGTCAGGCATGAAATTCCTACGACTCTGTAGTCTTAGGTGAGTTATAATACTTTTATGTCGCTTCTGCACCTGCCTGATGATGGCCACTTATATTGATTTTAGAAAGACCATGGGCATTTGATTGTTCGCAATAGTCTAAAATCAATATATATTTTATACTCTTCCTCACTCAAACACCGCTCCTTTCTTATCCTGGTCTGCTTCTTGCCTTTAGAAAAGTAAAGCGCTTGCAATCGATGAAAGGATGGACCCGATTAATGTGGAGTAATCTTAATCTAATATTTGATGGCGTTCGCATTTATGCTATAGGTAATATAAGTCATTCATAACATAATGAGGAGGAAGCGATGAAACGATTCGGCTGGGTTCTTTCTGTTCTTTTCCTTTTGATCACGTTGATCCTGCTCGGTCCCTTTCCGGCTGCGGCCCAGGAGAAGATCCACGCGGCCGTCGCGGCCAATTACCTGAGCGTCTTCAAGGAAATCTCCCTCGCCTTTGAAAAGAAAGAAGGGGTGAAGGTCGAAGCGACTTTCTCCTCCTCGGGGAACCTCTACGCCCAGATCGTCAATGGCGCCCCCTACGACCTCTTCCTTTCAGCGGATGAAGACCGGCCCGCTCGCCTCCACAAGGACGGCCTTGCCGATAAGCCTTTCGTCTACGCCAAGGGGCAATGCGTCCTGTGGTCGGCCAGGAAGGACTTCTGCCGGGCCAAAGACTGGCAGGAGGCCGTGAAGGATGAGGCCGTCAAGAGGATCGCCCTGGCCAATCCCGAGACCGCCCCGTACGGCACGGCCGCCAGGACCGCCCTCCAGAAGACCGGCCTCTGGGAGCCGCTGCAGAAGAAGTGGATCACGGCCCAGGATATCGCCCAGGCCTTCCAGTACGCCTCGACGGAGGCGACGGACGCCGGCTTCTGCGCCCTCTCCTCCGCCGTGTCCGCCAAGGGGAAAAGCGGCTGCTTCTATCCCGTCGAAGAGGCGCCAGCCATCATGCAGGCCGCCTGCGTCCTGAAGAGGACCGCCCAGCGCGGCGCCGCGGATCGCTTCGCCGCCTTCCTCCTCGGCCCCGAAGTCGGCGCGATCAAGACCGCGGCGGGGTACCGGTAGCATGGACGTCCAGGCCTTTTACGTCACCCTGAAGCTCGCCTTCGTGACGACGGTGGCCCTTGTCGTCCTGGCGGCGCCCCTGTCCTTCTTCCTGGCCTTCCGGCGCTTCCCGGGAAAGTCCCTCCTCGAGGCCCTGGTGAACCTGCCCCTGGCCTTGCCGCCCACGGTCCTCGGGTTTTACCTGGTGATCCTCATGGGGCCGAAAGGGACTCTCGGGAGGGCTTGGGGGGCCCTGACCGGCGGATCGCTCCTGTTCACCTTTATCGGGATCGCGGCCGCCTCGGTCCTGTACAGCCTGCCCTTCGCCATCCAGCCGATGAAGGCCGCCTTCCAGAAGATCGACCGCCGCCTCCTGGAAAGCGCCTATGTCCTGGGCCTCTCCCGGACGGCCACCTTCCTGCGGGTCGTCCTGCCCAACAGCGTCAGCGGCGTCGCGGCTGCGGCGATCCTCATCTTTCTGCACACCATAGGGGCGTTCGGCGTCCTGCTGATGGTCGGCGGAAGCCTGCCGGGGGAGACCCGCGTCGCCTCCATCGCCGTCTACGAGGCGGTGGAGGCCATGAATTACGACGCAGCGGCATGGATGTCTCTGGCCTTTGTACCGATCAGCTATCTGTTCCTGCTGATCGTCAATCGGCTCACCAGGGAGGTTTGAAGATGACGCTGCAGGTTACACTCAAAAAGCAGCTTCCTACCTTTTCGATCGATCTGGATTTCGCCTGCACCGACGAAAAGCTGCTCGTCCTGATCGGGCCGTCCGGCGGGGGCAAGACCACCCTCATCCGCATGATCGCGGGCCTCGAAAGACCCGACGAGGGGCGGATCGTCTATCGGGACCGGACTTGGTTCGATTCGTCCCGGGGCGGAACCGTCTTCCTGCCCCCGCAGAGGCGGGGCCTGGGTTACGTCTTTCAGGAGTATACCCTCTTCCCGCATTTGAACCTCTTTGAGAACGCCGCCTTCGCCGCGGCAGACAAAAAGGAAGTCGAGACCCTCTTTGAAACCTTCGGGATCGCCCATCTGCGAAACAGAAAGCCGCACCAGGTCTCCGGCGGGGAGCGCCAGCGATGCGCCCTCTGCCAAGCCCTCGCCCGGCGGCCGAAGATCCTGCTTCTGGACGAGCCCTTTTCCGCCCTGGATGTGGTCACGCGCCGCAGCCTGCGGGAGGAGATCAAGAGGATCAAGGGGACCCTCTCCTGCCCGATCCTCTATGTGACCCACGACATCAACGAGGCCCTCTATCTGGCCGACGAGATCCTGCCCCTCGTTGAGGGCCGGATCGACAGGGACTGGCTGCAACGGACCATCGCGGGGGCGCCTCCCGCGGAGGCGACGCCGAAGGCCGCGCGGCAACAGCGCCTGGCCTTGGTCTACTAACCTTCTGGAGTGTTCGCACGATGAATATCGGTTCCTATTCCTACGAAGAGTACATCCATCTGGTCAAGTCCTTCCACGGCAACCTGGCACCAGGGCTCCTCGTCGGCGGTTTCATCGTCGATCTGGCCCTCAAACGGCTGCCCGACGGGGAGTTCTTCGACGCCATCTGCGAGACCCCGGTCTGCCTTCCCGACGCGGTCCAACTGCTCACCCCCTGCACGATCGGAAACGGCTGGCTGAAGGTCCTGGATTTCGGGCGTTTCGCGGTGACCCTGTACGAAAAAAAGGGCGGCCGGGGGGTGCGGGTCTATCTGGATATGGAAAAGATCAAGGCCTGGCCGGAGGTCCACCAATGGTATCTCAAGCTGAAGCCGAAAAAGGACCAGGATTTACAGCGGCTGATCGATCAGGTCAAAGAGGCGGGACACAGGCTGCTGAGCATCCAGAGCGTCCTGGTGGAGCCTGAAAAACTCAGGCGAGAGAAGCTCGGCCCCGTGACCCCCTGTCCGGTCTGCGGCGAGGCCTACCCGCTGGGGCACGGAGACCGCTGCAGGGGGTGTCAAGGAGAGTCCCCCTATCTCGAGACCGTGAAGCTCGACGACGCACCGCCGGGCGCATGCGCCGCCTGAAGGGAAGGGTTGGGAAGGGAGAGGCCGAGGCATCGGCCTCCTCAGGAGGATTTCTTCCTGTCCGTCGTCAACGAAGCGAAGTCCTGATTGGCCTCTGCCAGGAGGGCAGCCACGTCCCGCTCCAGTTTCTCGAAACGCTCAATGAGGGCCATGGCCTGCGTCGTCAGGTTCATGCCTTTTTCGCTCGCGTCGACCTCGACGAGCTTCATGCCCATCCGCTCTTCTGAGGCCCTCAGACGCCCCCAGGCGGCTCGGTAGGACATCTCGAGCTTCTTGGCGGCTGCGTTGAGACTGTGCATCTCCCGGATGGCCGTGAGGATATCGTCACGCCCCCTGCCGAAGAGGACCCTGCCGTCCTTCTCGATCCAGATCTTGTATTTGATCTCCATCCCGATTCGCTCTTCTCCTCGTTACTCTCCATAAAAATATAGAAAAAAGGGGGGACAGTGTCAATGAAATTCACTGCCATCTTCCCTACCCTTCCCGACATGAACGGATCGGCCGCCCCGTCTCGGGGAGCAAAAGCATCCTGTCGTCATATTCATCGGTCCCATGCCTGTTCTTCCGGGACATGGGCCCCGGACGACCGATCCTTCCAAGGGATCGAAGCCCTTGGGCATGGCATCTCAGATCCGTAAGGAAACCAAAGCGATAGAAAACAGCGGCTCTCACGAGGGGCCGGTACCGCCTTCCAGTTTTGTTTCG
>JAJFUM010000028.1 GCA_021372415.1 Deltaproteobacteria bacterium
GTGGTCATGCGCTTCGTCTTCCGTAGTCCCACGACCTGGGTCATGGAGGTCAGCAGCCTGGTCACCATCGTCGCCTCCTTTCTGCTTTTTGCCTACACGCTCCAGGAAAAGGGGCACACCCGCGTCGATTTCATCACGGCCATGGTCCCGAGAAGGTCCGTCTTCTTCCTCGAACTCTTTACGACTCTCCTGGGGCTTCTCTACTGCGCCGTCCTGACCTGGTACGGGATCAAGATGGTGCAGAGCTCCCTGGTCATGGAGGAGGTGACGCAGACCCTCCAGATTCCCCTCTGGATCCCCCAGGCCTTCGTGCCCGCGGGCGGCTTTCTGATGTTCCTCCAGCTCCTCAAATTCCTGAAGGACGACCTCTTCCCAAGGCGGGGCTGCGCCGCGGAGTATTCGCTCCGGGACGCCACGCCCGCGGCCCTGGCCGTCGCGATCGTCTTTTCGGCCCTCCTGGTCCTGAGCCTCGTCCTGCTCAAGATCGAGCCGCGGCTGGGGTTGTTGCTCCTCTTCTTCGCCCTCCTCTTCAACGGCATGCCCGTTTCCTACGCCATGGGGCTCTTCGGGGTCTTCGGCCTCTATCTTCTGCTCGGCGGTGCCGACGCCCTGGTCCACGTCCCCATGACGGCCTATGCCTCTGCGGACAGCGTCATGATCATGGCCTTTCCTCTCTTTCTCCTCTCCGGGACGATCCTGGATGCGGGGAAAATAGGCCCGAGGATGTTCAACTTCTCCAACGCCCTGGTGCGCCATCTCCCGGGGGGCATGGGGATCGCGGCCATCATCTTCTGCGGGATCTTTTCCGCCATGACCGGGTCGAGCGTGGCCGTGGCCGCGGCGGTCAGTGTCATCGCCCTGCCCGAGATGATCAAGCGGGGCTACAGCCGAAAGACCTCCATCGGCCTTTTGGCAGCCGGCGGCACCCTCGGGATCCTCTTTCCCCCGAGCCTGGCCCTGATCATGTACTCGGCACTGACCTTCGAGTCCCTGGGCAAGCTCTTCCTCGGCGCCCTCCTGCCGGGGATCATCCTCTCCCTGATGTTCATCGCCTACATGGTCTACGTCGGCCTGAAGGACAAGAACATCCAGCGGGACAAAAGGGCGAGCGCCCGGGAGGTTGCCCTCGCCTTCAAGGAAGGCCTGGGGGGGCTCATCGTCGTCGTCATCATCATGGGAGGCATCTACTCGGGCCTCTTCACGCCGACCGAGGCCGGGGCCGTGGCGGTCCTCTACAGCATCTTCCTGTGCACCCTCTGGTACCGCACGATGAACGCCGGGCAGCTCATGGCCAGCATCATGAAGGCGGGGAAGATCGCCGCCATGATCATCCTCATCATCATCGGGGCGAACATCACCGGGAACCTCATCACGATGACGCAGATCACCCAGCAGCTCCTGGGCCTGGTCAATTCCGCAGGCCTTCCCGACTGGGCCTACGTCGCCATGATCGTGGTCTTCCTCATCATCATGGGCGGCCCCCTGGAGGCGGTCTCCATCATGGTCATCACGGTGCCGATCCTCTACCCCATCATGAAGGCCCTGGGCTTCAACGGCATCTGGTTCGGGATCCTCCAGGTGATCGTCGGCGAGCTGGCCCTGATCTCGCCGCCCGAGGGGATCAACCTCTTCATTCTCCAGGACATCGGGAAGGCGACCGCAGCCGAGGTGGCCAGGGGCGTCGTCCCCTTCATCGCGATCATCGTGCTCTTTCTGACCCTGATCTGCATCTTTCCTTCGATCACCCTGTGGCTCCCCGCGCTCCTGCTGGGGGCCTAGGCCCATAATAGTGGATAAGACGGGGGAAGCCGCGATACGATCAAAGACGATAATGAGGAGGCGATTCATGAAAAAGAGAATTCTGTGGTGCGGCCTGTTGGTCGCGTTTCTGATCCTGGGCCTTGGCCTGGCAGTAGCAAACGCGTCCCCACTGACGATCCGCTTCAGCTCCGGGGCCCCGGAGAACCATTTCCTGACGCAGCAGTACATCGAATGGGCCAAGCTGGTCGAGAAGAACTCCAAGGGCGATATGAAGGTCCAAGTGTACCACTCCGCCCAGCTCTTCAGGGACAACGAGGTCCTCAAGGCCGTCCAGACGGGTGCCCTGGAGTCCGGCTGCGGCTTCACCATGTACATCGAGAATCAGCTCGTCCCGGCCATGAAGGTCTTCATGATGCCCTACCTCTTCCGGGGCCTCGACGAGACCTGGACCGTCTACAAGTCGGAGGTGGGGGCCGCCTGGAAGCAGGCGGCGGAACGCAAGGGCGTCAAGATCCTGGCCATGGTGGTCATGCCCTCTCCAGACGACCAGATCATCCTCACGACCAAGCCCATCAAGGTGCCGGCGGACCTCAAGGGCCAGATCATCCGGGGTGCCAGCCCCGAGCACGCCCTGGCCATCAAGAAGTGGGGGGCGGGGCCGTCCTTCATGACCGGCGCTGAGGTCTACCTGGCGCTGCAGCGCAACACCATCAACGGGGCAATCAATTCCATCGCCTCCTACATGGACCGGAAGCTCTACGAGGCGGCCCCCTACGTCCTGATGACGCCGATCTCCACGGTGCACACCTTCATCGTCATGAACAAGGGCTACTTCGAGAAGATGACGCCGGACCAACAGAAGATCATCGCAGAGGCCAGCGCGGCGATCGAGAACAACACGGTCCAGTTCGGCAAGAACACCTTGAAGGCGGACATGGAGGAGGCTAGGAAGAGGGCGAAGGTCTATGTCCCCACGGCGGCGGAGAACGCCCTGTGGCAGGATGGCATGGTGCCGCTCTGGGAAGAGATCGCCAAGGACAAGAAGGATGTGGCCGATGCCCTCAAGGGCGTCCGGGCCATCCTGAAACGCTAAAGCGCATCCGGCGGCATCCTGAACGGGCCGGGAGTCCCTGAACAGCGGGGATTCCCGGCCGAGATTGTCGGACATACGCCCGCCGATCATCCGCGACCCCAGGATGGGCGGTTACTCTCCGTTTGTAACCGGATCGAATCATGGTATATTCCAACTAGTCTAGACACTACTCACTTGATGACGGCAGGGACGAGCGACCTTTTCTCGTCAGAAGGGGCTCCAATGGAAAACGGATTTTGGAGCACCAGCAGATCCCGGGAAGGATGGGCGTATGGCAACGTCGGCGGTCGGCGCTAATGAGAGCGAGGTCGGGGGAGCCGCTTCAGGGGAAATCACGGCCGAGTCCCTGGGCAGCCGGGGGTTCAAGGGGGACTATCGCCTCCGGTACGCCTATCTCGCCGGGGGGATGGCCAAGGGGATCGCCTCGGAGGAACTCGTGATCCGGATCGGCAGGGCCGGGATGATGGGGTTCTTCGGGACCGGCGGCCTGGAGCCGGACCGGATCGAGGCCGCCATCCGGACGATTCAGGAGGGCCTCCCGGACGGCAAGCCCTACGGCATGAACCTGCTCTTTCAGCTCGGCAACCCAACGCTGGAGGAGCAGACGGTCGATCTCTTCCTCAGATACGGCGTGAGGGTCGTGGAGGCCGCCGCGTACCTGCAGATCTCGCCTGCCCTGGTGCGGTACCGGTTGACGGGGCTGGAGAGGGGGGCCGGAGGAGAGATCCGAATCAAGAACCGGATCATCGCCAAGCTCTCCCGTCCAGAGATCGCCAAGCTCTTCCTGAGCCCCGCTCCCGAACGGCTCGTTGCCGATCTCCTGCGGGATGACAGGATCACGCGGGAGCAGGCCGAGCTCGCCGGGAGGGTCCCCATGGCCGACGATCTCTGCGTGGAGGCGGACTCCGGGGGGCATACGGACCAGGGGGTCCTGACGATCCTGGTCCCCGCGATCATCCGGCTCCGCGACGAGATGGCCCGGACGCACGGCTACGCCAAAACAGTCCGCGTCGGCGCCGCCGGGGGGATCGGGACGCCCGCAGCCGCCGCAGCCGCCTTCATGCTCGGTGCCGATTTCATCGTGACCGGGTCGATCAACCAGTGCACGGCCGAGGCGAGGATCAGCGACGCGGTGAAGGAGATCCTGCAGGGGCTCGACGTGCAGGACACCGCCTACGCCCCGGCCGGAGACCTCTTTACGCTCGGCGCGAAAGTCCAGGTCGTCAGGAAGGGGATCATGTTCCCCCTCCGGGCCAACAAGCTCTATGACCTTTACCGCCGACACGACTCCCTCGACGGGATCGACGCGAAGACCCGGCAGGACCTGGAGCAGCGGTACTTCAAGAGGACGCTGGACGAAGTCTATGAAGAGACGAGAGCCTACTGGCTCAAGCATAATCCCGAGGAGATCCGTAGGGCAGAGCAGGATCCGAAGCAGAGGATGGCCCTGGTCTTCCGCTGGTATTTCGGGCGGGCCCTGGCACTGGCCCTGGAGGGGGATGTCGCGAACAAGGCCGATTACCAGATTTACTGCGGCCCGGCCATGGGGGCCTTCAATCAGTGGGTGAAGGGGACCGGGATCGAGGACTGGCGAAACCGGCATGTGGACCAGATCGCCGAGCAGCTGATGCGGGAAACGGCGGGGTTGATGAATGCCCGACTGAAGGGCCCGGCGGTCTCGTAAGCTGTCCCGAATCGGCAAGCCCGCTGGACCCGAGCCCAGGGTGGGCGCTTCCCCTCAGGCCCTTTCAAGGGCCGCGCGAATCTCCACCCTTGCCTGCTCGCCGCCTTGCGGGAGAGGCCGGTCTCGATGGCGCACCTCCTCAATCTCCGTCCGGAGCAGAGGACCCTCATGGGGCAGACCGTCGGCTATCCCAAGTAAAGGGTGAGGCGGTCCCTGCGCCTATTTTACGATCAGGTGGTTCTTGACGGATTTCACCCCCCTGACGCTGGCGGCGAGTTGCGCCGCCCTGTCGGCGGCCTTTTGGGAATTGACAAAGCCGCTCAGCTGGACGACGCCCTTGAAGGTCTCGACGCTGATCTGGAAGGATTTCAGGAAGTCGTCCCCCACCATCTGGGCCTTGATCTTGGTCGTGATGACCGAATCGTCCATGTATTCCCCTGCGCTCTCCTGGGTCCGTGACCCGGCACAGGCCATCAGGGTGACGATCAGCGCCACCAGAACGAGACAAGCGATCACAACGTTTCTCTTCTTCATCACCGCTGCACCTCCCTCTTCGTTGATGGTTCCCTTTCCCGGGAAGGGTCTGAACCGCTTGAGGGGCTTCGCCCAGGAAAGATCCCGCTCCGTGCCGCAGGGATGACGACGATCGGCAGGGGGCGAACCCGCTTCCATCGTATAGCCATTCACGAATCCTGGCAACCTTAAAATGATGGGGGCCAGGCGCGGCGGCCCTCCCCACTACCGGGCCAAAGACGGTTCCCGGCGGGACTTCGGACTTTCCGGATTGAAACCTTTCGGGTTCTCGAGTATATTCTTCCAGAAATTTAATGATTTGACCGGTACCGATTCGGCGGCCCGGCTATGCCAACTGCCAGCAGGGGACTGCAAAGGAGGCGGGTATGGGGAGACGTGACGCGACGAGATGGAGCGGTCGGTGGCTGGCGTTGTTGGTCTTGATCTTCTGGGGGGGAACCGGATGGGCCGGTGAGGCGCAGCCCCTGCCCCGGGTCGCGATCCTCGCCATGGGCGGGACGATCGCCGGGGCGGGCCAGTCCGCCACAGCGACCACGGAATACAAGGCCGGGGTCCTCGACGTGGGTACGCTCATCGCCTCGGTCCCGGGCCTTTCCCAGGTGGCCAGGATCTCGGGCGAGCAGGTCGCCAACATCGACAGTGCCCACATCACCAACGAACTCCTTCTCAAGTTGGCCCGCAGGGTCAATGCCCTCCTGGCAAGCGGCGAGGTGGACGGTATCGTCATCACCCACGGGACGGACACTCTGGAGGAGACGGCCTACTTTTTGAATCTCGTGGTCGAGGCCGACGGACCCGTGGTCCTCACCGGATCGATGCGGCCTGCCACGGCCATCAGCGCCGACGGCCCGCTTAACCTCTACAACGCCGTGGTCCTGGCGGGAAGCCCGCGGGCGCGAGGCCAGGGGGTTCTCGTGGCCCTGAACGAGCGGATCGATGCAGCCCGCGATGTGACCAAAACCCATACGACCAACGTCGATACCTTCCGGTCGCCCGAATTCGGGTGCTTGGGCTACGTCATGAACGGCCAGGCCTTGCTCGTGAAGGCGACGACAAAGCGCCACACGGTGAGCTCGGAGTTCCGCCTCAAGGGGATCGAGGCGTTCCCCCGCGTGGAGATCCTCTACGGCCACGGGAACGACTCCAGAGACCTGGTCGATGCCGCGCTCCGTGCCGGGGCGCGGGGGATCGTCCACGCCGGCGTCGGGGACGGTGGGTCTTTCCCGGCGACCTACGAGGCCCTCAGGGAGGCGCGGGCAAAAGGGGTGGCGGTGGTCCGCGCCAGCCGCGTCGGGAGCGGCCTGGTGGCCCCCATCAGCGACGACGAGAAGGACGGGATGATCTCCTCCAATACGCTCAATCCACAGAAGGCCAGGATCCTCCTGATGCTCGCACTCACACGGACGCAGGACCTGAAGGAACTCCGGCGGATCTTCGAGGAGTACTGAGGCCTGGGAAATCGGGACCGTTGAAAAAGGGGTCCCGGGAAGGTATGATACAGGCATCCTGAGAATTTGGATGCGATCCTGCGCGTTGCGGAGGCCGCAACACGCAGGCGGGAGAAGGGGACAGGGCATCGGGTGGAGAGGGACAGGGAACAGACCCCGGAAGGGGCTCCGAAGGAGCGGTCGCCGCAGATTGACTGCCGGGCCTGCCGGCACTTCTACATCACCCATGAGCCGGCCTTTCCCTACGGGTGCCGAGTGGTGGGCTTCAAGTCCCGGCTGATGCCATCGACGGAGGTCTACATGAACTCCGGCATCGCCTGCCAGCTCTTCCAGGAGAAGGCGAAGAGGCGCCCCTCCCCGTGACGCCCTGTCAGTCTCACGCTCGGCCCTGTTGGTTTTGACGCCGATGGGCTGCCTGAGGTGGCGCCAGGACCGGACGGCTGCGGGCCTGGGAATCGGGAAAGGGTGAGGGGATGGTCAAGCGGTTTCTCAAAGCGCGTATCGCCAGGCACCGGGACCTGATCCTCCGGGAGGGCGACCATCTGAGCGATTTCATGAAAATCCTGATGAAGCGCCGCAACGATGGGGGCCCCTGGACCGGAGAGGAGAAGGACCGTCTCAAAAGCCACCTGCGGCGTCTGTCCCTCTACGTCCCGTTCCTGGTGGTCTTCCTGCTTCCCTTCGGGATGTTCCTCCTGCCGATCCTGGCCGAGGTCCTGGACCGGCGGGCACAAGGCCGGCGGGATTGAACTCCCTCCGGGGTCAATTCCCTTGACACCCCTTGGTCCGCTTCATATACTTGCTATCAAGGCCAAATCCGGCCTCCCCCAGTGCAGACCAGGACGGACGGGGCCGGCTCGGCCTGCGGAGCACGGAATCGGGATGCCCACCACAGGCAAGACTCTTCACGGTACGGCCTGCTCATGATGGAGGCGGAATATCGATAGCGCCGAACGAGGGTGGCCTTCGTCTTTACCTTTACCTGCGGGACAATCGTGATGAGGGCCGTTCCCGCGCCGGGTCTCAGCGGCTCCAAAGCGCGGATCAAACTGATCCATGACCTGGGCCGGACAAGGGATATCGAGGGAATCCGAAGACGGTTCGATGCTCCGGTCGCCTATCGGCCGCAGCGTTCCCCCAAGGGAGAAAGGATGGAGCCATGGCCAATCCGCGCGCCGACTACCTGCCGATTGTGGACCGGAAACCCATGACACTCCCGGGAGGCGCCCGCCTGGCCGTCTCGGTGGTCGTAAACATTGTGGTGT
>JAJFUM010000054.1 GCA_021372415.1 Deltaproteobacteria bacterium
AGGACCTGCCGAAGTTCGGGAGGAAGGGCATCGTCCCCTCGGTCCAGACCACTCATGCCATATCCGACATGAAGTGGGCGGCCTCGCGCCTTGGCGACAGGATCAAGCATGCCTATCGTTACCAGGATCTCCTGAAGGAGAACGGCTGGCTGCCCAACGGAAGCGACTTCCCCATCGAGAGCATCAACCCGATCCTCGGATTCCACGCGGGCGTGGTCCGGAAGGATCGGGACGGCTATCCGGAAGGAGGATTCCAGATGGAAAACGCGCTTACCCGGGAGCAGGCTCTCCGCGCCATGACCATCTGGGCGGCGCGTGCCAACTTCGAGGAGGACGGCCGGGGCAGCCTCGAGGTCGGGAAATGGGCGGATTTCGTCGTGCTGGATCGGGACTTGATGCGCGTCCCGGAAGCCGACATCCCCTCCGCCAAGGTGGTCGCGACATTTATCGCGGGGGAGAAGGCCTACAGCCAGTAAGATGGAAGAAACACGCAGCGAAACGATCACGACGATGCGCGGATGGATTGGCTTGATGCAGCGCCTCCACGAATGGGAAGAAGAATCAAGTACGTGCTTCCATCTGGAACTGGGGAGTGACGGAATTGGCACCTGATAGCAACGCGACAACACGAGATGCCTGGGCCCAGATCGTCGGACGGATCAAAGAGGCTCTTCCAGACATGAAGGCAACGAGCAGGAAGATCGCCCTCTTCGTCCTGGAGAACCCTCAAAGCGTCGGGTTTTCCTCGATCCAGTCGCTGGGCAGGCTGATCGGTGTCAACGAGGCCTCCATCGTCCGCTTCGCGAAGGGAATCGGCTTTACCGGCTACGCGAATTTCAAGAAGACGGTGCAGGAAGCCATCAAGAACCAACTGAACCCCTACGGTGAGATCTCGCTGAGCGGATTCACTTCGTTTGATGATGAAAGACAACTGTTAAAATTGATACGCTATGAGTCTGAAAACCTGAAAAAGACCATGGCCAACATCAGACTCCCATTATATGCAAGTATTATCAAGGAGATGGATAACGCAAATCGGATATTCATTTGTGGCTTCGGCTCCACAAAATACATCGTCGAGTTTTACGGCTTCCTGCTCACCTCGAATTTTGGCAAACAGGTGGTCCCCCTCGTCGGGTCGATCGCGGACTATATTGGGAAATTGAATTACATCACCAAGAACGATATGCTCATCATGGTGACGGTCCCGCCCTATTCGAGGGAGAACAGTCAGATCGCGCACCTGGCGAAGAAGAAAGGTGTAAGGATTTGTCTCTTCACGGATTCTCCCAGGTGTCCCGTCTATCCTCTTTCCGACGACGTGATCATGTATTCCAACGCCTCTCTTCTCTACACCAATTCGTACGTCGGATTGATCTCGAGTTTCAAGGTCCTCATGGACTTGTGGTTGCTAAGCAAACGGAACGAATCCATGGCTAGGATGAAGGCGCTCACCGAACTGGAGTTGCAGAGTTACAAAGATCTGGCTTCCTACGGCGAGTAAGCATCCATCCCTCTGGCGGGGTTCCCGCGCGGAAAAGGTCTGTCGTGAAACTCGGCAGTTTCGAGGGGAACGGCCGTAATCGTCATCATTCATCAAGGTGTCAAGTCTATGAAATTCGCAACATCCATTCCTCATGTCGGCGTATTGCCTTGCGGTGAACACGGGACCATCACCGACGTCGGCGGGGTGAAGGTCGGGCATTTCACCCTGGAACGCGGCGCCTATCAGACGGGCGTGACGGTGGTGCTGCCCCATGAGAACGAT
>JAJFUM010000066.1 GCA_021372415.1 Deltaproteobacteria bacterium
AGAGAAAAAGCGGGTTGTCCTTGGTTTTCTGTCTGGTGTTATCTTTGCCTTTGCTGTGATGTTTTTCGTGCTCACGGTGCCAAAGGCAGATGCCGATTCTGGAATGAGCTGCATGAAAATCGACCTGGATGCCGTCAAATACAAGAATACAATGCCCAGCCCGACCATTGATATCCTTTATAATGTTCCGTCCTGCTTTGCCGGCTCTGGCTATCAGATGACGGCGGTTAGTATCTATCAGGGCTATGTCAGGGTCACGTATCAATCGTCAGGGGGGGCTTCTTTAACAGGAATCGTGGGGGACAGCACTCAATTCGTTCCTTTTTAACCTGACGATGGCCGAACTTTCCCTGCCCCGTTTCCTTCACCGAGGCAGGAACCCCCTAGCGTGTTTGAATCCGCCGAAATCGAGGCGGATGGCGTGAGTCCTGCCCCAAAGCAGTCTTTTAGAGGATGTCCAGGCCCTTGGCCAGGCATGTCCCGACAAATACTATTGCCAAGGATCTGGCGTATCTTACCTCAAGGTCAGACAAAAGGCGTTTGGCGAAAAAGAAGCGGGTGGTGGAATTCGGGGAATGGGTCTGTGCGAATGTGCTAAAGAAGGTGCCCCACCGGCATTTCGTCTTCAGCATCCCGAAGATCCTGCGACGGTACTTTCTCTATGACCGGCACCTTCTGCACGAGCTGAGCCGATGCGCCTGGGAATCGCTCAAGGCCTTCATGCAGGATGTAGTGCCGGAAAAGGCTCCTCTGCCCGGCGCCATCATCGCCATCCAGACCTTCGGCGACTTGCTCGGCTTCACCCCCCACTGCCATATCCTGATCACGGACGGCTGCTTCTACGGAAAGGGCATGTTCCGGGTGGCGCCCCCCCTGGAGTTGAAGAATCTGGAAGGCATCTTCCGGCACAAGATCTTTAAGATGCTCATTGCCAAGGGGAAGATCACGGAAGAGATGCTCTCGCTGCTTGCCGGATGGCGCCACTCGGGATTTCATGTGTTCTGCGGGAATCCTTCGGGAGTCGGCAGCCAACTTCAGCCACCACAACAGATTGTGCCATATTCGTACCCATTATAATATCACAACGAAGCCACTCTGCAGCGAACGGCCGTTCGCAGGGAATCCCCGTCAGCAAGCGGTCCATCAGACTGAGCGGACCCATCCAAGATCCTCTTGACATCCAAGGGAGCATCTCCTACCCTCATCACGGGGGGAGGGGTACGGAGCGGCCCCTCCGAAGACGAATCCGTCTCCGGCCATGAACCCGGCAACCCCGGAATCCAAACCTGAAGCGGCGGTGGACCCTTGCCGCCGCCGAGAGGGAATAAGGAGTTGAGGATATGAAGACATTCAGAGGATTTTTTCTGGCCGCCGCGGTGCTGTTGGTCGCCGCGTCCCCGGCCCTGGCGGCGGATTTCGACTGGCTCAAGGACCTCAACGTCCTGGCCGTGGGGGACCCGGACGGCTTCAAGGCGAGACTCGCCGCCCGCTTCAAGGTCGGCGATGCGGAGATCACCACGGTCCTGAGTAACGTGAAAAGGCCGGAAGACGCCTACATGGTGTTCCGCCTCGGGGAGATGTCCCACCGCCCCTTCGACCGTGTCGTCGCCGAATACAAATCGGGCCACGGCAAGGGCTGGGGCGTCATGGCCAAAAGGCTCGGGATCAAACCCGGTTCCAAGGAATTCTTTGCCCTGAAAAGCGGCCAGAACTTCGACCGGGATTTCGACCGCCCGCCGAAGAAGTTGAAGGGGAAAGACAAGAAGGGCAAGGGCGGAGGTCCGGAGAGGGTCGAAGGCCCTGACCGGGGCAAGGGTGGAGGTCCGGAGAGGGGCAAAGGCCCTGACCGGGACAAGGACGGAGGTCCAGAGAGGGGCAAAGGCCCGGGCAGGAGTTGATCAGCCGGGGTTGGGTGCGGAAGAGCTTCCGCCGAATCACTGGAACGACAAAAGGATACGATCAATGCAAGTGGGAAGCGGCGATTTCATCTACGAGTTCATCCCGAACTGGGGGCAGTCGCCCGCCGGTTATGAGTTCGGCGGGGTGCCGGGCGGGGCGGTGGACGGCCGGGGCCGGGTCCACGTATTTACCCGCACCGCCCATCCGGTCCTGATCTTCGACGCCGAGGGCTATTTCCTCAAGTCCTGGGGAGAGGGCGTCTTCACCCGTCCCCACAATGCCTTCATCGGTCCGGACGAGTCCTTCTGGTGCATCGACGATTTCGACCACACCGTCCGCAAGTGCACCTACGACGGTGAAATCCTGATGACCCTTGGGATCAAGGACAGGCCCAGCGATACGGGCTACGACGGGAAAGACTACCACAGCATCCGGCGGGGCGCCGGACCCTTCAACCGGCCGACGAGCCTCGGGATCGGGCCGGGCGGAGAGCTCTTCGTCAGCGACGGCTACGGAAACTCCCGGGTTCACAAGTTCACGCCCGAGGGCCGGCTGATCAAGTCCTGGGGAGAGCCGGGCACGGGCCCCGGCCAGTTCAGCATCGTGCACACCCTCTGCGTAGCCAAGAACGGGACGGTCTACGTCTCCGACCGGGAGAACTACCGGATCCAGCTCTTCAGCCCGGACGGCGAGTTCATCGAGGAATGGACCGACTTCCACCGGCCCTGCGGGATGTTCATCGGCCCGGACGACCTGCTGTACGTCACGGAGCTCAAGTGCGACAACCCCCGGGTCGAGCGCCCGCTGCCGCCGCGGTTCAACGTCCTGACCCTGGACGGCAAGCTGCTCGCCCGCTGGGGCACCGACGACATGTGGCAACCGGGTAACTTCTACGCCCCGCACGGCCTCTGGGGCGATCCCCAGGGGAACATCTACGTGGGCGAGCTCGCAGCCGATTCGGAAATCCCGCCCCGCCCAGTGGGCTACCCGGCAGTCCACAAGATGGTGCGCATCCGCTGAGGGCAAAATTCGTTGACCTGAAGCCTCTTTTTTCCTATACTTCGCTCCTCTGGGAATCAGTCCAAAGACGCGGTCCCTTGAAACTCCTGCCGCCGGTCGAACCCTTGCTTCTGGGGAGTCCGAAGGGCCGGTGTTAATGTGCGATTCGGAACGACCAGGGGCCGCCCCGCTCGGTAGCCATCCTGTCGCCCACCGAGGTCCCACCGGATTCCCTTCCCGCCGCAATCGACCACCCTTCGACCTTTTCCATCAACGGATTTCAATCCCTCATTCACCTTACGGCCGGTGTGCGCTATAATTGCGGGAAGAGGAGGTCATTCACCATGCGCTATGTCGTTTTTGGGAAAACCGATTTGACGGTCTCAGAATTGGGATTCGGGGGCATTCCCATCATTCGCCTCCGGAAGGATTCGGCCGTGGAGGTCTTGCGCCGGGCCTATGAACGGGGCATCACGTTCTACGATACGGCCAACGTATACCGGGACAGCGAGGAGAAGATCGGTGCGGCTTTTCAGGGCATGCGGGACAACGTGGTGATTGCCTCGAAGTCCTTCCAGCGGGATGGTGCGGGCATGACCAAGCACGTGGAGGAAAGCCTGCGCCGGCTCAAAACGGATTATATCGATCTGTATCAACCGCACCAGGTGGCCAAGGACTCGGATTTGAACGCCATCATGGCGCCGGGTGGGGCCATGGAGGCGCTGCTCCGGGCCAGGGACATGGGAAAGATCCGTTACATCGGCGTCTCGACCCACAGCCTGGAGATGGCGATCAAACTGGTCAAGACGGATCTGTTCAGTTCGATTCAGTTTCCCTTCAATTTCATAGAGGCCGCTGCAAAGGACGAACTCCATGCTGCAGCGAGGGAAAGAAACCTGGGGATCCTGGCGATGAAACCCTTTGCCGGGGGGGTGATCGACAATGCCGAGATCGCCTTCAAGTTCCTGCGGCAGCATCCCCAGGTCATCCCTATCCCTGGATTCGACTCTGTCGAGGCGGTGGATCAGGTGGCCTCATTCTACGACGTTGAGAATGAGATCACCCAAGGGGACCTCGATCTGATGGTCCGCTACCGGAAGGAGCTGGGTAAGCAGTTCTGCCGCCGTTGCGAATACTGCCAGCCCTGCCCGAACGGTGTGATCATCACGACGGCGATGTCCTACCGGATCCTCGCCTCCCGGATGTCGCCG
>JAJFUM010000069.1 GCA_021372415.1 Deltaproteobacteria bacterium
TTCGTTCACAACAACCCCATGGTCCAGATGTTCCCGGTCAACATCACCAACAACCCGGCCATTATCGCCCAGAACGACAACATGGTCAGCGTCAATTCCACCCTCCAGATGGACCTCACCGGCCAGGCGGCCTCCGAGTCCATCGGATACAAACAGTTCAGTGCCACGGGCGGGCAGGCCGACTTTGTCCGGGGCGCATCCTGGTCCAGGGGGGGACGTTCTATCCTGGCCTTCCATTCAACCGCCTCCGGGGGCAGGATCTCCCGCATCGTCCCCCATCTGGATGAGGGGGCCGTGGTGACCACCGCCAGAAGCGACATCCACTTGGTGGTGACCGAGTATGGAATCGCGGATCTGAGGGGAAAATCGGTTCCCGACCGCGCCAGGGCTCTCATCCGGATCGCTCATCCGGACTTCAGGGGCGATCTGACGAAAGAGTTCCAGCGCATCTACAACCGGAAGATCTGACGCCAGGCCGGATGTCCAGGCCTGCCTTGCGTTGGAAGGAAGGAGGTTCTTGGAAATGGTGAGGGTATTCAGTACGACCCCCCGAATCGTGATGGGTCCGGGGGCCGTCAGGACGATCGGCGCCGAAGTGAAGGCCCTGGGGATCAAGAGGGTCCTTATCGTTACCGACAGAGGGGTCATCTCCGCAGGTCTCATGAAGCCGATCGAGGAGGCGCTGAAGGCAGCGAGGGTGCAAGTTGCCGTTTTCGACCGGGTGGAGCCGGATCCCCGCTATGAAATCGTTGCCGACTGCGTCCAGACCGCCAGAAATTCAAAGGCCCGGATGCTCATCGGCCTGGGCGGCGGAAGTCCCATGGATATCACGAAGACCTCCGCAGTCATGCTCACGAACAAGGGCCCGATCGGCGCATACTTCGGCATCAATCTCGTCCCGAAGCCGGGCCTGCCGACCATTCTGATTCCCACCACGGCCGGGACGGGCAGCGAAGTGACGCCCATCGCCATCCTTTCCGATGAAGGGGAAAAGCTCAAAAAAGGCATCGTAAGCCCCTACCTCTATCCGGCCGTCAGCATCCTGGACGCCGAACTCACCCTTGGCCTTCCGCCGCAGGTGACCGCCGCCACCGGGATAGATGCCCTGATCCACGCCATCGAGGCCTATACCTCCGTCAACGCGACGGCGATCACCGACATGTACTGCATCAAGGCGATCGAACTTCTCTACGGAAATATCCGGACGGCCTATGCCAAGGGGGACAACCTGGCTGCACGCACGGCCATGATGGAAGGCGCCATGCTCGCCGGCATCGCCTTTGCCAACGCAGGCGTCACGGCGGTGCACGCCTTCGCATACCCTATCGGTGCCGAATTCCACATCCCTCATGGCATCGCGAACTCACTTATGCTCCCGCACGTGATCCGGTTCAATGCCCTCGGAAACGTGGCGAAGTTCGCCAGTCTTGCAGGGCCATTCGAGATCTCCGTCCAGGGGCTGGAAAAGCTGGCCATCGTGGACAAGGTGATCGCTGCCATCGACCGTCTGGCCGAAGACGTCAGGTTGCCGAACCGGCTTGCCGATTTTGGCGTGAAGGAGGAGCACATTCCCATGCTGGCCGATGGGGTCATGAAGGTGACCAGGCTGCTGGCCAACAACCCGCGCACACTCACGCTCGAAGACGCCAAACGGATCTACAGGGCGGCACTGTAATCCTTTGCGGAGGCAAACGGACGATACGAACAAGGAGGAGATGAAAAGATGAAGGTCAATAACAAATCCATCGGTGAATTGAGGGGCACCGTCATGGCGAAGGGCTTTGCCAGCGGCAAGCCCATATACATAGCCTCCGCCAAAGGGGCGCTGATGTATGACGTAGAGGGCAAAGAATATATCGATTTCGGCGGAGGCATTGCCGTCATGAACGTGGGGCATTCCAATCCCAGGGTGGTGAAGGCCATCCAGGACCAGGCGGCGAAATTCACCCATACGTGCTTTATGGTCGCCCCCTATGACGTCGCCGTGCATCTGGGCGTAAAGCTCTGCAAAATAGCCCCGGGCAAGGGTCCCAAACGCGCGATGTTCGCCAACAGCGGCGCCGAAGCGGTGGAAAACGTGGTGAAGATCGCCCGCTACCATACGAAAAAGCAGGGCATCGTCGTTCTGGACCATGCCTTCCACGGCAGGACGCTTTTGTGCATGACCATGACCAGCAAGGGGAAACCCTACAAGTGGGGATTCGGCCCCTTTGCCCCGGAGGTCTACCGCATCCCCAACGCCTATTGCTACCGTTGCCCCTTCGGGCTTGCCTACCCCAAGTGCGATTGCGCCTGCGCCGACTATCTGAAGGACTTCTTCGGGAAGATCCCCGCGGACATGCTGGCGGCCGTCGTGGTCGAGCCCGTACAGGGCGAGGGCGGATTCATCGCGCCGCCCCGGGAATATTTCCCGAAACTGGCCAAAATCTGCAGAGACAACGGCATCCTCTTCGTCGCAGACGAGATTCAGTCCGGAATGGCGCGGACCGGCCCGATGTTCGCAATGGAACACTGGGGGGTGGAGGCCGATCTGATGACGGTCGCCAAGAGTCTTGCCGCCGGCCTGCCGCTCTCCGCCGTGGTGGGCAAGCAGGAGATCATGGACTCGGTGCACCCCGGAGGGATCGGCGGCACCTATGGCGGAAATCCCGTGTGCTGCGCGGCAGCCCTCGCGGTCTTGGAGGTCTACGAGGAGGAGAAGATCGTCGAGAAAAGCGAGAGGCTGGGGAAGAAGCTCGGGAAATACTTCCGCGACCTGAAAAAGAGACACGAGATCATCGGGGATGTGAGAGGTGTGGGCCCCATGCTGGCCATGGAATTGGTCAAGGATCGCAAGACCAAAGAGCCGGCGCCCGATGAGACGGCTGCCGTCACGAAGTACGCCCTCGAGAAGGGGTTGAGCATCCTCTCCTGCGGCCAGTACAGCAATGTGCTGCGCACCATGATGCCGCTCGTTATCACCGACGAGCAGTTGGAAAGGGGAATTTCCATCCTCGACGACGCTTTTACCGCCCTGGAAAAGAGACGATAGGGGCATATCGGGTCTTTCGGATGCGGGGTCGATACGTGAAGTTGACATGAACCAAGGAGCGCGTTCCCATCCCGGGAAAAAGAACAACCAAAACCAATGGAGGTGATGTATGAAGAGGAGATCCTTCCAACTCGTCAAAATGAGTATCTGGGCTCTCGCCATTGCCTGCACGCTGGCGTTCCTTCCGGGAACATCGGCGGTGGCGGCGGATGTAAAGGAAATTAAGATCGGGAACATTCTGCCCCTGTCCGGTCCTTCGGCATCGGTGGGTCTGCAGAATCAGTGGGCCATCGAGCTGGCCACTGAAAAAATCAACAAGGCCGGCGGCATTAAGGCCCTGGGAGGGGCAAAACTCGTCAACGTCTTCACGGACAGCAAGGGTGATCCGAATGTGGGGAGCACGGCCGCCGAGCAGCTCATCAACACCGACAAGGTGGTCCTCATCTCCGGCGCATGGAACTCCGCGGTGACAAAGCCCTCCACCCAGGTCGCGGAACGCTACGGCATCCCGTATGTTGTGCCGGTTTCGGTGAACGACGCCATCACGGAGCGCGGCTTCAAGTACACGTTCCGCATTGCCGCCAAGGACAGTTGGTGGGCCCGCGATCAGTTCAGGTTCCTGGAAGACATGAAGAAGGCCACAAAGACGGACCTCAAGACCATCGCCTTCGTTTACGAGAACGGCGATTGGGGCTCCGGGATGAAGGAGCAGTGGACGAAGTTGGCCGCGCAGTTCGGCTATAAGATCGTCTTGGATGAACCCTATCCCAGCACGGCAAGCGACCTGACGCCGGTGGTCATGAAGATCAAGGCCGCCAAGCCCGACGTTCTTCTGCTTACCAGCAATGCGGCTGACGCCATCCTGTTGACCAACACCATGGCCACCTACAAGGTTAAGGCCAAGGCCATCATCGGTACCGGCGGCGGCCATGCCGACCCCTCCTTCAGAAAAACAACGGGAAAGAACTGCGAGAACATGTTCGACGTCGTCGAATGGGAGACAGACCTGAACAGGCCCCAGATTCCCGCACTGAACAAGGAATTCAAGGACCTGCATAAGTTCGATCTGGCGGGCGAGTCCGTGGACGCCTTCGCATCGGTCTATGTGATCGCCGATGCACTGGAGCGGGCAAAATCGACGGACCCCAAGAAGCTTCGGGACGCGCTGGCCGCTACCAATCTGTGCGGCGGCAAGGGCAAACTGGGAATCGATATCCTGTCCTATGACTGCATCGCCTTCGACGAACACGGCCAGAACAAGTACGCCGGGATCGTCCTGGTACAGTTCCGCGAGATCAACGGCGTCATGGAGCGCGCGACCGTGTGGCCGGTCGCCCGGAAGGGAATCAAGCCCGTGTTCCCGATGCCGTGAGGATTCGGCCGAAGGATTGAGGAGTCCACCCAACACCATTGTCGATACTTAGAAGCGATTGCGGCAGGACCGGGTCCCACTCCAAGGGGCCCGGTCCGCACGCGGTCCGAACGAGGTTACCTTGGAAGCGATTATTCAGGCAATCATCAATGGGAGCATGACCGGCGCTTACTATGGCCTGGCGGCACTCGGGCTGACGCTCATCTTCGGCGTCATCAAGGTCATCAACTTCGCCCACGGCTCCCTGCTGATGGTGGGCATGTTCACGGCCTACTGGATCATTCAGCTGACAGGATGGCACCCTTATGCCGCCCTCGTCTTGGTCATCCCGCTGCTCTTCGCATTCGGGTACGCCCTCCAGGGGATTGTAATCAAGCCGGTCCTGGAGGCGCAGCGCGAGGTCAGGGAGCCCACGGAGGTCATCATCGTGACGACCGGCGTATGGTACATCCTGGACAACCTGGCACTCATGCTCTTCGGCGCGGAGTTTCGTACCGCCAAGACGAGCCTGACGGGACAGGTCTTTTTCATCGGGGATTACTTCCTCCCGAAGCCCCAGTTCTACGGGGTGATCATCACGATCGCCACCTCGGCCTTTCTGCTCTGGTTTCTGAAGCACACCCGGATAGGGAGATCGATCCGGGCCGCCTCGCTCGACCGGGATGCGGCAAGCCTCATGGGGATCAACCAGTACCGCGTCTACAACATCGCCTTCGGGATCGGTGCCGCCATCGCGGGCATCGTCGGATGCGTCCTGATCCCGTTTTACTATGTCTACCCCTCGGTGGGGGTCGTCTTCGACGTGAAATGCTTCATCATCGTGGTGCTCGGAGGGCTCGGGAGCATCCCGGGGGCTCTGGTCGGAGGGGTCATTGTGGGCCTCATCGAATCGATTTTCCCGATGTTCATGACCTCCACATGGACGGAGCTGATCGTCTATGCGGTGTTCATGGCGGTTCTCTTCATCAGGCCGGCCGGCCTCTTCGGAGAGAAGAGGGACTGGTGAGAAAAGGAGACGCGCAATGAATCCCGCATCGAAGAAAAAAAGCATCGACATCGTCCTGAAAATCGTGCTGGCCCTTGTGGTTTTTACATTGCCGCTCTGGCTGACGAGCCCCACCTATCTGCAGATCCTGATCTTCCTCTTCCTGTTCGCCTACCTCACCACGGCCTGGAATCTCGTGGGGGGATTCGCCGGCGTTCTTCCGCTTGGCCATTCGGCTTATGTCGGCATCGGTGCCTACACCTCCACGGTCCTTTTCATCACCTGGGGCATCAGCCCCTGGGTGGGCATGTGGGTCGGGGCGCTGATCGCGGCCGTCGTGGGCACCATCATCGGCATTCCTACACTGAAGCTGCGGGGTGCCTATTTCGCCCTCTCGACCATGGCCTTCGGTGAAGGCATCCGGGTGCTGGTCGAAAACACCATGACCGTCGGCCCGTTCATCATCAACGGTCCCAGGGGCATCAACATCCCCCTGATTCCCGGCAACAACCTGGCGGCCTACCAGTTCGTAAGCAAAGTCCCCTACTACTACATCATCCTGATCATGCTGATCGTGGTGCTGTTCATCACCCGGTACGTCTCCAGGATCCGGGCGGGCCATTACCTCGCCGCCGGCGGGGAGGAGCCCGAGGCGGCCCAGGCTCTGGGCGTGAACGTGGCCAAGTACAAGGTGTGGGCCATGGCCCTCAGCTGCTTCTTGACCGCGCTTGGCGGAACGTTCCTGGCGCAGCTTACCCTCTACTTCTATCCCAAGCAGATCCTCGGGCTGGACTTTTCATTCGAGCTCGCCTTCATCGCCCTCATCGGCGGGCGGGGCACCATTGCCGGGCCGATCATCGGGGCCTTGATCCTGCGGCCCGTCGGGGAGTTCACCCGCATCTATCTGAGTGCCGTGCTGCCCGGCCTGCACCTGGTCATCTATGGGCTGGTGCTGATCCTGGTCATGCTTTTCCAGCCCAGGGGGCTGGTGGAGCCGCTCACCCGATTCTATGACTGGATTCTCAACAGGATCAGCGGAGCTGAAACAAGGAAGGAGTGAAGCACTGACATGGGATTGCTCAACGTCCAAAACGTATCCAAGCACTTCGGAGGGCTCAAGGCGGTCGACCAGGTGGACCTGTCCATCGAGAAGGGTCAGATTTACGGCCTGATCGGCCCCAACGGCGCGGGCAAGTCGACGCTGTTCAACTGCGTGGCTGGCTCGTACGCTCCGACCTCGGGCAGGATCCTCTACAATGGGGAGGACATCACCGGATGGAAACCCTGGAACATCTGCCGCAAGAAAATCTCGCGGACTTTCCAGATCGTGAAGCCTTTCCAGACCAAGACGGTGCTTGCCAACGCCCTGGTGGGCGCCTTCCTCAGGACGGCGAACGTCTCCGAAGCGGAAGACATGGCCATGGCGGCGCTTAAGAAGTTTCACCTCGCAGACAAGCGCAACGTGCTGGCCAAGAACCTGACCATTGCCGACCGCAAGCGACTCGAGGTCGCCCGCGCCATGGCGACCGCTCCCGACATGCTCCTCCTGGACGAATGCATGGCAGGGCTGCGCCACAGCGAGGTCGACGAGACCCTGGACGTCATCCGGGAAATCAGGGACAGCGGCGTGACCATCTTCATGATCGAACACATCATGCGGGCGATCATGACCGTCTCCGACAGGATTACGGTGATCCAGTTCGGCCGGAAGATCATGGACGGTACGCCACAAGAGGTCGCAAACGATGAACGGGTCGTCAAGGCCTACCTGGGGGAAAGCTATGGCGCTGCTTGAAATCAAAAATCTGAATTGCTTCTATGGCGATGTCCAGGTCATCTATGACGCCTCCCTGCACATCAATGAAGGCGAGGTCATAAGCCTGATCGGCGGCAACGGCGCCGGCAAGTCGACCATGATCCGGACCATCTCGGGGCTCATGAAGCCGCGATCGGGGGAGATCCTCTTTGCGCAACAGCCGATCCACAACCTGCGGCCCGAAAAGATCGTGGAACTGGGCATCATCCAGGTTCCCGAGGGCAGAAGGCTCTTCAGCTTCATGACCGTCCGGGAGAACCTCGACGTGGGGGCCCACACTCCCCGGGCTTACCGCCACCGGGAGGACACTCTAAAAGAAGTCCACAGGCTCCTGCCCCGGCTCGAGGAACGGGAAAAACAGCTTGCCGTCACGCTGAGCGGAGGGGAACAACAGATGGTGGCCATCGGCCGGGGGATCATGGCGATGCCTAAAATCCTCATGATGGATGAGCCGTCGCTGGGCCTTGCCCCAGTGCTGATCAAGGAGGTCTTCGCCACCATCAGGAAGATCGCGGACCAGGGGACCACGGTTCTGCTGGTGGAACAGGACGTCAGGCACTCGCTGAGCCTCTCTGACCGCGGCTACGTGATGGAACACGGGAGCATCGTCATGGAAGGCACGGGCAAGGAGCTTCTCGACAGCCCGAAGATCAAGGAGGTCTATCTGGGGATCTGATAGCCGCTTTACGAATCATACAACCGCCTCTAACAGAATGCCCCGCGCGAGACCAGCGGGGCTTCCTCGTTGGAACGGTTCCAGTCCGCGGTTCTTGAGGTTTATCAGAAAACCATAATCCAGCCCGGCTGTGTCAGGCCGGCAGAAGCCGTCATCCAAATATCCATGTGAATGGCTCCGGAACCGCGGGGGTATCTTTTGGGGGACGTTTTCCGTCTTCAGTATTCGATCCCGGCCCGCTCCTTGACGCCGGCCTGGTAATGGTGACGGACCTCGCGCATCTCGCTGACCGTATCGGCCAGATCGATCAACGCCTGCGGGGCGTAGCGTCCGGTGAGGACCATGTCCAGTGCGGGGGGTTTGGTCTTGACGAGCGAGACGACGTCGTCCAGGGCGAGCAGCTTGAAATCAACGGCCACGTTGATCTCGTCGAGGATGATCATGTCGTATGCGCCGGAGGTGATCGCCTCCAGGGCGATCTCCAGCCCCCGGCGGGCCAGTTCAATGTCGATGGGGGCCGGGTTGTCCCGCATGACGAAGCTGTCGAGTCCTGCCAGGTGCACGGTCAGGTTCGGGAGATGTTTCTCCGCGGCGAGGTACTCGCCGTACTTTCGTCCCTTCATGAACTGGATGATGCAGACCCGGTAGCCCTGTCCCAGGGCACGCAGGGCCTGGCCGAAGGCGGCGGTCGTCTTCCCTTTCCCGTTTCCCGTGTAAAGCTGGACCAAACCCCGGCGGTGCCGGTCCAGGACGGCCTTTCTCGGATCCTCCGTTCTATCCATCTCCACCCTCCGGGTACCTATCCGCTATGGACGGCATTCACACGATTTTCCGCGGCCAGCCTGGCCGCTTTCCTGCGTAAAGGCAGGGGGACGTTTTAATGGAAAGGACGGCCGGTCCGCAAGGGGAGTCCTGCTCCCGGCCGCGGCGGCTACTTCAGGAAGCGGCGGGCAATCTCCTCGGCGATCGTATAGGGGTCCGTCTCCTTGCGGACGAGACGTTCGGCGACCCGGTCCATCTCTCCGCTCTCGGTCAGGTCCTTAAGGATCGGTTCCAGGATCGTGTCGCGAAGGGCTTCGTGGATTTCCACCATGGTCTTGCGCCGCATCCGGTCTCCGAGCGTTCCCGTATCGACCAGGTGCCGGTAGTGGCCGGCAATGGCCCCTGCCAGTTCGTCCAGGCCCTGGCTGAAAGGAACGGGATCGAAGGCGTTTCCGATCCGGATGATCGGCGGGCGCCAGCCCTCTGGCGTTTCGGGCGCCATATTCAGCACGGCGGTCAGCTCGCTGATCAGTTGGGCCGCCCCATCCCGGTCGGCCTTGTTCACGACGAAGATGTCGGCGATCTCCATGATCCCGGCCTTGATCGCCTGGATCTCGTCCCCCATCCCGGGGACAAGGACGACGACGACCGTGTGGGAGTGGTTGATGATTTCCACCTCCTGCTGGCCGGTCCCCACCGTTTCGACCATGATGATGGCTTTGCCCATGGCGTCCATGACATGGACCGCGTCGCCGGCCGCCTTGGCCAAGCCGCCCAGGGCCCCGCGCGTGGCAAGGCTCCGAACGAAGACACCGGGATCTTCTGCATGACGCTGCATCCGGATCCGATCGCCCAGAATCGCGCCGCCGGTGAACGGAGAGGTCGGATCGACCGCCAGGACCCCCACGGTCTTAGACTGCTTGCGGAAAGCGGCGATCAGGGCGTCGACGAGGGTGCTTTTGCCGGCACCGGGAGAGCCGGTGATCCCCACGACGTGGGCTCCGCCGGTGTGGGGGAAGATCCTCTTGATGGCCCTTTTGGCTTCGGGAAGGCGGTCTTCAAGGTTTCGGATCAGGCGGGAGGCCATCCGGACATCCCCCCCCCGGATCCTGCGGAGTTTTTCGGTCTCTTCTGGATTTTCGGGCATGGTCCTCTATATGTCCCTCGGCTTGATGTGTCCGCGGACCCATTCGACGATCTCGTCGAGCTTGGCGCCGGGGGTGAAGATCGCCTGGATGCCGGCATCGGTGAGCATCTGGAAGTCCTGATCCGGAATGATCCCGCCGCCGATGACGGCGATGTCGCCGGCCCCTTGCTCCCTGAGGAGTTCCACCACCTTGGGGAACAGATACCGGTGGGCGCCGGACAGGCAGCTCAGGCCCACCATGTCCACGTCCTCCTGGATCGCCGCAGCGGCGATCTGTTCGGGGGTCTGGTGGCAGCCCGTGTAGATCACCTCGAAGCCTGCATCTCGGAAGCAGCGGGCCAAGACCCGGGCGCCCCGGTCGTGGCCGTCCAGGCCCGGTTTGGCCACCATGATCCGAATCTTTCTTTCCGTCATCGCTTGACCTCTTACGTTAATACAACCCCGGATCGCGGTATTCCCCGAAGACTTCCCGATAGACGTCGCAGATCTCCTGGACCGTGGCCCTGTCTTTGACCGCGGCGATGCAGAGGGGCATCACGTTCGCTCCAGATTTGCAGGCCGCCTTCAGGTCGTCCAGGTCCCGCCGGACGGCGCGTCCGTCGCGGCTTCGTTTCACCGCCTGGAGCCGGGCAATCTGTTCCTGCTCCACGCGCTCGTCGATGTCGACAACGGGAATCTCCGGCTGGTTGTTCGTCACGTAACGGTTGACGCCGACCATCACCTTTTCACCCGCCTCGATCTGCTGCTGGAAGTGGTAAGCGGCATCGGCGATCTCCAGCTGGGGGAATCCCTTGTCGATGGCCGCCCGCATCCCCCCCATGGCGTCGATCTTCTCAATGTACTCCCAGGCCCCGGCCTCCATCTCGTTCGTCAGGGACTCGACGAAATAGGAGCCGGCCAGGGGGTCGATGGTGTGGGCCGCGCCGGTCTCCTCAGCGATGATCTGCTGGGTGCGCAGGGCGATCTCCACGGCATGGTCGGAGGGGAGGCACAGGACCTCGTCCAGGGAGTTGGTGTGGAGGGACTGGGTCCCGCCGAGGACAGCGGCGAGGGCCTCGATGTCCGTCCTAACGACGTTGTTGTAAGGTTGCTGGGCCGTCAACGAGCATCCGGCGGTCTGGGTATGGAAGCGCATCCACCAGGAACGGGGGTTCTTCGCGCCGAAGCGGTCCCGCATCACCTTGGCCCAGATCCTCCGGGCCGCCCGCATCTTGCAGATCTCCTCGAAGAAATCGATGTGGGCGTTGAAGAAGAAGGACAGGCGCGGGGCAAAGGCATCCACGTCGAGCCCCTTGCGCTGGATCACGTCGTCGACGTACTCGATCCCGTCCCGCAGCGTGAAGGCCAATTCCTGGACGGCGGTGGATCCCGCCTCCCGGATATGGTAGCCGCTGATGCTGATCGTGTTCCATTTCGGGACGTGCTTCGTTCCGAACTCGACGGTGTCCGAGATCAGCCTGACCGAGGGCTCCGGCGGGCACATGAAGGTCTTCTGGGCGATGAACTCCTTGAGCATGTCGTTCTGGATCGTCCCGCCGATCTTCGCCAGGGGCACTCCCTTGAGATCGGCCGCCGCGCAGTACATGGCCCAGAGGGCCGTCGCGGGGGGGTTGATCGTCATGGAGGTGGTGACCTTGTCCAGCGGGATCCCGTCGATGAGGGTCAGGAAGTCGTCGAGGGTGTCGATGGCGACGCCGCAACGGCCGCATTCGCCGCGGGCCTTGGGCGAGTCGCTGTCGTAGCCCATGAGGGTCGGAAAATCGAAGGCCGTGCTGAGTCCCGTCTGCCCTTCCCGGAGGAGCATGTGCCAACGGGCGTTCGTGTCCTGCGCGCTTCCCATGCCGGAAAACATCCGGAAGGTCCAGTAGCGGCCTCGGTAGCCGGTGGCCTGGTTGCCGCGCAGAAAGGGGAATTCGCCGGGGACGCCGATGTCCCGGCCGAAATCCATCTGGGCGATGTCCTGCGGGGTATAGAGGCGTTTGATCTCGAGATCCGAAACAGTGGAGAAACGGGCCTTCTGGTCCGGTGACTTCGCAATGGCGCGCCGCACCTCATCTTCCCATTTTTCTGTCAGTTCCGACGATTTTTTGAGCATTTCATCCGGAAACATCATACCGGCGCCTTACCGTCCTCCTCATTGAGATGCCTTCCCCTCGGCCGGTGATCGGTCCAAACGGCGTTCGTCGGGACGGACCCCTGGCGTGAGGAGTTCGTAACCCCTATCGCAAACCCGTTGAACTTGTCAAGAGATATGAGGATCGCAGTGGCGATGTGGGATATGGGTCCCAGAGGCAGGCCGTGGCCTGCCTCTGCGGACCGACGTGAGCGGTTCCGTTCGGATCCGCATTGTTGTTTACCGAAAAAGGATCCTTCCTGCCCCGGTGCGGCAGACAGCGTTCGTGGATGGTCGTTCTTCAAGCTCCTCGGGCTATCCGGCCTGCCCCATGTTGAGGTGCTTCTCATGAAAGATACGGTCGATGTCGAGGATGATCTTGGATGAAGGCGGTGTTGAACTCGCCGCCGAAGTTGGGGGCCTCCTTATCCTTTTGAGGGGGAGGGGAAAGGCCAGGCGGCGGGAGGGCTGCCTTCTGTGGCCGAAAGGAGGGGGGGGGACTCCTTATCGTCTCGGGCTCACCGATCCCGGCCGCCGTGATCTCTTTTCCCTTTATCTCTTTCTCTATTTCTCCCGAGTGGAACCTCTGTCATTGGTCATTATCCCGCCGGAGCGCCGGTCACGGATTTGAATGCGGATCGCTGGATGCGGGGTCGGATGCACAAGCCGGGGTTTAAGGGACTAAAAGGACGGCGAGAAGAGGAGAAATGTGACATCATGGTCCTCCCCTATGGGCGAGGACGAGCGAGCGGATCCCCGAACGTCTTAAAGAACTGCTGGTTCAACACCCCGAGGGGGGATGTCAAACCCTTTAAAGAAATAACAGCAATATCTGTGCCGTTTGGATGACCCATTCCGCGGTGCAACCCTAAGGGATTAATCTGGATAAGTATAAAACAAATTCAAAGAAATCCGATAGGAGGAAGCGGATCGAAGAAGGCCCCTTCAAAAGGGGATTATGTCCGCCATGGCCGGACAATTTCCGCCATGGCCGGACAAAGTCCTCTTGAGGCGGACAACGGTCCCAAATGAGAAGCCCCATCCGCTCGAGATGCATCCCCTGGACCCGGTTTCTTCGATTGGTTCTGAAGCAAAAGGGAGGTGCGGGCCGACCGGGGAGGGGAGTGATGATTCTGCTTGAAATCTGAGGCTATCCAGTCTAAAGTAAAATTTTTAAGGGTCACATTTTAAAAAATGTGATGGTTATCAACCATTTGTGAATGAGATGCCATGCAATCGGTGGGTGTACTGATCAGCGGATATCATGAAGAGGATGCCCGGACCATCAAGTCGTTTCTCGACAGGACGCTCGATGCCTATGTGCTCTTGGTCAGCGCCTCGCAGAAGGCGGATATGAAGATCATCGACATTCTCCGCAATAGAACAGAGGAGACCTTTGCCGATGAGGAAACCAAGATCCTTATGTTCCTCGGTTTTTCTGAGGTCCAGACCCATATGGTCCTGGAGGGTTTCCCCCGGGACGGGAGCCTCAAGAGGCCTATCTTCTGCACCCTCACCGCCCAAAACCAGCACTGGCCCCTCAACCAGTTGATTGAGCACCTCCAGGAGGAGCATCGGCACTGGAGCGGCAAGGAGGCCTGATCGGCCTTCCCTTCATTTGTTGATCTTCTATTGATCTTCCGGGTTTGCCCGGGTTTTCCGAGGAGCTGCGTGATGAACAAGATGAAAAAACGACAGAGGGAGGACTGGGACCCCTTAAGCATGACCCAGAAGTTGCTTTCCATGGATACGTCCAATCCGCCTGGACGGGAAGAGGAAGAGGCCAAATTCCTTGCCGGCATCCTGCAGGCGGGTGGTTTCGAGGTCCATCTCCTGCCGGTGGCGCCGGGGAGACCCAATCTGATTGCCATCCTGAAGGGAAAGGGCGATAAGTTGCCACTGTGCTTCTCCGGTCACCTGGACACCGTTCCCTTCGATAAATCACTCTGGATTCGCGATCCGCTGGCCGGAGTCGTGGAGTACGGCAAGGTCTTCGGGAGGGGGGCCTCCGACATGAAGAGCGGCGTCGCCGCCATGGTCGTGGCCAGCCTCCGGCTGGCCGCCCTGACTGACCGGTCGGCGGACATCATGATGATCCTGAGCGCCGACCAGGAGACAGGGGATAATGGCACGGGGTTCCTGGTGAAGCATAACGGTATTCCGGGTCGGGTCGGGGCCCTGATCCTCGGGGAGCCGACCGCCAATTATCCGATGATCGGCCATAAGGGGATGCTCTGGATGAAGGCCGTGACCCGGGGGGTCAGCGCCCACGCCTCCATGCCCGACAAGGGGGAGAACGCGATCTACAAGGCGGCGCGCGCCGTCGCCCGCCTGGAGGATTTTACCTTCGACGTGACCGATCCCCTGATGGGTTCTTCGACGATCAACATCGGGACGATCGAAGGCGGGACGGCCCTCAATATGGTGCCTGACCGGTCGGTGATCGGGATTGATGTGCGGACCGTCCACGGCCAGGCCAACAACGTCGTCTTCGGCCGCCTTCAGGCCTTCCTCGGCCCGGATATCGAAGTCCGCTGCATTGCCGACGCCCCCAGCGTCCGGTCCGATCCGGATGATCGGTGGATCCAGGAGGTCTACGATGTCATGGCGCCTATCCTCGGGGAGCGCCCGGTCCCTCGTTGCGTTCCCTACTTCACCGACGCCTCTGTTCTGGCGACGGCATTGGGTGACCCGCCGGTGGTCATCCTAGGGCCCGGCGAGGCCGCGATGGCCCACCGGGTGGACGAATTCTGCTACGTCTCAAAGATCGAGGAGGCGGCCGAGGCCTATTTCGAGATCGGCCGCAGGTGGCTGGCCAAGTAGGTCAGACTTGGCGCGCCGAAAGGATCGCCACCGGTTCGATCGGGACGTCCTGATGATGCCCCAGGGTCCCGGTCTCGACCTGTGAAATCCGGTCGACCACGTCCATCCCTTCGACGACCCGGGCAAAGACGGCATAGCCGAAATTTCGGGCGCTGTGGTCGAGGAAGGGGTTGTCCTTCAGGTTGATGAAGAACTGGGAGTTGGCGCTGTGAATCTCCTGCGTCCTGGCCATGGAGAGGGTGCCGCGCAGGTTCTTCAGGCCGTTTTCGGCCTCGTTGGTGATCGGGGGACGGGTGGCCTTGGGCCGCATGTCCGCGGTGAAGCCGCCGCCTTGGATGACGAAATCGGGGATGACCCGGTGGAAAATCGTACCGTCGAAGAAACCGGCATCGACGTAGGCCAGGAAGTTCTCGACGGTAACGGGGGCCTCGGTCGGGAAGGTCTCGATCTTCACCTCTCCCTGACTGGTTGTGAGGATGATCATGATTCTCGCTCCTGAATGAGGGGATTGACCGCCGCGGATCCCCGGCTTCTCTGGGGACAGGGATCGGGAACGGTCGGCCGCACCATAGCATCTGGCGGGCATAGGGTCAAGCGGCATCGGGCGCGGGGATATCTACCGTCAAGGAGGATGAAGATGGATCAGGAAACGGATACAACTGGAGCCCTCGGGAAGGAGGAACTGGCCCGTCTGGCCGTGGACTTTCTCCACCGGATCGTCGTTCACCATACCCTCTGGTTTGCCGAGGTGGAACGCCAGATGGGGATGGAAAAGGCCCTTGAGGTTCTCGGGACGGCCTGGGACAAGAGCTATGCCGCCCAGATGAAACGGCTCTCAGAGGCCCTGGGATTCGAAATGGATTCCTCCGGTGTTCCGAAGGCGCTCTTGGCCATGCCCCGGGAGAAACTCCTGGCCCTGCTCGGCGATCTGGGACGGAACTGGCTCGCCGGCGACGGGATCTGGTTCCAGAGTGTCGAGGCCCGCGACGGGATCTGGGAGGCCAAACGCTGCAACGACTCCTGCTGGGTTCGCTTCTCCCCCTTCGAGGCCTGGTCGATCCGGCGGTTCCTGAACCTGCCGGCGGCGCCGGGTCTTTCGGGGCTGAAGCGGGCCCTGGGATTCCGGCTCTACGCCGGGATCAACACCCAATCGATCGTCGAGGAGGGGCCGGAGAGCCTCCTCTTCAGGATGGAGAACTGCCGCGTCCAGGCGGCGCGAAAGCTGAAAGGTCTTCCCGATTATCCATGCAAGTCCGCAGGGTTGGTCGAATACCGCACCTTTGCCGAGACGATCGATCCCCGGATCCGAACCGAATGCGTCGCCTGTCCACCGGACGATCACCCGGAGGGGTGGTTCTGCGCCTGGCGTTTCACCCTGGACCGGAAGGCTTCAAACCCATAAGGAGGTGGCCCCATGATTTTCGGAAACATCAGGAATCTCGTCACGGACAGGCGGGTCTTGCCTGCGGCATTGACCCGGGGATTGGAATACCTGCGCGACACGGATTTTTCCAAGGTAGAGCCCGGCAAGGTCGAGATCGACGGCAGCGCGATCTTTGCACTGATTCAGGAATATCAGACAGTGCCGAGCGAGGAGAAGAAACCGGAGGCCCACCGGAAATACATCGACATCCAGTATGTCTTCCAGGGCTCCGAAATCATCGGCTACGGTTTGGAATCCCCGGCGATCGAGATTGCGGAGGACCGGCTGGCCGAAAAGGACCTGCTCCTCTACCGACCGTTTCCAGGCGAAATGGACCTCATCCTGACTCCGGGGACCTATGTCATCCTGTTCCCGCAGGATGTCCACCGGCCGGGCTGCCTCTACCAGAAGGCGGGGCAGGTCAAGAAGGTCGTCGTGAAGGTCCGGATGGACCTCCTGTGAGGCCCCTGTCCGTCTTCAAGCCGCCGAATGGGCGTGCACCCTACTGGCCTGCATCCCGGCAGGCCGACGGGACGGGCATCCGGCCGTCCACCCGCATGGTCAGGACGGCCAGGGAGACAACCAGACAGAGGATCCCCAGGCCCGTGACGATCCGCGAGACGGGAAAGAGGCTGATCAGGTAGAAGGCCGTGATGTTCGTTCCGGCGAAGGAACCCACCGTGGAGATGAACAGGACCATGCCGGCGGTGAGGCCCGACTGCCGCTGCCAGGAGGCGGTGATCCCGATGATGTATGGGGAGACCATCGCCATGATCGAGACCGGCACCAGGAAGATGACGTTCATGGCGATCAGGGAACCCACGCGGACGTCAACGATGCCGTCGGAGACCCATTCGCAGACCGGTTTATAGATCGCCGGGATCATCAGCACCCAGAGGGAGCAGACCACGAGGCCAAGCGCCAGGAGCCAGACCCGGGGGAGCCGCCGCGAGAGCCAGCCGCCCAGGACGTAGCCGATGGAGAAGTGGACCATGAAGGAACTGATGATGCTCCCCCAGATATAGATGGACCCCCCGAAATAGGGGGACATCAGGTTCGACGAGAGGATCTCCAGGCCCATCACCACCGCGCCGAAGGTCACCAGCAGCAGGACGAAGACGGCGTAAACGAGAGTCATGACCACCAGCCCTCCTTTTTATCCCTTCTCCCAATCATTCTGTCTTTACCAAAGCTTTTCCAATAACGGCATCTCCGTCCGCGGAGCATGCGAGATTTCCTTGGGGCCCGGCCGTTTCAGACGGAGCGTCAGCCGGAAGATGGTCTGGCCACGCAGAGCGAGTTCTTTTCCGGATTGCCCTATTTTTTCTGCATGAGCAGCAGATTGGCCGGGTTGTAGTCGTCGGTCAGGATCGGGGCCTTCTTGACGGCCGGCGCGACCTTGCATTTGCCCACCTCCGCGACCAGATCAATGGCGCCGATCCGCCCGCCCGAGCGCTCCGCCTGTTTCCGAAGGCCTGCCAGCCCGACGCTGGGTTTGTCGGAGGCGACGATGATGCAACTGCCGCTGTTTTGCCCCTCGAAGACGAAAACCTTGGCGAAGACCGATCGGAAGGTCGCGATCTGCGCATCGTAGAGCTTGTTCCCGCAGAAGACGTTCTGGACGACGATCCCCTCTTCCGCCAGGCGCGATTTTACCAGGGAAAGAAACTCCTTGGTCGTCATGTGGGCGGGGATGTAGTCTGAGTTGAAAGCGTCCAGCCAGATCTGGTCGTATCGGTCCTTGCTCCTCTTGAGAAACTGGCGGCCGTCGTCGATGGTGAGGCTCTGGCCGGCCGGGACGACGAAGCCGAAATACTGCCTTGCCAGCTTGTCAACGTGGGGATCCACCTCGACCGTCTGGAGGCTGACCTGCGGGAGGTGTTTCCGGAAGACCAGCGGGATGTACCCTCCCCCGAGGCCGATGAGGCAGACCCGCTTCGTATCCGGTTTGAAGAGATAACCGGCGAACATCATGGCCGAGTATTCGAAAACGGATGTATCGGGCCTTGTCAGGTCGATGCAGGTCTGGCGGAGGTCGCGCTGCCGACCGAAGATCATGCACCGCTCCGTCCCGATCTGGCGGATGGTGATGTGGTGGTAGATGGAGTCCCCCTCATAGAGGGTCTGCTCGTCCGAGGCGGCCTGTGTCGGCGTCGGCATAAGCAGCAGACAGGCAAGCAGGATAAAACCGATTGCGGCAACACCTCTCATGAGACCTCCCTTTCTGGAGCCGGCACAGGGCCCCTAGCGGCCCTGTGGTTGTATGCGATATGGAAAAATATTTCAATCGCAAATCTTTTCCAGGGTTGAACAATAGTCAAAATCGCGATAGAAGGGGGCGACCGGTTCGCGGGGGATAGGAGACGGAGGCAGGCCGATGGCGGATGACGCCCTGATCGTGGACAGTGCAATGGATTTCGACAGCGCTGTGGCGGGAACGTCGGCCCCCCAGGAACTCCTGAAGACCCTCCGCCTGATCGCCGTCCGGTATCGCGGTTTCGACAGCCGGCTCCACCAGGGGCAGCTGGTCGTCCACCGGGACCTCGCGGCCGAGATCGGGGAGATCTTCTCCCTGATCCAAGGGTGGGGCTTCCCCCTCGGACGGGCCGTCCCGATCGTCCAATATGGCTGGTGCGACGAGGCATCGATGGCCGAGGACAATGCCTCGGCCTTCAATTACCGCCTCGTCGAAGGGACCCGGAGACTCTCCCGTCATGCCACGGGCAGGGCCATCGATATCAACCCCCGGCGAAACCCGGTCTTCTATCCCGACGGCCGCGTCGCCCCGGCAGGGGCCCTCTATCGGCCCGGCGAACCCGGGGTCCTTGCCGAGGGGCATCCGGTGCTGTGCGCCTTCCTGGAGCGGGGTTGGCGATGGGGGGGGCACTTCGACCACGTTCGGGATTATCACCATTTTGAGAAGCCCCCGGCGTAAAGGAATTCGCCCCCTGCCTTGTCAAGGGCGAGATTGGCGAGCGCCGAAGGGGTTGGGGCCTGGAACGCCCCGGGGGAGGAGCTTTAGGATGGAGGAACCGAGGATCAAGGTCGGGATCTGCGACGGCTATCCCGAGATCCGGGGGCGTCTGAACGGGATCTACCGCACCGTGGGGTTGACCCTCACCGGGGAATTTTCCGTCAGGTCCAGCGGGGGCGTTGCGGTCCTTTACGACGCCTTCGGCCGCGAGGTCCTCCGGGCCCCGGAGATCCCCCTGTTCCCGGAGAACGGCGGCACCTTCACGCTCCGGGAGGTGACAATCGGCGTCCAATTCCACTGGCAACGGAAAGAGGAAGAGACCTTCGGCGGTTCTCTGGTCATTCTGCACCGGGGTGAGGGGCTTCTGACCGCGGTCAACGAGATCCCCGTCGAGGATTACCTCCTGAGCGTCGTGCCATCGGAGATGAGCGGCGAGGCGCCGTTGGAGTTCCTCAAGGCCCACGCCATCGCCTCGCGAAGCTGGCTTGTGGCGATGCTCATCCGCGGCAAGCAGGGAGCGGGCGGTGCCGCGACGGTTCGTCGGCGGGAAGGGGAGTTCATCCGCTGGTACGACCGGGAAGACCACGACCGGTTCGACGTCTGTGCCGACGATCACTGCCAGCGGTACCAGGGGATCAACGGCCGGCCCTCCGGAAGGGCGACCGAGGCCGTCCGCCAGACCCGCGGGGTCTTTCTCATCCGGGACGGCCAGATCTGTGATGCCCGGTACCACAAAGCATGCGGCGGCCTTACGGAGGACTACGCGACCTCCTGGGAGGACCGCTCCGTCCCCTACCTCTGCCATGTCTCCGATTCCAATCATCCCTACCCTCCGGCCCGTACCGAGGCGGATGCGGAACGCTGGATCCTTTCCTGTCCCGACGTCTACTGCCATACGCAGGATCCGAGGCTTCTGAAGCGGATCCTGCCCGACTACGATCGGGAAACGTCAGACTTTTTCCGGTGGCAGGTGAGCCACACGAGACAGGAACTGGAGCAGATCCTCCGGGAAAAATCGGGGATCGACTTCGGGGTCCTGAGCGGACTGATTCCCCTGGAGCGCGGACCCTCGGGGCGGATCCGCCTGCTGAGGATCGTGGGGTCGAAGGCCACGATCGCCGTGGGGAAGGAACTGGAAATCCGCCGCTGGCTCTCTCCCAGCCACCTCTACAGCAGTGCCTTCATCGTTTCCGTGGCCCGCGACCCCGCCGGGGTGCCGACCCGCTTCACCCTATACGGGGCGGGTTGGGGGCACGGCGTCGGCCTCTGCCAGATCGGGGCCGCCGTCATGGCCGCCAGGGGATTCACCGCCGAGGAGATCCTCCGGCACTACTTCCGCGGGACGGCGCTGGTGAAGCGGTACTAGAAAATCGCGGGGGCTTGACCCCTTTTCTCGATGAAGGCCGTCGGCCATCCCGGCGGCGGGAAGGAACGAAATCGATGACGGATGCCGGACCGGACCAGCGGAACCCCTGGGCGTGGGTTCCCTCCCTCTACCTTGCCGAGGGCATCCCCTACGTCATGGTCATGACGGTCTCGGTGATCCTCTACAAGCGGCTCGGGGTCTCCAACACCGACATCGCCCTCTACACGAGCTGGCTTTACCTTCCCTGGGTGATCAAACCGCTCTGGAGCCCCTTCATTGACATGTTTCGGACCAAGCGGTTCTGGATCGTCGCGATGCAGCTCCTGATCGGGGGGTCCTTCGCCTGCGTTGCCTTGACGATCCCGGCGCCCGGCGTTGTCCGCTACACCCTGGCCTTCTTCTGGATCATGGCCTTCAGCTCAGCCACCCACGACATCGCCGCTGACGGCTTCTACATGCTGGGTCTCAGGCAGTACCAGCAGGCGGCCTTCGTCGGGGTCAGGACGATCTTCTATCGGATCGCGATGATCGCCTCCAAGGGAGTCCTCGTGGTCCTCGCGGGGGTGCTCGAGCAGAGGGGTTTTTCCGTCGCCACCGCCTGGTCGGTGACCTTCTACCTCTTGGCCGCGATTATGCTGGCGCTGGGGATCTACCACCTCTTCGTCCTGCCCTATCCCGCAGCGGACAGGGCGGTTCACCACGATCCCGCCCGGAGCCGGTCCGCCGAGTTCCTGCGTGGCTTTGTCCTTTTCTTTCAGAGAAAGGACATCGTTGCGGTCCTGGCCTTCTTTCTCCTGTACCGGTTCGCAGAGGCGCAGTTGGTAAAGATGGTCGCCCCCTTTCTCCTGGACCCGCGGGCCAAGGGAGGATTGGGGCTCACAACGGCGGAGGTGGGGATCGTCTACGGGACCGTCGGGGCAATCGCGCTGATGCTCGGGGGGCTCCTGGGCGGCTGGGTCATCTCCCACCGTGGGCTCCGATACTGGCTCTGGACCATGGTCATCGCCATGCACCTGCCCGACGGGATCTTCATCTGGCTCTCCCAGACGATGCCGGAGAGCCTCTGGGTGATCAACCTGGCCGTGGCGACGGAGCAGTTCGGCTACGGCTTCGGGTTCACGGCCTATTCCATGGTCATGATCATGGTCTCCGAAGGGGAGTACAAGACGGTCCACTACGCCATCGCCACGGGGATCATGGCCCTCGGGATGATGATCCCGGCCATGTTCTCCGGCTGGCTCCAGGAACAGATGGGCTACTCCCTCTTCTTTCTCTGGATCCTCCTCTCCACGGTTCCGGGGTTCGTCGTGGCGGCGATAATCCGGATCGATCCGGCCTTCGGGAGGAAGGAGGGGTAGGACGGTTGTTCTGTGAAACCATTCCCAACCACCGGGGGCCAGGGCGGGGTGTGATGGATTCCGGGTATTGTATAAGGAAAGGATGAGGACAGGATGATGAAACCCAGGGTCTGGACGGCCTTCATCCTCGGGGCGGGATTGGGGACACGCCTGCGCCCCCTGACGGACGACTGTCCCAAGCCGCTTTTGCCAGTGGGCGGCCGTCCCCTGGTCACCTACGCGATGGACCACTGCATCAGCGCGGGCATCCGGCGCTTCATCGTCAACACCCATTACTGCTCGGCGGCCTACGATCGCGCCTTCCCTGAGAGGAGTTGGCAGGGCTGGCCGATTCTCTTCCGTTACGAGCCGGTTCTCCTGGAAACCGCCGGCGGCCTTAAGAACATCGAGGATCTCCTGGATCCGGACGGGACGCTCCTGATTTACAACGGAGACATCCTCTCCGATCTCCCCCTTGAGAAACTCCTGGAGGCTCATGCGGCTTCGGGGCGGGAGATCACCCTGGCCCTGAGGAGCCAGGGGGCTGTCATGAACGTCTCGATCGATGCCGGGGGCCGGGTCTGCGACCTGCGGGGGCTCCTGGGGAACCCCGGCGTCCGGCGATGCTGCTTTACGGGGATTTATGCGGTGGAGAAGGCCTTTTTGGAGCGGTTGACGCCCGGCAAGGTCGAGTCGGTGGTCCCTGTCTTCGTCCGGATGATCGATGAGCAACCCGGGTCGGTCGGCGCCGTCCTCATTGACGAGGGGCGATGGGAGGACATCGGGAGCCTGGAGGCCTACGAGCGGATCCGCCCGGGCGTATCAGGACTCCGCTACGGGAGGCAGGCCGATGGACGGGGCCAACCGTCTACCGACAGGGAGTTGGCCGCTGCCGTCCCCTCGGGGAACGGTGAAGGGCAGGCGGCGGAGTCCTTCGTCTCCAGAACCCTCGGCCGATCCCGGGAGGCCGGCCTTGCCCTGGACCCCGTCGGCCACGGCGGGTCCGATCGGGACTACTTCCGTGTCACCGGCCCAGGAATCGCTCCCTGCGTCCTGATGCACTACAACCGGGTCCGCGAGGAGAACAATTATTATGCCGGGATTGCCG
>JAJFUM010000080.1 GCA_021372415.1 Deltaproteobacteria bacterium
AAGCGACTGAACAAGGACCTGGCAGGCAAGGTGGAGATTTCCTACCACGGCGGCGGCACCCTTCTGTCTGCCCCCAAAATAGCCGCCGGCCTTACCACGGGGATTGCAGACATCGGTCTTTCACATGTGGGCTACACGCGGGAGCGTTTCCCCGTCTCGGAAATCTTCGGTCTGCCCATCGCCAGCCCCAGCCCCTGGATCGGTCTCCATGTTGCCGACGATTTCTTCGGTAAGTTCAAGCTGAAAGAATGGGACGATTATCATCCCCTCATGTTCACCACAAGCGCCACCACCATCATCCATACGGTCAAGAAACCGGTCAATAAGCTCGAAGATCTGAAGGGTCTGAAGATCCGGGCCACCGGAAGACTGGCCGATCTCACCACCGCCCTCGGGGCGACGCCGGTTCCCATCGGAATGCCCGATATGTATGAATCGCTCAGAAAAGGCGTCGTCGACGGCACCATGTCCAACATGGAGACTTTGAAGGGCTGGAAGACGGGCGAGGTAATCAAGTATGCGACGACGTCATGGAAAGTGGGGAGCTGCGATACCTTCTATGTCGTTATGAGCAAGAAGAAGTGGAACAGCCTACCCGCCGATGTCCAGAAGATCATCTCGGCTGTCACAGAAGAGTACAAGGAGAAATGGGCAGTCCTGTGGAACGATATTGATATCGAGGGCCTCGATTTCTTCAAGAAACAGGGCGGCCAGGTCATCGATCTGAGCGATGCGGAAATTGCCCGGTGGACCAAAGCCGCGGAACCTGTATTTGCCGATTTCAAGAAGGATATAACGGGAAAGGGATACTCACCGGCCGAGATCGACAGCTGGCTGAGCTTCATCAAAGAACGGATCGAATATTGGAAAGGCCAGGAGAAGGCAAAGAAAATCGCGACGGTATACAAATATTAAGCAGCATAATCAGTCCTTCACCCCCTGCTTCCGTGAGCGGGGGGTGAAGGCAACCCGTACCTTGGCCTTAGAGAACACCCGATACCCCCTGCGATTGCCGTCTTCTGACTTCTGATCCGCCGTGTGGAACCCATCCTTTCCCCTGTCCCGGCGGATGTCCCTGTCCATCAGGGAAATCGTTTGAGTGTCCTTTCTTTGATCTGGGGATTCATCGTGCCATGTTCTGCCCGGCGCAAAACCGGAGTCGGCAATCGAAAGGTCATCGGCGGGGAAAGGGACGGGAGGTTGATGCGGCAAGGAGACTCTCTTGTGAAGGAACTGCCTGCTTGGTTGAAGACACATCTGTTGGATGTGTACAGACATAGTTCTTATGCAGAATTTCTCCGGATGGAGATCCTCGATCTTTCCGAGGGGGAAACGACCGTGTCCATGGCCGTCCGCCGTGAACACACGAATCTCAGCCGGATCCTCCACGGCGGTGCGGTAAGTTCTCTGCTCGAAATGGCGATGAACCTGGCGTGTTTTTCCCTGGGCAGGCGGGCGATGGTGCTGGGTTTCAACGCCAATTTCCTGGGCGGCGCCAAGGAAGGTGAAACGGTCCGGGCTGTGGCCAAAGTGCTCCACAGCGGGAGAAGCACGATGATCGTGGAAGGCAGTATCCTCAACGGCCAAGAGAAGCTGCTGGCCAAGGGGCGGGGGACTTTTTTGGCCATGGGTCCCTTCACGCCGGAAGATCGGTAGTCGATTCCCGGGCCTTGAATGCGTCCGGGCGGCAAAGGTGGAGGAGACAAGGTGGCGGAAACGGCAGTGGAAGGATGGCTCAGGGAGCTTCTACTGGGCATTCACGACCGCAATTATTTTGCGAAATACCTGGGCATGGAGATCGTCGAAATCGGCAGGGGCAGTGGTGCCGTTTCGATGCTGGTCACCGCCAGACACATCAATATCCGTGAAGTCGTCCATGGGGGGGCGCTGGTGTCGTTGGCCGACATGGCCATGGGTTTGGCATGCGCCTCACTGGGCAAACGCGTCGTGACGCTGGATTTGAATATCAGCTTCATGCGACGTGTCAGAGAAGGGGATGTCGTCAAGGCTTTGGCTCGGGTTATCCACAAAGGTAAGACCACGATGGTCGTCAGCGGCAGCATCCTGGACAAAGCGGAAAATCTGCTGGCCAAGGCAAGGGGGACTTTCTTTGTGACCGGCGATTATATGCCCGAGGAACGGCTGATGAACCCCGAACCACAGGGTCAACCCCTGGCATCGCGATCAAATAGGGATGGAGGAATGGTCTGATGAAGGTTAAAGCCACGGTGTTGGTTGACAACTATGCGTTCGGTATCAATGGCGTCCTGGCCCAGCATGGGTGGTCGGTATTTCTGGAAACCGATCAGGGCAATTACCTGCTGGACACGGGGGCGGGAAAGATCATCATCCAAAACGCCCATGTCTTGGGGAGCGATCTGACCTCGATCCGGGGCATTATCCTCAGCCACCACCATCATGACCATACGGGTGGCCTTCTGGAGGTGCTGGAATATCTCAAACGCCCGGTGGTGGTTTATGCCCATACGGACCTTTTCAAAGACAGCTTCAAAGACAGTGATTCCACCCGGACGGAACCGATGAACCATAGCGGCATTCCTTTCAAGCGTGAGGTCCTGGAGTCGAAAGGGGCGAAATTCGATTTGAGCACCGAGTTTCGGAGCATCGCCCCCGGCCTCTTCCTGACGGGCCAGGTGCCCCGACTGACCGCCTATGAGAAGGGGGACATCCATCAGGTCATCCGGGAGGCGCAGGGGTGGGTCCAGGACCCGCTTCAGGATGATCTGTCCGTCGTCATCCCGACAGAAGAGGGGCTGTTCGTCATCCTGGGTTGTGCCCATGCCGGCATCGTCAACACCCTTAACTTCGCCATGAAGCAGATGCACGAAGATCGGATTCACACCGTCTTTGGAGGCACCCACCTGGGTCCAGTGGGAGAGGAGCAGCGGGAGGAAAGCATCAAGGCCCTCAGGACGATGAAAATTGCGAGGCTGGGCGTTTCCCATTGCACAGGCATGAAGACGGCCGTCAAGCTGGCCCAGGAATGGGGAGACCGATTCGTCTTCTGCAAAGTGGGTACGGTGTTCGAGGGTTAGCCGCCCGACGTTTCCTCCGGCATGAGGGCGACGAGGCCGGAGGGTCCGGACCCCAAACGTTATTTTTTCTTGACAAAGAGGCGGAGGTTATGTACCTATACCGTAAAACTCTTTTTCATAGAATGAAACATCGTTTGGCCTTTCACCCCGCAAAAGCATCGGCTCCAAGAACCAGATGGTCGAACGATTCATAAACGGAAGAGGCGCACCAAACAGAGGAAAGGAGAGCATCATGGGTAATTGGCAAATTCCACCCGCCGGCGGTCACATGGAAAGCCCCAACGGGCTCTATCTGCAGACCATGAACATGACCCAGATCAACGAGCGGCTCAAGAAGAGTGATTTGATCATCATTCCCGTGGGCAGTACGGAATGCCACGGTGCCGCCCAGCCGCTGGGTGAGGACACATTCCTCGTGACCCGTATGGCCGAGCAGGTGGCCCAGAAGATGGGCTGCACCATCGCCATGCCGATCTGGTACGGTTCGCATCCCTACCACCATATGGGGATGCCGGGGACCGTCGTCGTTCCGGAGGAGGTCCTCCTGGCGAACATGCGCGCCATCATCACCGGGCTCTGGAACATGGGGTTCCGCAAGCAGATCTTCGTCAACGGCCACGGCCAGGAGGAGGTCCTCCCCCTGGCGATCCACCAGTGGGCCAAGAAATACCAGGTGCCGGCGATCCTGATCACCCTGCACACCTGGAACACGATCCACAATTACATGAAGGACAAGGCTCACGGCGGCCCCTTCGACACCCCCTTCTCCCATGCCGACGAGGCAGAGTGCTCCTACTCGCTGGCCCTCTTCCCGGAATTCTGCGACATGAAACTGGCCGTGGACAACAAACCGGAGGGATTCCTTCCCCCCGGTCACGTGGACAAGGGAGGCGAGGTCTATCACGCTCCGATCAGGGGGCACGAACATATCGGTCTGGGCGGCATCGAGCTCAAGGTCTACCCCGAAGGGGTCATCGGCCATCCTACGAAGGCCTCAGCCGAGAAGGCCAGGGCCGGCCTGGAGGCCATGATGGATTACATGTGCAAACTCATCGGCGATATCATGACCAAGTTCCCGCCGGGTGTGCTGCCCCCGGCGGACAAGGTGACCGAGCGCAGCCAGGAGGAGATCAACGATCTGCTGAAGGGGCCGCTGAACGGCGGGAAGTCCATCTACACCATCGCCTATCCACCCTGATCGGGGAAGGGAAATGCGCGGTTTTTCCCTGCCTGGCTGAGAGCGCAACAAGGGGCCTCTCCACCTCAGGGGGATAACCTTCCTAGAGAGGGTCCGGGCGTAAAAACCTGGCCCGATGTTTTCCCTTGACAACGGGGCGGCCAAATGAGAATATACTACAAAACAAAGTTTCATTCAGTGAAACTATAAAGAGAGACAGTCATCGGCACCAGGCAGGGCGGAAAGCGCGGGCCGTCCAAAAGGAATGGAGCCTTTTCGGCCGTGACATCCATAAGATCTGGTTGGGAGGTCAAAGAGGAAGAAGATGTCAGTAATCGTTAGGGTCAATATGACCGACAAGAAGATTTCCACGTTTGAGAATCAGGACTATCGGATGTTGGGAGGACGCGCCCTATCGGCGAAAATCCTTCTCGATGAAGTTACGCCGAACTGTGAACCCCTCGGTCCGAAGAATAAATTGGTGATCGCCCCCGGTCTGCTGTCGGGCACGCCCATTACGAGCGGGAGCCGGACTTCCTGCGGCGCCAAAAGCCCCATGACCAACGGGATCAAGGAGGCCAACTGCGGCGGCAATATCGGCCTGTACCTCGGCAGGTTCGGCGTCAAGGCCGTGGTGATCGAGGGGCAGCCGGCCGACGGGAACCTCTATGTCCTCAAGATCGGCAAGGACGGGGCATCGCTGGTGACGATCGAGGATCTCAAACTGTTGGGGACCTATGAAACGGATCGCAGGCTGCGGGCCAAGTTCGGTCAGGACATCGGCGTCCTCTGCATCGGCCCTGCCGGCGAAAATGGCATGAAGATGGCTTCGATCGCCTCATCGGATCCCAACGGCGAACTGAAGTTCGCGGCCCGCGGCGGTCTGGGTGCGGTCATGGGCAGCAAGGGGATCAAGGCGGTGGTCGTCGATAGGACGCTTCAGCAGCCGCTCTACCACAACAAAGAGCAGTACATGGATATGGTCCGCAATATCCATACTGAATTCAGAAAAGATCCGAAAATCAAGAACGTCAACCAAAAAACGGGTACAGCCAGCATCGTCAAGGCTGTCAACGCCATGGGCGCCCTGCCGACCCGTAATTTCCGGCAGGGGGCCATCGCGGGTGTCGACGGATTGAGCGGGGAGACGATGTACGCCACCATCACCAACCGGGGTGGGGACGGGAAGACAGGGGTGTCCTGCATGGATGGATGTTTGATCAAATGCAGCAACATCTATCCCGACGCCTCCGGAAAGAAGATCTGCTCCACGCTTCAGTACGAGAACATCGCTCTGCTGGGGTCCAATCTCGGCTTTACGAACCTGGACCCGGTGGCCAAATTGAACCACGAATGCAATGACATCGGACTGGACACCATCGAAGCCGGCGCGGTGCTCGGCGTCGCCATCGATATGGGCATGGCTCAGTGGGGCGATCTGGACGGCTGCGTGGCCCTGCTCCAGGAAATCCGCAACAACACCCTTGTCGGCAGGATTCTCGGACACGGCGTTCAGGTGGCGGGAAGCGTATTGGGGTCCAAGAGGATCCCGGCGGCCAAGGGGCAGTCCTTTGCGGGATATGATCCGCGTGCCCTCAAGGGCAACGGTGTGACCTATGCCATGTCCCCCATGGGCGCTGACCATACCGCCGGCAACTGTTTTGGATCCCGCGGCGAGGTCAATCCGCTGGGTGTCGACAAGCAGGGAGACCTCTCCAAATCCCTGCAGTACAAGATGTGTGCCCTGGACAGCCTGGGGTTCTGTATCTTTGCAAGGCCTCCGCTGTTCAAGGATCCCAGCAAGATGACGACGCTGGTCAATGCCCTTTTGGGGACCGACCTCAGCGTCGACCAACTGTGGCAGGTTCTGGGGGTCGATGCGGTGAGAACCGAAAGGGAGTTCAATATCCGGTCCGGTTTGTCCCCCGCAAATGACAAACTGCCTGAATATCTCTATGTGGAGCCTTTGCCGCCCACCAACGAGGTGTTCAATCTGCCCGAAGAGGAAATGTTGAGGGCGATTGTGTAGCCTATGGCCGTTATCCGTTTGCACTTGATCCTGATTGAGATGGCGGGAGGAAGGCGGGAATTCACCGTGGATGCCGAACAGCCGGTCGTGCTGACGGCACTTTTGGATCGTTTCGGCATCCCCCATGAGGAGGTGGGAATCATCGTCAGAAACGGGAAAAGTGATGCGATCGACTGCCTGATCCGCCAGGAGGATCAGGTGGAGCTTTTCCCGATCCTCTCGGGCGGTTAAAAAAGTATCGATCCCGTTCGCTAGGGACGATTTCCAAAGGATCTGAAAAGCGTTTAAAAAAGTCACTTGGTTTTTCATTAATCTTAAGTAAAGGAGAAACACAAATGGGTACTGTCGTTTACGAAAAAGACGTTAAAGGCAGCCTCAAGACGGATCCTTGGGTGCGTCTTTCCAAGCTCCTTATCTGCAAGAGCTCTGTCGGCGCGCAGCAGATCTCCATGGGCATCAACATCTCTGAGCCGGGCAGCGGCATCCCGTGCCACAAGCATGACCATTCCGAGGAAGCTCTGTACTGCATCGAGGGCCACGGCCGTCTGACCATGGGGACCGGCGAGGTTTACGATATCGTTCCCGGTACCGCTTTCTGGAACCCGATCGGTGTCGAGCACACCCTGGAGAACATCGGCGACACCCCCCTGAAGGTCGTCTGGGCCTATGCCCCTCCTCTGCCCGACCACCTGAAGTAAGTCTCCCTTAAGGAAAAAGGCCGCGCCGGGTCGCCGCGGCCCTTTTCCGAAGGAGCGGTTGCTCCCGATGTGCCGCGGGACAACCGTCGGGGTTTCAGAGAACCGGCACGAGCCAGAGCGGCAGGCCCTAGAAAAAGCATTTCTAGGGGATGTTCCGGGCATAAACATTAACGGACCACATGGCATTTTGTCTTAACAAACAAAGACAAGGACGCTATTTTACAAAACAATGTTTCATACATTGAAATAGAAGGAGGTATCCCACTTGACGCCCTCCATTGCGGACAGGGAAAGCAGCTCCATGCGTTCGTTGGAACGGGCCCTCCATCTCCTGTTTATCCTGGAGGAGGCGAGTTGGCCGATGACTGTGACGGAACTGGGTCGTGTCAGCCAGCTGTCGAAGGCCACTGTCCTGCGAATCCTGTCTGTCTTGGAAAAGTACAAGTTTGCCGAGAAGAAGCAGGGACGCTACCGGCTCGCCGCGGCATTTCTCCCGCTTGCCCATGCCTATGTTCTCGGGAATGATCTGATTCGGGCGGCCTCACCCGTCCTGCTGGAATTGGCTGAAACGACGCAGAGGACCGCGTCGCTGTTCATTCGGATGGATTCGAAGCGAATTGCCGTGCAGCGTGTCGAGGGAAGCAACCCCATGCGATTCGTTCTTCCCATCGGTCAACGGTTGCCGCTGTATCAGGGTGCGGGAAAGGTCCTGGCCGCAACGGTTCCCGCCGAAGAGATGACGCGGATCTTTGAGGAAGCCGGTGAGGTGCGCATGGCAAACGGAAAGGTGCTGACCCGCGAGTCCCTGTTTGCGGATCTCGAAGACATCCGACGCCAGGGTTATTATGTATCCATGGGGGAACGGATGCGAGGGACCTTTGCCGTAACCGCTCCGGTTTTCGACAACCAGAACAACACGATTGCCGCCGTCTCGGTGGGAGGTCCGTCCGAAAAGCTGACGCCGAAGAAAATCGAGCGGATGATCGCGGAAGTAAGGGACGCGGCCACGGCAATCAGGGATCGCTACGAGGGATGAGGCCGATGGCTCCTGCATGAAAACAGGCAGGGGAAAATCAAGGTGGACGAAAGGACGGTTCGTCCGGGATTTATGAGAACCGCGTTTTGAAAGGAACGAAGGGAAGCCATGAAAAAAGGTCGTATCAAGGTAATGCTGGGAAACGAGGCATGCGCGGAAGCGGCCATCCTGGCGGGTTGCCGCTTCTACGGCGGCTATCCGATCACGCCGGCCACCGAGATCCTGGAGACCCTCTCCAGGCGTCTGCCGCTGGTCGACGGGCTCTGCATGCAGTTCGAAGATGAAATTGCAGCGCTGGTCGCCGTCGTGGGTGCCTCCTGGGGGGGGACCAAGGCGATGACCGCCACAAGCGGTCCGGGTTTTTGCCTCATGCAGGAAGGCATCGGTTTGGCCGTCGCTGTTGAGGCCCCCTGTGTCATTGTCAACGTACAGAGAGGCGGTCCCTGCTCGGGCCAGTCGACCTCCACCGCTCAGGGCGATTTATATCAGGCGAGGTACGGTTCCAACGGGGACTATTCCCTGATCTGCCTGGCCCCATCCGACGCTCAGGAGATGTTCGATCATACGATCAAGGCCTTCAACCTGGCGGAGCGGTTCCGGATCCCTGTCATTATCCTCTCCGATGAAGTCGTCGGCCACATCCGGGAGAAGGTCTTCATTCCCGAAACAAAGGACATCAAGCTCGTGGAACGGAAGGCCCCGACCTGTGACCCGAAGGATTTTATCATCTTCAAACCCGAGGAAAACGAAATCCCCTTGATGCCCAATTTCAACACCGGGTACCGGACTCCTGTCATCTCCCAGGCCAAGAGCCTCAACGGCAACCGCGGAAATGCCAAGGAAGCGGATGACAACATTCGCCGCATCGTCCGGAAGATCGAGGACCATATGGACGAGTTCGCCGACGTCCAGGTCTATGGAGACCCCAAGGCCGAAACGGCCTTCGTGACCTTCGGTTCCGTCTGTCGCGCGGCGCGTAGCGCCGTTGACATGGGCAAGGAGAAGGGGATCGCCCTGCGGTCCGTCGAGGTGAAGACCGTCTGGCCCTTCCCCGACAAATGGGTCCGCAATGCCCTGGCCGGCGCCAAGCGCATCGTCGTGGCGGAGATGAACCTCGGCATGATCCAGCGTGAGGTGGAGAGGGTCGTCCGGCAGCCGGAGATCAAGATCGAACTGTTCTCGAAGATCGGGGGCATTTACCCGCAGCCTCAAGAATTTCTGCGGTTTCTGGAGGAAAAACGATGAACCCTATTGGTGAAAAATACCTCAGGAAGGCATTCCTTCCTTTCATTTTCTGTCCTGGCTGTGGCGACGGGATGATCGTCCAGGCCCTGGCGCATGCCGTGGACGAACTCGGTATCCGGGACGATCTGGCCCTGACGGCCGGGATCGGTTGCAGCGCCTGGATCGCTGTGTACACCCACGCCGATGTCCTCAAGGTTCTGCACGGCCGCGCTATCCCGGCGGCCATCGGGCTCAAGGCCACCAAGCCCTCCCGCAAGATCGTCACCATCACCGGAGACGGGGACTGTCTCGCCATCGGCGGCAACCATCTGCTCCATGCCTGCCGGCGCAATATCGACATGACCGTCGTGATGGTCAACAACCAGATCTACGCCATGACGGGCGGCCAGGTGGCCCCCAGTACGCCCTTTACCGGCAAGACCCAGACCACACCCTACGGAAACGTCGAGAAGAAGCTCGACGGCTGCAGGGTCGCCATCGCCTGCGGAGCAACCTTTGTGAGCCGCTGGTCCACGGCCCATCCCAAGCAGTTGATCAAGACCCTGAAAAAGGCGATCAGCCACAAGGGCTTTTCCTACGTCGAAGTCATCTCCCAGTGCCCGGTCCAGACGGGGCGGTACCTGCTGGGCTCCGGTTCCCCCCAGTTCAATCTCCAGTGGATTAAAGACCACTGCGTGAAGCAGGAGGATCCTGCCAAGTGGGCGGAGGTCGAGGCGCAGGGGAACATCCCCATCGGGGACTTCCTGCAGCTGGAGCAGCCTGAGTTCATGGAGGAAGTCGCGAAGATGAACCAGAGAGTGAAAGAGGCGCAAGCCAAAGGAGGCGATCGTTGAAAGGCGCAGAAAAGATAGATATCGACCGCAGGTACTGCAAGGGCTGCATGCTCTGCAAGTATGTCTGCCCCTGTGACGTATACGAGTTGGGACAGGAGAGGAGCGATCTGGATTATCTCATGCCCCGGGTGGCGAAAATTGAAAACTGCAAGGTCTGCGGGCTCTGTGAACTGCACTGCCCCGACATGGCCCTGACTGTCATCGGTAAGGATAAAGGGAAGGAGAAAGCATGAGGAAGGAGATCATCTTCACAGGATTTGGCGGGCAAGGGATCATCCTCATGGGCGTCATCATCGCCCGGATGATGGAGCACTTTCCCGATCTGCAGGTGACCCAGGCCCAGTCCTACGGGCCGGCATCACGGGGCGGTGCCTGCCGCACCGATGTGGTCATTTCCGACCAGAAGATCAACTATCCGAAGAGTTCGAGACCGGACGTCATGATCTTCATGTCCGAGGAGGCGCGCAAGAGGCTCCTTTCCGAGGCGGATCCGGAAAGGACCCTCGTTGTCTACGACAACACCCTGATCAAGTCGATTCCCGCTCCCTACGACAAGAAGACCTTCGCGGTTCCGGCCACCGGAGAGGCCGAGAAGGAATTCAAGAACCGGATGGTGGCCAATATCTACATGTTGGGGGCAGTCATTGAGCTGATCAACCCGGGGAGCTTCGAGGTGCTCAAGCAGATCGTCAGCAGGAGCGTTCCCAAGAAATACGAAGAGCTCAACATCAAGGCCCTTGAAGCGGGCCATGAGTATTATCAGAACCATAAACCAGCTTAGGATCGGAAGAAAGTGATTGATAACCATGGCGGCTGAAAAAAAATTGTTTCCTGCGCAGAAGGTTGAAGATTTTTGTGCAACGGTGCTAACCAAGGCGGGGTTGTCTCCGGAGTCGTCGGCGATCGTTACGAAGTCCCTGATGTGCGCCGAGCTACGCGGCATTTACTCCCACGGCGTGGTGAGGCTCGAAACTTACCTCAAGCGGGTCGAGACCGGTGTGATGAAGTTGTCGGCGCCGATCACCAGTGAGATGGATCACGGGGCCGTCGCCCTGTTGAACGCCAACAATACCTTTGGTCAGGTCGCCGGGCATCGGGCCATGAAACTCGCCATCGACAAGGCGCGGGAATACGGCACCGGCGTGGTGGCCGTCAAGAATTCCAATCATTTCGGGGTGGCGGCCTTTTTCGCGGGGATGGCCCAAGAGGAAGATATGGTCGGCTGCGTCTTCACCCATTCCTCGCCGGCGATGGCGGTGTTCGGCACGAAGACTCCTCTGATTGGCACGAATCCTGTCGCCATCGCGATTCCCGCCGGGAAACATCTTCCCATCGTCCTGGATATGTCGACCTCCGTCGTCGCCCGCGGAAAGATCAGATATGCCGCCTTGACCGGACAGGGCATTCCCTTGGGATGGGCCCGAGATCCCGAAGGCAAGCCGACAGAAGACGCCAATCTCGCCCTCAAGGGCTCTCTGGAGCCTGTCGGCGGGGCAAAAGGCTCTGGCCTTTCGCTGATCATCGACCTGCTCTGCGGCGTCCTGACGAATACCATTCTGACTGGCGGCGTAAAGACCGTGACCGACATGACCGGACCCGCCATGACCGGGCATTTTTTCTCGGCCCTGGACGTGTCGAAATTCATCGATATCAACCTTTTTAAGGCCAATGTGGACCAGGTCATCACGAACATCAAAGATCTACCACCGGTGAACCAGGGGGGAAGCATCTTCATGCCCGGCGAGATCGAGCTGCTTGCGGAACTCAAACGGCGTAAGGAGGGGGTTCCCCTCGATAGAGAAGTGGTGGATTTATTGAACGGTGTGGCGGTCCGTTATGGCGCGTCCCTTCTCGCTTGAAGGCAAGAGCGTCTGAGGCCCTCATCCTGAGGATGGAGACACGCATGGGAATGGACCGGTCTTTGATTGCCGAATTCAATTATGACAAGGAGACAGATCATGGATTTTAAATTATCGGAAGAGTTGGCGATGTTGCAGGATATGGTGCGGTCGTTTGCGGCTGGGAAGATAGCGCCGTATGCGGACGAGTGGGACGCGAAGCACTACTTTCCCTATGAGGAGGTCGTCAAGCCGATGGGGGAGCTGGGGCTGTTCGGGACGGTGATTCCTGAGGAGTACGGCGGCAACGGGATGGGGTGGCTGGCGGCGATGATCATCACGGAGGAGATCGCCCGGGCGTCCAGTTCGCTGCGCGTCCAGATCAACATGCAGGAGTTGGGCTGCGCCTACACGATCTTCCGGTACGGGTCGGAGGAGTTGAAGAAGAAATACATTCCCAAGCTGGTGAGCGCCGAGACGCTGGGGGCATTCGCGATCACGGAGCCTCAGGCGGGTTCCGACGTGATGGCGATCAAGTCCACGGCGGAGGACAAGGGGGATCACTGGCTGCTCAACGGGACCAAGACGTGGATATCGAATGCGACCGTGGGGGGGATCAATATCTACTATGCCTACACGGACCGGAGCCTGGGAGCGAAGGGGTTATCCGCCTTTGTCCTGGAGCTGGACGATAAGAACAACGGGATCACGGTGACGGATCTGGACAAGCTGGGTTCCCGCTCCTCGCCGACAGGGGAGATCATTTTGGAGAACACGAAGCTTCCCAAGGGGAACATCCTTGGGAAGCCTGGCGACGGGGCGAAGATCGTTTTCGGTTCGCTGGCCCAGTCTCGGCTGTCGGCGGCGGCTGGGGGCGTGGGTTTGGCGCAGGCCTGTTTGGACGCGGTGACGAAGTACGCCATGGAGCGCGAGCAGTTCGGCCAGGCGATCGGTTATTTCCAGATGAATCAGGATTTGATCGCCCAGATGGTGACCGATATCGAGGCGGCGCGGATGATGGTGTACAAGGCGGCCTGGCAGAAGGATCAGGGGAACCTGAACAACAATCTGGAAGTGGCCCAGGCGAAATACCTTGCGGGCGAGCTTGCCTACAAATGTTCGCAGTTTGCCATGCGGATCCTCGGCGCTTACGGGTATTCGACGGAGTATCCGGTGGCGCGCTATTTCCGGGACGCGCCGACCTACGCCATGGTGGAGGGCTCCGCAAACGTCTGCAAATTCATCATCGCCCAGGATCAGCTGGGAATCCGAAAGGCGAACCGTTGACAGTGAGCGCCCCTGCATAAGGCGCCATGATTGGAACCCTGATGAAGGAAGGATAATTCAGCCATGAGACCCTATTTTGAGAAGATGGATGAGTTGGGCAAGCCGTTGCGTCCTGCGCAGATGGATCGGATGAAGGAGAACGTGGTCCGAGCCGAGGCGGTGATGCAGGAGATCGACGCGGAGGTGGAGCGGATCAAGAAGGTAGGGATTCCCGCGGAGAAGATGCACGAGCGCGGGGAGATGACGGTTTGGGACCGGATCGAGTACGTGGTGGATCCCGGGACCTTTTGTCCGCTGCATACGATATTTGATCCGGACAATGAGGAGTCCGGGAGCACGGGGGTAGTGGACGGATTGGCGCGGATATCGGGGAAGTGGTGCGTGCTGATCGGATTCAACAACAAGTGGATAGCCGGGGCGTGGATAGCCGGTCAGGCGGAGAACAACCTGCGGGTGACGGACCTGGCGAAGATCATGAATTTGCCGTTGGTATGGCTGGTGAACTGTTCCGGGGTGAAGTTGCCGGAGCAGGAGAAGGTTTATGCGAACCGCCGGGGCCAGGGGACCTGTTTTTTCCGTCATGCGGAGCTGGAGCAGATGGGGATCCCGGTATTGGCGGGGATATACGGGACGAATCCGGCAGGCGGGGGCTATCAGGGGATCAGCCCGACGATTCTGTTGGCGCACAAGAAGGCGAACATTGCGGTTGGAGGCGGCGGGATCGTCAGCGGGATGAGCCCGAAGGGGTATTTTGACGAGGAGAGCGCGGAGGAGTTGATTTCGGCGACGCGTCATTTCAAGGCGGTTCCGCCGGGGAGCGTGAAGGTCCATTACGATTCGACGGGTTTTTTCACGGCGGTATTCGACGAGGAGAGGCAGGTTTTGGATGCCCTGAAGGGATACATGGGGGAGATGCCGGCGTATCATCCGCGGTTTTTCCGGGTGTCGACGCCAGCGGAGCCGAAGTATTCACCGGAGGAGATTGCCTCGATCGTGCCGATGAACCCGAAGATGGGATATGATTTTGAGAATGTATTGGCGCGGTTGGTGGACAATTCGGAGCACATGGAGTTTCGTCCGGGGTACGGTCCGGAGGTTTACACGGGATTGGTGAAGGTGGACGGATTTCTGCTGGGGGTGATCGGGAACCGGCACGGATTGTTGCCGAACTATCCGGAGTACACGAACGAGTACATAGGGGTTGGTGGGAAGCTTTACCGGCAGGGTCTGATCAAGATGAACGAGTTTGTGACGCAGTGCGGGCGGGACCGGGTCCCGATCGTATGGATCCAGGACACGTCGGGGATCGACGTTGGTGACACGGCGGAGAAGGCGGAGCTGCTGGGGCTGGGCCAGTCGTTGATCTACTCGATCGAGCAGACGGAGCTGCCGATGATGCTGGTGGTGTTGCGCAAGGGGACGGCGGCGGCGCATTACGTGATGGGCGGCCCGACGGCGAACAACAACAATGCCTTTACATTGGGGACGCCGGCGACGGAGATCAACGTGATGCACGGGGAGACGGCGGCGGCGGCCAGCTATGCGCGGCGGTTGGTGAAGGAGAAGGACGGCGGCAAGTCTTTGCAGCCGGTGATCGAGA
>JAJFUM010000104.1 GCA_021372415.1 Deltaproteobacteria bacterium
CGGTGGGGAACGTCATCGACTCCCAGACGATCATCGACCAGTACGGAGCGGAGATCCTCCGCCTCTGGGTGGCCTCCGAGGACTACACCGAGGATATCCGGATCTCCGAGGAGATCCTCAAGCGCCTCGTCGAGGCCTATCGTCGGATCCGGAACACGGGCCGGTTCATCCTGGGGAACCTCTACGACTTCGATCCGGCCAGGGACACCGTGGCCTATTCCGAGATGGCCGAGATGGACCGCTGGATCCTCCACCGCCTCCAGGAGGTCGTCCGCAGGGTCCGCGAAGCCTACGAGCTCTACCAGTTCCACGTGGTCTACACGACCCTCTACAACTTCTGCACGGTCGACCTCTCGGCGCTTTACCTGGACGTCCTGAAGGACCGCCTCTACACCTCGAAGGCGACCTCGGTCGCGCGCCGGTCGGCCCAGACGGCGATGCTGGCGATCCTCGAGGCGATGGCCCGGCTCCTGGCCCCGATCCTCACCTTCACGGCCGAGGAACTGTGGCTGGCCCTGCCCGCGGTGCCGGGCAAGGCCGAAAGCATCCATCTCACCCAATTGCCGGAGGTGAACGAGGCCTGGCTTCGGCCGGAGCTGGCGGAAACCTGGAAGACGCTGATCGCCGTCAAGGGGGAGGTGGCCAAGGCCGTCGAGGCGGCCCGGCAGGGCAAGGTTCTGGGCCATTCCCTGGACGCCGCCGTCGCGATCGGAGCGCCTGAAAAACTCCGGCCGCTCCTGGAGTCCCACCGGGAAGACCTGAGGGCTCTGCTGATCGTCTCCGACCTTACCGTCAGCGCGACGGCGCCGGAAGGAGCCTTGGCCAGCGCCGAGATCCCGGGACTTTCGGTCGGCGTGAGCCGGGCCAGGGGGGAGAAGTGCCACCGCTGCTGGAACTACAGTGAGACGGTCGGCGCCAGCGCCGAACACCCCACGATCTGCAGCCGGTGCCTGGTAAACCTCTAGGACGCCGCACGACCTAGGATGCCGGGCGCCTTGCGGGCATTGTAGAACGGGCCTTCGCCTTTTTCGACAGGCCCTCAGGGGAGGGCTGGAGATACGCCCGGCAGAAAGAAGTGACACCCATGCGCAGGAACATCCTTTTTCTGGCAACGACGGCCCTGCTGATCGTCCTGGACCAGCTGACGAAGGCCTGGGTCCTTGCCAGCCTGAAACTCCACGAGGGATTCGCCGTCATCGACGGTTTCTTCAATATCGTCCACGTGCGGAACCCGGGAGCCGCCTTCGGCTTTCTGGCCGGAGCCTCACCGGTGTTCCGTTCCGCCTTCTTCATCGCCGTGACCGTGGCGGCGATCCTCCTGATCCTCCACTACCTCCGGCGGACCCGGATCGGGGAAACTTCGCTGGTCTTCTCGCTGGCCCTTATCCTCTCGGGCGCCCTGGGAAACCTGATCGACCGCGTCCGTTTCGGGGAGGTGGTCGATTTTCTCGACGTCTACGTGGGCGCCCACCACTGGCCGGCCTTCAACGTGGCCGATACGGCCATCTCGACCGGCGCGGCCCTCCTGGTCCTGCTCATGTTCCGCAGGAGGCGGGGGGAGGGGAGCGATATCACTTCATGAGCCCGGGAAGAAAAAGGCTGATGGGGGGAAAGAGGATCAGGAGGATCGCCGTCATGAAGAGGGCGATCATCATGTTCATTGCCCCCTTGAAGATCACCTGGAGCGGGACGTCCCTGGCCACGCCGGCCACGACGTAGACGTTGATCCCCACCGGCGGTGTGAGGACCCCCATCTCGGCGACCAGGACGATGATGACCCCGAACCAGATGGGGTCGTAGTTGAGGGCGGTCACCACGGGGTAGAAGACGGGGATCGTCAGCATGATCATGGCCAGCGAATCCATCATACAGCCGAGCATGAAGTAGACGAGGATGATCATGGCGATGATCAGATAGGGCGGCAGACTCAGCCCGGCCACCCAGCCGCCGACCCTGGCGGGGATCGTCGTCACGGCCAGGAAATGACCAAAGACCGTGGCGCCGGCGACGATGACCATGATCATGCAGGAGATCCGGGTCGTCTCGTTGAGGGAGCGGACGAAATCACGCTTGCCAAGATGGCCGCCGGTCAGGGCGATGACGATCGTCCCGAAGGCCCCGATGGCCGCGGCCTCGGTCGGTGTGAAGAGGCC
>JAJFUM010000108.1 GCA_021372415.1 Deltaproteobacteria bacterium
TTCGCGGGCCCAGTCGCAGGAGCAGCCAAGCCTTTTGAGCTGATGGATGATCACCCCGCCGTACTTGGCCTTCCACTGCCACACCCGTTCGATGAACTTCTCGCGGCCCAGGTCGTGACGGGTGAGCCCCTCCTTGGCCAGTTCCTGCTCCACCACATTCTGAGTCGCGATCCCCGCATGGTCCATCCCGGGCATCCAGAGGGTGTTGTACCCCTGCATCCGCCGGTAGCGGATCATGATGTCCTGAAGGACGTTGTTGAGGGCGTGCCCCATGTGGAGCATCCCCGTCACGTTCGGCGGCGGGATGACGATAGAAAAAGGCTTCTTAGGACTCCTGTCTGCCGCATGAAAAAAGTCATGGTCGAGCCAGTACTGGTACCACTTGGCCTCCGCTTCCCGGGGTTCGTAAACCTTGGTCAACGCCTCAATGCCCATGCATCCTCTCCATTCAACCCGTCGATTTTGCTGCTATCTAAAAGGCTTTCCATATCTTCATCGCCCCGTGAAGTCAAGAAAATTCCCCCTCCGGACTCCGTCAAGCCGCGTGCCTGTTGTCAAGTCGGCTGAGCCATGATCCCGCTGCTCAATGGGTGAAATTCCCGGTCCTAGCGGGACCCGGCCAGGAAGGGGGCGATCCGTCCGGCCGCCGCCTCGGTATCCTCCGGCGCGATCCAGAGGATCTCCGGGTCGGCGGCAAACCAGGTCATCTGCCGCTTGGCATAACGGACGGTATCGCGCTTGATTCCCTCGATCGCCCCGTCCAGATCCATCTTTCCGGCCAGATGGGCCAGGATGTGCCGATACCCCAGGGACTGCATGGGCTTGAGGGACCCGTCGTAGCCCTTTGCCAGGAGCCGCCGGACCTCGTCGACGAAGCCTGCGGCGATCATCGCGTCGGTCCTGGCCGCGATCCGCGCCTGGAGTTTCCCCCGCTCCGGCAGCAGGCCGATCTTGAGGACCTCGTAGGGCCGCTCCTGGAAACGGTGCCCCTCCTGATGCGCCACGATTGAGCGGCCCGTCAGTTCCAGGACCTCCAGGGCGCGGATGATCCGGATCCCGTCGTGGGGATGGATCCTCGCGGCAGCCCCGGCGTCCCGGAGCCGGAGCTTCTCGTGGAGGTGCTCCTTCCCGAACCGGTTCATCTCGTCCTTCAGGGCCCTCCGCAGGGCCTCATCGGCCCCGGGGCCGTGGATCAGTCCTCCCAGGAGAGCCCTAATGTAGAGGCCCGTGCCGCCGACGACGAAGACCGCCTTCCTCTCCGCATGGAGGCGGTCCACGGCTTCGCGGGCCAGGACGAGGTAACTCGATGCATCGAAGGGCTCATCGGGATCGACCACGTCAATCAGGTGGTGGGGGACGCTCCGACAGATCTCCGGGGAGGGCTTGGCCGTGCCGATGTCCATCCCCCGGTAGACCTGCATCGAATCGGCGCTGACGATCTCGCCGTGCCACCGGCCGGCCAGATCCACGGCCATGGCCGTCTTGCCGGCGCCCGTCGGTCCGACCAGGACGACCAGGCGGGGTTTTCCCGTGGCGGCGTTCATGGCTGGCCCCTACCTCCTCTTGAACATCCGTTCCAGATCGGCCAGCGGGATATGGATGGCCAGGGGCCGTCCATGGGGGCAGGTGGCGGCGCGGGACAGGGCATCCAGGTCCCTGAGGAGCGCGGCCGCCTCCTGGGGACCCAGGCTGCGGTTCGCCTTGATCGCCCCGCGGCAGGCCAGGGCCGTGTGGATCTTCTCCCTCCGTTCATCGAGGGACAGGCTGCGGTCCGTCTCGGCACAGTCGGCGATCAGATCGAGGACCAGCGTCCTGGCCTCGGCCGGGGGCCAGAAGGCGGGAACAGACTTGACGACGACGGAATCTCCGCCGAAGGGTTCGACCTCCAACCCGGCCTCTTCCAGGATCGGGGCGGCTTCGGTCAGGAAGGCGCAATCCCGAGGGGGAAGGCTTACCACCTCGGGCAAGAGGAGGCGCTGGCCGATCCTCCCGCTCACCGCCCGCCGCTGGAGCCTCTCGAAGAGGATCCGCTCGTGGGCCGCGTGTTGATCGACCAGGGTGATCCCATCGGCGCCGGCCAGGACCAGGTAGGTCCCTGCCGCCTGTCCCAGGTAGGTCAGTCTGGAAAAACCGCCCTCCGGCTCCGTTGATGCGGACTCCGGTTCCGATCCCTCGATTCCGGGAGTCCCGGAGACCGGCCGTGCCTCCCGTTCCGTCGCCTCTCCCACCCCTTCCCCGCCGCCGGGGACTGCGGACAGAGCCGGCGGGGCGGGGAAAACCGTCCCGGGCGGTGAGACGGGCGCGGCGAAGAAGAGCTTCCGGGTCCCCGAGGAAACCCGATAACGCTTCAGGGCCTCCTCGATGCGGTCGCCGTAGGCCGCTGTTCCGGCCTGGGGCGCTGGACCGGAACTTTCCGGCCTTCCCGGCGCCGGGGCCGGCCCGATGGCGGCGACAACGGCCTCGACGACAAGGCCGTAGATCTCCCGGGGGTTCCGGAAACGGACCTCCATCTTGGTGGGGTGGACGTTCACGTCCACGTCCCCGGGCGCCACCTCCAGGGCCAGGACAACCGCCGGATAGCGCCTCGGCTCGATCAGGCGCCGGTAGGCCGTCATGACCGCGTGGTTGAGAAGGTAGTCCTTCACGAACCGGCCGTTTGCGTAAAGATAGATCTGGGCCGTGCCGGAACGGGTGAACTCGGGCCGGGAGACGAACCCGCGGATTGTCGCGCCGTCCCTCTGGCCTGCCACCGGGACCATCTGGCTCCGGAAATCGGGCCCCAGGACCAGGGCGATCCGTTCGGAGATGTCCTTGACGGCCGGGATGCTTAGGAGCTGGCGGGCCGGGGAAGAGACGCGGATCCTGACGCCGCCCTGGAGGAGGGCCAGGCGGGTGATCGCATCGAGGCAGTACCCCTGCTCGGTCGCCTCGCTCTTGAGGAACTTCCGGCGGACCGGGACCGGGTCGAAGATCCGGCTGACGAGGATCGAGGTGCCGACGGGGCAGCCCGCGTCGGAAAGCTCCAGGACCTTCCCCCCTTCGACCACCACCCGGGTCCCGGCAGGCGACGGAGCCCGCCGGGTCACCATCTCCACCCGGGCGATCGAGGCGATGCTGGCCAGGGCCTCGCCGCGAAATCCGAAGGACCGGACCTGGTAGATCTCCTCGAAGGTGCCGATCTTGCTCGTCGCGTAACGGGCGAAGGCCAGGCGCACATCCTCGGCTACGATCCCCTCGCCGTTGTCAGCCACGCGGATGGATTGGCAGCCGCCCTTCTCCAGTTCCACGACAACCTCCGTGGCGCCGGCATCCAGGGCGTTCTCCATGAGTTCCTTCACGATGGAAGCAGGCCGCTCCACCACTTCGCCCGCAGCGATTCGATGGGTCAGGGCTTCAGGCAGGACTGTGATTCTACCGGGCAATGCTCCTCCTCCCGGACGTCCTTGGATGTCCGGATATCCGTTTTCTCCGGCCGCCGGATATCCCCTGCCCCCTCGCTGCGGGTCCTACCTGCGGTAGCCCGCGTGCTCCAGATAATCCTGGAGGGCGATCTGCCAGTGGGGCAGGGTCTTGCCGGTCTGGGCAAAAAACTTCCGGCCGCTCAGGACGCTCCAGGCTCCGTGGAGCGCCGCTCCGGACTCTTCCGAGGATCGGATCGGTCGGACGGTCACGTCGCACCGTCCCGAATATTGCAGGGTCTTGCAGACCAACTCGTAGAGGCTGCAACGGCCCCGGTTGGCCACATGGAAGATTCCCCTGTGACCGCCTTCGATCAGGACCCGGACCGCGGCCGCCAGATCGCGGCTGAAGGTTGGGGAGCCGATCCGGTCCTCGGCAGCCTCCAGTTCCTTGGCGTTTTCGGCCTGCTCCAGGATATCCCGGACGAGGTTCCCGCCGTGCCGCCCGAAGAGCCAGCCTGTCCGGATCAGGAGGTAGGGCTCGGCGAAGGCCTGGAGAAACCGCTCGCCTTCCAGCCTGGAGGCCCCGTAGACGCCCAGCGGCGCCGGCTCGTCCTCTTCCGCGTAAGGACTCCCCTTCCGGCCGTCGAAGACCTCGGCGCCGCTGATGTGGACGAGGGGGATTCCCCTCTCCCGGCAAGCAAGGGCCAGGTGTTTCACGGCCACGGCATTGACGGCAAAGCAGCGGTCCCGGTCCTCCTGGCCGCTCGCCACATCACCATAGGCGAGCGCATTCACGATCAATTCCGGGGCATACTCTTCGACCATGCGGGCGCAGTCCTTCGGATCGGCGATGTCGAAGTCCTCCATATCCTTCCCCTCGACCTCGTGACCAACCGAAAGCCCGAGCATCAGATCGCGCCCCGGCATCTCCTTGTGTCCCAAAACCAGTATCTTCATGGGTACTTCACTTCCTTGAGAAAAAGGCCCTGCGGCGGCGCCGTGAGGCCAGCCATCTTGCGATCCCTTGATACGAGGATCCGTTCAATGTCCTGCAGTGAACATTTCCCCCGGCCGACCTCGACCAGCGCCCCAACGATCGTTCTGACCATATACCTCAAGAAGCCGTCGGCTTCCATCGAAATGACGATCACACCGCCGGGGTCCTTCTGGACCGTCATGTCGAGGATCGTGCGGACGCGGTCGGGGCTGTCGGTGTGCGTCGAGCAGAAAGAGGAGAAGTCGTGCTTCCCCTTGAAGAGGGGGATGACCGTCCGGATCCTCTCCAGGTCGAGGGGCTCCCAGATGAACCAGGCGTAGCGCCGCTCCAGGGCCGAACGGACCGGCCGGGTGCAGATCCGGTAGCAATAGACCTTGCTGAGGACATCGAACCGGGCGTGGAACGAGGCCGGGGCATCCCGCAGGTCGGTCACGACGATGTCCGGGGGCAGCAGGCTGTTGATTCCCATCAGGAGGTTGCGTTCAGCCAGGGCCGAGTCGGTCTTGAAATGGGCCACCTGCCCCAGGGCGTGGACCCCCGCGTCGGTCCGGCCGGAACCGGTGATGCGGACCTCCTCGCCGGTGATCCGGGCGATGGCCTCCTCGAGGACCTGCTGGATGGACAGACCGTTGATCTGCCGCTGCCAGCCGCAATACTCCCCGCCATCATACTCGATGGTCAGTCTGATGTTGCGCATCGATGGATCCGTCCTGTGAACGACACCTGCCGGATACCCTTGGCAGGCGGGCCCTCTCCATCCCCTCGAGTCCGGCCTCCCTGCCGCCGGTCAAACCCGTCTGCAGGCCAATTCCAACATCCCCATGCCGGGACCCCACCGGGCCCCTGAGGCACACCCGGGGCTGCATGAGGGCTTGGGATGGAGGACCGTAGGCTTTCCAGGGCCTATACCCTGCAGGGCGGGCGCCGGTCAAGTCATAAAGTACGGCGGGCCCATGCCAGAGGGACCCGGCGGTCCGCGGGACCCGCCCGGCGACAGCCCCCAAGACGCCGGGCGTATCGGG
>JAJFUM010000119.1 GCA_021372415.1 Deltaproteobacteria bacterium
CTTCGAGATCTTCTTGCCCTCGGCGTCCACGGTGAAGCCGTGGGTGATCACCGCGCGATAGGGGGCCGCACCGCGGGTCGCCACGCCGATCAGCAGCGAGGAGTGGAACCAGCCGCGGTGCTGGTCGTTCCCCTCAAGGTACATGTCGCAGGGGGAGCAGAGGTCCGGCCTGTGCTCCAGGACCGCGGCGTGGCTCACGCCCGAGTCGAACCAGACGTCGAGGATGTTCGTCTCCTTCCGGAATTCGTTGCCGCCGCAGGCGGGGCAGGTAGTCCCGGGAGGCATCAGGTCCTTCGCCTCCCGCTCGAACCAGACGTCGGCGCCGTGCTCGCGGACCAGGCCCACGACGTTCTCAAGGATGGGCGGCGTCAGGAGCTCCCGGTCGCACCCCTTGCAGTAGAACATCGTGATCGGCACGCCCCAGAGCCGCTGGCGGGAGATGCACCAGTCCGGCCGGTTCTCGACCATCCCGTAGATCCGGTCGTGCCCCCAGGCCGGGATCCAGGTCACCTGGTCGATGGCGGCCAGGGCCTTCTTCCTCAGGTCGTTCTTATCCATGGAGATGAACCACTGCTCCGTGGAACGGAAGATGATCGGCTGCTTGCAGCGCCAGCAGTGGGGATAGGTGTGCTGGATTTCCACCTGCCCGAGGAGGGCGCCGATCTCTTTGAGCCTCGCGTTGATGGCGTCGTTGGCGTCGAAGACGAAACGTCCGGCGAACTCCTGGACATCGCGGGTGAAGCGTCCATCGTCGTCCACGGGGGCGTAGTTGTCCAGGCCGTACTTCATGCCGATCTCGTAGTCCTCCTGGCCGTGGCCCGGAGCGATGTGGACGCAGCCGGTCCCGGCGTCGAGGGTGACGAAGGGGGCCAGGATCAGGAGGCTCTCCCGCCCGATCATCGGGTGGCGGCACTTGAGCCCCTCCAGAACTGCGCCGGGGAATTCGGCGAGGATCTCGTGGGGCGCGTTCCTGAGTCCGAAGGCGTCCAGGCAGTAGTCCAGAAGCTCCTTGGCCAGGATCAGGACCTCGCCCTGGACCTTCACGGCCACGTAGCGGAACTCCTCGTGGAGGGCAATGGCGAGGTTCGCCGGGATCGTCCAGGGGGTCGTCGTCCAAATCACGACGGAGACCTTCTGGCCGGCCAGCTCGGGCACCCGTTCGGCGATGTCGGAGACGAGGGGGAACTTGACGTAGATCGACGGCGTCGTGTGGTCGTGGTACTCGACCTCGGCCTCGGCCAGGGCGGTCTTGCAGGAGGCGCACCAGTAGACGGGCTTCTTGCCCTTGTAGACGCTCCCGGCCAGGTAGAGCTTCCCGAACTCCGCGACGGTCGTCGCCTCGTAGTCGTAGCTCATGGTGAGATAGGGGCGGTCCCATTCGCCGAAGACCCCGAGCCGCTTGAACTGGTCGCGCTGGATCCCCACGTACCTATCGGCGTAGACGCGGCAGACGCGCCGCTTCTCGGCCTGGGACATCCCGGCCTTCTTTTCGCCGAGCTCCTTGTCCACCTGGTGCTCGATCGGCAGGCCGTGGCAGTCCCAGCCGGGGACGTAGACGCTGTCCCGGCCGGTCATGTTCCGGGCCTTGATCAGGACGTCCTTGATGATCTTGTTGAGCGCCGTTCCCAGATGGATGTTCCCGTTGGCGTAGGGGGGGCCGTCGTGGAGGATGTAGGGGGTGCGGCCCTTGGCGTCCTTGCGGATCCGCTCGTAGATCTGCATCCGCTCCCAGCGCTCCAGCATCTCCGGCTCCCGCTTGGCCAGGTTGGCCTTCATGGGGAATTCGGTTTTGGGCAGGTTCAAACTTTCCTTGTAATCCATGGAAACGCTCCTCAAGATGGAATATCTCTGTAAATAGCGGGGAAAGCTATCACAAATAGATAGCCATTTCAAGCACCTCTTTGACCGCCGCGGCGGAAGGCCCCGCCCTGCCGATCACCCATTCTCTTTTCATAACAATATATTACAAGCATAAAATGGGGCGGCTGTGGGAGACTGCCATAAGGATGGACGCCCCGACCCGGCGGCGCGATCCCATCCAAGTTCGGGCAGGAAGGCAGGGGCCTTCCGTCGCGGCGGTCGTCAAAGGGATAACCGCAGATAAAAAGGCCCCCCATCCTCGATGGACGGGGGGCCTTCACTTGCCTCTCACCTTGGAACCGGGAAAGTCCCGATCACATCCCCATGCCGGGGTATCCGCCGCCTCCCGGAGGCATGGCCGGCATCGGCGACTCCTCTTTGGGCTTGTCGGCGATCATGCACTGGGTGGTCAGCATGAGGGAGGCCACGGAGGACGCGTTCTGCAGGGCAAAACGGGTCACCTTGGTCGGATCGATGACGCCGGCGGCGATCATGTCTTCGTACTGATCGGTCCGGGCGTTGTAACCGAAGGCCCCCTTCTTCTCCTTGACCTTCTCCACCACGATGCTGCCCTCGAGGCCCGCGTTGCTGGCGATCATCTTGAGGGGCTCCTCAAGGGCCCTCCTGATGATCCGGACGCCGACCTCCTCGTCGCCCTCGAGCTTCATCTTGTCGAGGGCAGCCAGGGTCCGCAGGTAGGCCACGCCGCCGCCGGGGACGATCCCCTCTTCGACGGCCGCGCGGGTCGCGTTCAGGGCGTCCTCGACGCGGGCCTTCTTCTCCTTCATCTCGGTCTCCGTCGCGGCGCCGACCTTGATCACCGCCACGCCGCCGACCAGCTTCGCCAGTCTCTCCTGGAGTTTTTCACGGTCGTAATCGGAGGTGGTCTCCTCGACCTGGGCGCGGATCTGCTTCACGCGGCCTTCGAGCGCGGCGCGGGAGCCGGCCCCGTCGATGATCGTCGTGTTGTCCTTGTCGATGGTGATGCGCTTGGCGCGGCCGAGGTCCTCGAGCTTCGTGTTCTCCAGCTTGTAGCCCATCTCCTCGGAGATCATCTTGCCGCCCGTGAGGATCGCGATGTCCTCGAGCATGGCCTTGCGCCGGTCGCCGAAACCGGGGGCCTTGACGGCCGCCACGTGGAGCGTGCCGCGGATCTTGTTGACGACCAGGGTCGCCAGGGCCTCGCCCTCGATGTCCTCGGCGATGATCAGGAGCGGACGGCCCATCTTGGCGATCTGCTCCAGGATCGGGAGGAGGTCTTTCATGTTGCTGATCTTCTTCTCGTTGATGAGGATAAGGCAGTCATCGAGCTCGACTTCCATCTTCTCGGCGTTGGTCACGAAGTAGGGGGAGAGGTAGCCGCGGTCGAACTGCATCCCCTCGACGATTTCCCGTTCGGTTTCCAGCCCCTTGGCCTCTTCCACGGTGATGACGCCTTCCTTGCCGACCTTCTCCATGGCCTCGGCGATGATCGCGCCGATCGCCTCGTCGTTGTTGGCGGAGATGGTGCCGACCTGTGCGATCTCCTTGGCGTCCTTGGTGGGCTTGCTGAGTTTCTTGAGTTCCTTCACGACGGCGTCGACGGCCTTGTCGATCCCGCGCTTCACGTCCATGGGATTGCTGCCGGCGGCCACGCTCTTGGCGCCCTCGCGGAAGATGGCCTGGGCCAGGATGGTGGCGGTGGTGGTTCCGTCGCCGGCCACGTCGCTGGTCTTGCTGGCGACTTCCTTCACCATCTGGGCGCCCATGTTCTCGAACTTGTCTTCAAGCTCGATCTCCTTGGCAACGGTGACGCCGTCCTTGGTGACATTGGGGGCGCCGTAGCTGCGGTCGATAATGACGTTGCGACCTTTGGGTCCCAGGGTAACCTTGACCGCATCGGCCAGGGTATTGACCCCTTTGAGAATCGACTTCCTCGCTTCCTCGTCGTACTGAAGTATCTTAGCTCCCATTGATCCTACCTCCTTCGATATGCTCAATTAATGATTACTTTTCGATGATTCCGAGGATATCGTCCTCGCGCATGATCAGATGCTCCACACCGTCGATCTTGACTTCGGTGCCTGCATATTTCCCGAACAGGATCCGGTCGCCTGCCTTGACGTCGAGTTTGATCAGGTTTCCATCATCCGCGGTCTTGCCCTTACCGACGGCGATGACGAGGCCCTCCATGGGCTTCTCCTTGGCGGTATCGGGGATAATGATCCCCCCCTTGGTCTTCTCCTCCTCCTCGAGCCTCTTAACAATCACCCTGTCCTGCAATGGTCTGATCTTCATGCTTTAACCTCTCCTTTCTCCATTATTATAATTAGACCTCATCGTCTGGCTCCACAGATTTCGCCTATCATATGCATCAATTTTGCCGTGTCAAGGCGCAGGAAATATTTTTTTCTTGCGCCGGGGAACCCTTAAAAAAGGTGTCCCGTCAGTTCCCGGAGGGACCCGATCGGAAACAGTTCGATCGGGGTGTCCGGTGAGGCATCCCTGCCCTGGGTCCTGGGAAGGATGCAACGGGTGAAGCCCATCCGGGCCGCCTCCCGGACCCGGATCTCGGTCTGGGAGATCCCCCGGATCTCGCCGGTGAGTCCCACTTCCCCGAAGACGACGGTCCCGGCCTTGATCGGCCGGTCGAGGAAGCTCGATGCCATCGCCGCGACGACCCCCAGGTCGATCGCCGGCTCGTCGACCTTCACGCCGCCGGCCACGTTCAGGAAGATGTCGCTCCCGCCCAGGTGGATGCCGCAGATCCGGTCCATGACGGCCGTGAGCAGCGACACCCGGTTGTGGTCCACGCCGATCGCCGTGCGCCTGGGCATCCCGAAGCTCGTCGGGCTGACCAGGGCCTGGACCTCGATCAGGATCGGCCGGGTCCCCTCCATGCTCGGCACGACGACCGATCCCACCGCCCCTTCCGGGCGTTCCGCGAGGAAGAAGGCCGAGGGGTTGGCGACCTCCATGAGCCCCGTGTCCCGCATCTCGAAGACCCCGATCTCGTGGGTGGGGCCGAAGCGGTTCTTGATTCCCCGGATGACCCGGTAGGCATGGCCCGAGTCCCCCTCGAAGTAGAGGACCGTGTCGACCATGTGCTCCAGGACCTTGGGTCCGGCGATGGAGCCGTCCTTGGTGACGTGGCCGACCAGGAAGACCGGGATGCCCGTCTTCTTGGCGGCCATGATCAGCCTTCCCGAGGATTCCCGGACCTGGCCGACGCTCCCCGGCGCCGAGGCCAGGACCGTGGAGTAGACGGTCTGGATCGAATCGATCACCACCACGGCCGGCTGGATCTCCTGGATCCTGGCCAGGATGCCCTCCAGCTCCACCTCGACCAGGACGAGGAGCTCCTTGGCCGACGCCCCGAGCCGCTTGGCCCGAAGCTTGATCTGCCGGGCCGATTCCTCGCCCGAGACGTACAGGACCGTAAGCCCCCTTTCGGCCAGCTTCTCGAGGACCTGCAGGAGCAGCGTGGATTTGCCGATCCCGGGATCGCCCCCCACCAGGATCGCGGAGCCTCCGACGATCCCCCCGCCCAGGACGCGGTCCATCTCCGCCATCCCCGTGGTTATCCGCTCCCCCTCGTCGGCCGAGATCGCCTCAATGGACTGGGGGACCCCCTCGAAACGGACGTTCGGCCGGGACGGGTCGTCCTGGCGGACCTCTTCTTCGACGAAACGGTTCCACTCGCCGCAGGCCGGACACTTCCCCAGCCACTTGGACGACTGCTGGCCGCAGTTCTGACAGAAAAACATCGTCCTGACCTTTTTCACGGCTCCACCTCCTACCGACCATTGTCTTCCATCGGCTCCATACCTCTTCACCGCCGGTGCGTCAACGGAAACCGAAAGCGGCACGGCCCGCCGTCCTTGGACTGACGCGGCGGGCAAGGCCGTGAATCGGGTTGGGGCGCTGCGCAGAGAAGATAAGGGACGGTGTCAAGAAGGGATCATTGGGTAATTGTTAATATACAATCCTTACATTTTTCCCCCCCTTTCTCATATTCGGGACCAAGGTCAAGTGAATAGGTGGCTGAACCGCACTTCAACCATAGGCATCCGCTTATAGGACAATGTTGGGTCAATACATGGTTAGCGGGCATCCATTGCGGCTTTTGGATGCGAGTATCATAGTAAGATTGTTTGTGATATCCGAGCTCTACGAGTACTGCGCAATACTCGGGCTGTATTGACCTGTAAGGCAATTCATTTCCAGGTTCTACGTAGCCGTCTGTAATAATACTGAAAACACCGAACCAGTAATTGTTTTTGATCGCATAATACACTGCATGGTTGCAGTTGTTCTTTATAAGCACAGTTTGGGCGAGCGAGGGAAGTGGAACGCAAAAAAAGAGTAAGAACCCAATGATAGAAATTGTCTTTTTCATTGACCTTGATCCTCCATGGCGTTTATTTTTGCGCATTCCGGGGACATAAGATTTAATTGTCCATTATTTCTTTTGGGGTTCCGGCAGAAAAACATCGTCCGGACCTTTTTCACGGACCCACCTCCCGCCGGCAATTCGCCCCTCTTTCGGCTACATACCTTTTCACCTTCAGTGCGTCAACGGAAATTGGGGCGGCGTCACCGGCGGTACCCGGAGGTGGTGTCGCACCGGTA
>JAJFUM010000140.1 GCA_021372415.1 Deltaproteobacteria bacterium
ACCGAGGTGTTGACCGGATGCCAGTGCAGGTGCAGATTCAGGACGGAGGCGCCGTCCTGCCGGTATTCCAGGCTCGCCAGATAACCGGGCGGGTTGCCGGCTGCCCTGGCAACGGTACTGTCCCGGGAGGCATAGCCCAGCCGGACAAGGCAGGCATCGGCGCGGAAGAGATCCGCTTTCCTGACCAGGAGATCCACATCGGACATCCCCCGCAGGGCCACATTCGGATAGATCCGTTCCGCCAGGACCATGCCCTTGAGGACGATGCAGGGAAGACCCTCCTCTTGGAATCTGGTCAGCACCTCCCGCAGCGCACCGATGATCCGCAGGTTGCATCTCAGATTGGCATGGTATCGCCGTGACAGGATATCGACGATTTCCGGTGGGCACAGATCGGTCAGGCGATGCTGGCGAAGGTGATAAAAAAGGACCGCGGAGACCCCTTCCCGATCCGCCTTTTCCAGAAAACCGGACCATTCCCGGTCCGGAACCGCGGCAACCGTTCCGTTCTTTCCGGTCAAGAGGGTACGGGTATGGTGCGGTTCAAAAAGAATCGTCCGGAGGAGGCCGTCGTCTTCGCTCAGTGAACCGTCTTCAGACGGGCACGTCATCCGCCGGCGCCCCGGAGACGATATTGAGGATATTGTTTCCCGCCAGATCAAAGAGTCTCTCTCGGTGATAAGCCATTGCTTCTGACGGCTCGGAGTATAGGGAGGCTGTTTTCTCGTGTCAAGGGATAATGTTCGGGAAAAGTCAGGGTCGGCGATCTCGCCCCCTTGACAAAGAGGCCAAGTTTGTATACCTACCGATCGGTAGGATTAGAGGAGTTGGCATGAAGGCAACCAAGAAGCGTGTCGCGTCCCGCCGGCGCGGTGAGAAGGTGGTAAAACTCCCCGAGGCCGGGGATGCCCGGCATCCGGAGGGATCGATCCGGGAGGCGCTGATGAAGGCGGCGCTGAACCTGTTCACGCGGCGGGGCTATGCCGCGACGACGGTCCGGGAACTGGTGGCGGCGGCGGGGGTGACCAAGCGGGTTCTCTACTACCACTTCGGCAGCAAAGAGGGGCTCTTTCTGGCCTTGATGCGCGCGCACTTCGACCATCTCGAGGCCGTCGTCGAACGCCATCGCCGGGGGAAGGGGCGTATCCGGGAACGGTTGACGGCCCTCCTGGGGCAGGGGTTTGCTCATGTCCAGGGGGATTTGGACTTCTTCCGCCTGATGCACGCCGCCTATTACGGCCCCCCCGGGGGGGCCCCTTATTTCGATTTCGACTCCTTTCATCAGCGGTATCATGACCTCATCGCCGGATTTCTGGAGGAGGGAATCGCGAGAGGGGAATTTCGTCCCGGAGACACGAGCGACATGGCCTGGATCGTCCTGGGGACCATCGAGATGGCGATCGAGGATCAGCTCTGCAAACAGACCTCCCGGATCGACGGGGAGACGCTCCAGCGGCTTCTGGCCCTGGTGTTCGACGGCCTGGCGGCCGAAAAGGGAAAGGGAAAGACATCATGATGAAGATCGGTTGCGGGTGTGCGGTGGCGATCCTCTTGGGTCTCCTCGGTGGCTGTTCCCAGGGTGGTGACGCCGGAAAGCCCCCGGCGGCGGTCGCGCGTCCCCCTGTCGCTGTCGAGACGGCGATCGCGACGATGGGATCCCTGACGGAGGGCATCGAGGTGACGGGCAGCCTGGCCCCCAAGTTCGAGGTGGATGTCAAGTCCGAGGTTGTCGGTCTCGTCCGCGAGGTGTATGTCACCGAGTGGGTCCGGGTGGCCAAGGGTGCGCCGCTGGCCCGGCTCGACGTCCGGGAGCAGGAGGCGACGGTCAAGGGCGCGGAAGCGGCGCTGGCGTCCGCCAAGGCATCCTTGCTCCAGGCGCGGGTGGCGGAAACCCGCAGCCGGCGAGAATTGGAGAGGATTACCCATCTGAAGGAAGCGGGTCTGGCGACACGGCAGGCCCTGGACGACGCCGGCACGGAGGCCGAGGCATCCGCGGCGCGGATCGCGGCGGCCGAGGCCCAGGCGCAGGCAGCGGAGGAGCAACTCAGCCTGGCAAGAACCCGCCTCGGCAAGGGAATGATCCATGCCCCGATGGCGGGGATCGTCTCCGAGCGGCGCGTCAACGTGGGCGACCTGGTCGGGGAAGCCGGTGCGAACCAGCCCATCTTCCATATCGTGGACAACCGGATCCTGAATCTCACCGCCACCGTTCCGTCGACGGCCATGGCCGGCCTGCGTCCGGGACTGGCGCTCGTCTTTTCGACGGATGCCCTGCCCGGCCGCTCCTTCCGGGGGACGCTCCGCCACATCAACCCGGCCGTGAACGAGATGGACCGCTCGGTTCGCGTGATTGCGGAGGTGGACAACGCCGGCGGGGAACTCAAGGGCGGCCTCTTCGTCAAGGGACGGATCGTCACGGGACAGAGGGAGGGGGTCGTCCTGGTTGCCCGCGAGGCCCTTTCCGGCTGGGATGTCGTCGGCAAGAAGGCCCGGATCTGGATCGCCGTCGGCAACCGGGCGCAGGGGCGGGACGCTCAAACGGGCCTCGTGACGGAAACGGGTGTCGAGATCGTCTCCGGCCTCTCCCCCGGCGAGGTGTATGTGATCCGCGGGGGGTTCAACGTCAAGGCGGGCGATGTACTCCTCGTTGCCCGGAAGCAGGGGGCCTAAGCGATGATCCTTTCCGACCTCTCCATCCGCCGGCCCGTTTTCGCGACGGTCCTGGTTCTGGTCCTGGCAACCCTGGGGATCTTCTCCTACCGCTGGCTTTCCGTCGAGATGTATCCCAAT
>JAJFUM010000153.1 GCA_021372415.1 Deltaproteobacteria bacterium
AAGGATGAGAGAATCAACTAGCGCCCATTGGATTGGGGGACGCCATTCGGAAACAGGGGGGACGAGATGGACGACCACAAGAGGGAGCTGCTGAAGAACCTGCCGAAGATCGACGAGATGATGCTTCGGATCGAGAGGGGCGATCGTCTCGCCGGGGTCCCCAGGGAGATGGTGAAGGAGGCGTGCCGGTCGGTCGTGGAGGACCTCCGCGGCAGAATCCTGGCCGACAAGGACAGGGGCGGCCGGTTCCGTCTGCCGGCCCTGGAGGCGTCGGTGGAGCAGGTGGTGGCGATGGTCGAAGCATTGGGTGCCTACCGGTTGAAGCGGGTGATCAACGCCACGGGGGTGATCCTCCACACGAACCTCGGCCGCTCTCCCCTCTGCCGGGAGGCCCTGGAGCGGATCGTCGAAGTCGCCCGGGGTTACTCCAACCTGGAGTACGATCTGGAGAAGGGGGCTCGGGGTCTTCGCTATGACCACGTCCGGCAGCTTCTCTGCGCCCTGACCGGGGCCGAGGACGCCCTGGTCGTGAACAACAACGCTGCCGCGGTGCTCCTGGTCCTCAACAGCCTGTCCGAGGGGAAGGAGGCGATCGTCTCCCGGGGCGAGCTCATCGAGATCGGAGGGGAATTCCGCATCCCCGAGGTGATGGAGAAGAGCGGCGCCCGCTTGAGGGAGGTGGGCACGACGAACCGGACGAGACTTGCCGACTACGAGCGGGCGGTCGGTCCGGAGACGGGGCTGATCCTCAAGGTCCACACGAGCAATTTCCGGAGTATGGGCTTTACCGAGGAGGCGGATCTGCAATCCCTGGCCGAGCTCGGCCGGAGACACAGCCTGCCCGTCATGGACGACCTCGGCAGCGGCTGCTTCATCGATCTGGACCGCTACGGCCTGGAGCGGGAACCCACAGTCCGCGAGAGCCTCTCCACCGGCGTGGACGTGGTCACCTTCAGCGGCGACAAGCTCCTGGGCGGCCCTCAGGCTGGAATCATCTTAGGCAAGCGGGGAATCCTGGAGCGGATCCGGGTGAACCCCCTGAACCGGGCCCTCCGGATCGACAAGCTTACCCTGGCCGCCCTGGAGGCCACGATGGTCAAGTACCTGCGTCCCGCCGAGGCCCTCTCCGACCTGTGCGTTCTGCGGGCCCTGACCGAGCCCCGGGAGGCCGTCCGGAAAAGGGCGAGGAAGCTGGCGGCCATGATCCGGCGCGCCGTCCCCCGCGGCTTGGCCGTCTCGGTGATGGATGGGACGTCGATGGCGGGCGGGGGGTCCCTGCCCACCCGGGAGATCCCGACGGCCCTGATCGGCCTTACCGCCGAGGGGCTCTCCGTGGCTGCCTTCGAAGAACGGCTCCGGAAATGGGAGGTGCCGATCATCGTCCGGGTGGCGGACGACCAGGTCCTCCTCGATGCCCGGACACTCGATCCGGAGGAATTCCCCGTCCTCTGCGGGGCCCTGAAGGCGGTTCTCGGGCAGGAACGGGACGAGGTGCGGTGATGAGGCCCCCGATCCCGGAAGGGCATGGCCTTCCCGAGGATACGTCGGACGGTGGGAGACTGCACCGCTTCGCCGTTGCCCCCGAAGAGGAAGGCCTGCGCCTCGACTGCTTCCTGGCGGGGAAGGCTGCCGGCCTCTCCCGCGCCCAGATCCAGAGGGCGATCGCGGAGGGACGGGTCCGGGTCAACGATCGGCCGGCCAAGGCAGGACGGAAGGTGAAGACGGCCGACGCCGTCGCCATCCATATCCCCGAGGCGAAGCCCTCCGGGGTGACGCCCGAGGCGATTCCCCTGACGATTCTCTACGAGGATGTCTCGCTCCTGGTCGTCGACAAGCCGGCGGGGCTTGTCGTCCATCCGGCGGCCGGCCATCCGGGCGGGACCCTAGTCAATGCGCTTCTCCATCACTGCCGGGATCTCTCTGGGATCGGCGGCATCCTGCGCCCAGGGATCGTCCACCGTCTTGACAAGGGGACCTCGGGCCTTCTGGTCGTGGCGAAGTCCGATGAGGCCCACCGGGGGCTGGCCGGCCAGTTTAAGCGCCACGAGGTGAAGAAGACCTACCTGGCGATCGTCTACGGGACCCCCCGGCAGGAGGGCGGGCGGATCGAGGCCGCCGTGGGCCGCCACCCGACGGACCGCAAGAGGATGTCCACAGCCAGCCGCCGGGGCCGCGACGCCGTGAGCGTCTGGCGCGTCCGGGAGGCCTTCGGGGCCGCTGCCCTCCTGGAAGTGGACATCGAGACAGGCCGGACCCACCAGATCCGCGTTCATCTGACGGCGCTTGGCCATCCTGTCGTCGGGGACACCCTCTACGGAGGCGCCGGGAGGAGCCGGACCGTACAGGACGCCGGCATCCGGGCGAGGATGAAGGCGATGGATCGGCCGGCCCTCCACGCCTGGCGGCTCGGCTTCACCCATCCCGTCACGGGGGAGCCGATGCGGTTTTCATCGCCCATGCCGGGGGACATGTCCTCCCTCTGTGCCTTCCTGCGGGAGCGGGGCACAGGGTAGACATCGTGGATGGAAGTCACGCGCTGAAACCTTTTAAAATCGCGATCTCAACGCAAGCTTCAGGGATCCGATTTCCACGGCCTTCAGGTATCGTGCCGGAGTCATGAAAGGATAAAGGATAAGAGATGTTTCGTATCGCGCGCCGGGAGGAAATTGAATTTTACGAGGCCGAGGAACTCGCCGCTTTGGATTTCGTGACCCATGCCTTCTGCACCCGCCTGGGCGGGGTCAGCGAAGGGCCCTTTGCCAGCCTCAATACGGGTTTCCTCGTGGGGGATCGGGAAGGGGACGTCCGGCGTAACCTGGAGAGGATCGGCAGGGCCTTTGCGATTCCCCCCGGGCAGATGGTCCTGATGGGGCAGGTCCACGGGGACCGGATTTGTGTGATCGATGGGGAGGGGACCCCGCCCGAATTGATCCCCCAGTGCGACGGGATGATTACAGCCCGGTCGAACGTTGCCTTGGGGATCCGGACGGCGGACTGCATGCCGCTCCTTTTCGTGGATCCGGTGCGGCGGATCGCCGGGGTCGCCCACGCGGGATGGCGGGGGACCGCCCTGGGAATCGCCGCCAAGATGGTCAAGACATTCGAGCAACACTTCTCGTCGCGCCGCGCTGACCTGTGGGTCGCCGTCGGGCCTGCCATCGGCTCCTGCTGCTATCAGGTCGACGCGCCGGTCCGCGATGCCTTCGCCGACCGGCACGATGCCGAGGCCTTCCTTCAGGCCTGCTCCGAGGCCGGCCGGTGGATGCTCGATCTGGGCATGGCCAACCGCCTTCAGCTTCTCGAAGCCGGGATCCCGCCAGGAAACATCCTGGTTTGCGGCCAGTGTACCGCCTGCCGGCAGGAGCTCTTCTTTTCGCACCGCGGCGAACGGGGCTGCACGGGTAGACTGCTCAATTTCCTGATGTTACGGGACGGCAGCCGGCCAAAAAATGCTTGACAGCCCCGATGGCTTTGTTATAAATATTAACAAAACTCAGAAAGGCGTATGCTAAGTCCTTCCTTTTGGATTGATTCCAGAGATCAAATTAGCAACCCGAAAAAAATCCGTGATCTTCTTTTATAAGTCGTTACGTCAGAATATCTGCAGTCTTTTTTGATGAATCCGGGGAGCTGAGGGGGAGCGTTTCTAATACGTGGCGGATGTGTCGTGTCTGCAAGGACAAGCCGCCTCCAATATTAAGGAATAAATCAGTAAGGAATAAAAGGATGCGATAATGAATATCGAAGACATCAAGAGACTACCCATCAGCGAGCTGGCCAAACTGGCCAAAGACCTCGATGTCCCGGGCGCCAGCGGCATGAGGAGACAGGACCTGATCTTCTCGATCCTGCAGGCCCAGGCCGAGAAAAACGGCGTCATCTCCGGCACCGGTGTCCTGGAGATCCTTCCGGATGGGTTCGGGTTCCTCCGTGCGGTCGACTACAACTACCTGCCGAGCCCCGACGACATCTACATCTCTCCTTCGCAGATCCGCCGTTTCAGCCTGAGAACGGGAGATACGGTTTCAGGCGAGGTCAGGCCTCCCAAGGAGGGGGAAAAGTACTTCGCCCTCCTGAAGGTGGACGAGGTCAACTTCGAAGGCCCCGAGGCGGCGCGCGACAAAAACCTCTTCGACAACCTGACCCCCCTGTACCCCGAAGAAAAACTCAACCTGGAATTCAACCCGGAAAACCTCTCCACGCGGGTCATGGACCTTTTCACCCCGATAGGCAAGGGGCAGCGCGGCCTGATCGTCTCCCCGCCCCGGGCCGGCAAGACGGTCCTCCTTCAGGACTTCGCCCACGCCATCACGGCCAACCACAAGGAAGTCGTCCTGATGGTCCTCTTAATCGACGAGCGGCCGGAAGAGGTGACGGACATGCAGCGCAGCGTCGCGGGCGAGGTGATCTCCTCGACCTTCGACGAACCGGCGACGCGCCACGTCCAGGTTGCCGAAATGGTGATCGAGAAGGCCAAAAGGCTCGTGGAGCACCGCAAGGACGTGGTTATCCTCCTGGACAGCATCACCCGCCTGGCCCGGGCCTACAACACGGTGGTCCCGCCCTCCGGCAAGGTCCTCTCCGGCGGCGTCGACTCCAACGCCCTCCACAAACCCAAGCGGTTCTTCGGCGCGGCCCGGAACATTGAGAACGGCGGAAGCCTGACGATCATCTCCACGGCCCTGATCGACACGGGCAGCCGCATGGACGAGGTGATCTTCGAGGAGTTCAAGGGGACCGGCAACATGGAACTCCACCTGGACCGTCGGATCGCCGATCGGAGGGTCTTCCCGGCCTTCGATCTGATCCGCTCCGGAACCAGAAAGGAAGAGCTCCTGATCCCGAAGACCAACCTCAACCGGATCTGGATACTCCGGAGGCTGCTCCAGGAGATGAACCCTGTCGATGCGATGGAGTTCATGGTGGACAAGATCCGCAAGACCGAGAACAACCAGCTCTTCCTGGATTCCATGAACTCCTGAGGCCGCGGACGGCGGTTCTGGGCGATTGTTGGATCCGACTCCCGGCCGGTCTTGGTGCCGGGGAGAAAAAGTACTTGATTTACACCGCAAATGGTTATAATCCTCCCTGGGCGTCTGCGGGGACTCCTGCGGCCCTGCAGAGGGGACATTCAATCCATCGACAGGAGAAAGGTCAGCCATGAAAGAAGGCATCCATCCGGAATATAAGGAAACCACCATTACCTGCGTCTGCGGGAACGTGATCAAGACCCGTTCCACCAAGCAGGACATCAAGGTCGAAATCTGCTCCCAGTGTCATCCCTTCATGACGGGCAAGCAGAAGATCATGGACACCGCAGGTCGCGTGGAGAGATTCCAGAAGAAATACGCCAAGGAGAAGAAAGCCTAAAACGTCCCCGTTGCGCCCCCCGGTTTCCCCTTAGGGGGTCCTGCCGTGGCGGGATCGGGCACGGGTTCCCCCGCCTCTGATTTCTTCGGGTCGGCGCCAGGATCCTCGGGGCGCCCCCGCCTCCTTTCAGGAAGGCCCCGCGACGACGCACGATGGAGTTCGGACCGACCGCGCCTTGTCCAGGCCGGCGGTGCCCGACGCCCTCAGCCGGGATTCAGGCCCATCCGATTCGCTTGTCGAGCTGATGACCATGTTCACCAGGGTGAAAGAAATAGAATCCAGGTACAAGGAGCTCGAGCAGATGCTCAGCGATCCGGCAGTCGTCGGCAAGCCGGGGGTCTATCAGAAATACGCCAAGGAACATGCCGATCTCGGGGAACTGGTCGAGACTTACCGCGAGTACGAGAAGACCAGCCGCCGCATCGAGGAGGATCAGCTCCTGCTCAAGGACCCTGACGAGGAGATGCGGGAGCTTGCCAAGGAAGAGCTGCCCCATCTGAAGGAGGCCCTGCAAGCCTTGGAGGAACGCCTCAAGATCCTGCTCCTGCCCCGCGATCCGAACGATGAGAAGAACGTCTTTCTCGAGATCCGGGCCGGCACCGGAGGGGACGAGGCGGGGCTCTTCGCAGGGGACCTCTTCCGGATGTACGCCCGTTTTGCCGAGACCACCGGCTGGAAGGTGGAGGTGATGAGCAGCACGCCCGCCGGCGGGGTGGGGGGATTCAAGGAAATCATCGCCCTCGTTACCGGCAGCGGCGCTTACAGCCGTCTTAAATACGAGAGCGGCACCCACCGGGTCCAGCGGGTCCCGGTTACGGAGGCCCAGGGGCGGATTCACACCTCTGCGGTGACGGTGGCCATCCTGCCCGAGGCGGAAGAGGTGGAGCTGAACATCGACCCGAACGACCTCCGGATCGACGTTTACCGTTCGACGGGCCACGGCGGCCAGAGCGTCAACACGACCGACTCCGCCGTCCGGATCACCCACCTCCCCACAGGGCTGGTCGTGACCTGCCAGGATGAAAAGTCCCAGCTCAAGAACAAGAACAAGGCCATGAAGGTCCTCCGGGCGAGATTGCTCGACGCGGCGGTCAGGAAGCAGAATGCCGAGATCTCCGAGGCCCGCAAGAGCCAGGTGGGGAGCGGCGATCGCAGTGAGCGGATCAGGACCTACAACTTCCCCCAGGGCCGGGTGACCGACCACCGGATCGGACTGACCTCCTACAGCCTGGAGAGCTTCCTGGGCGGGGAGATCGGTTTCATGCTGGACGCCCTGTCGACCCACTACCAGACCGAGGCGCTCAAACAGTCGGGCTGAGGCGGCCAGGACGGTCCCGGACGCCCCAACCGGAGGCCCGCCGCCCCGGGGCGGTGAAGGGGGTGCTGCTGAGATGAACGATATCCGGACCATCCTCCACCGGACCACCCGGGAACTGACCCTGTCCGGAAGCCCTTCCGCCCGTCTCGACGCCGAGGTCCTTCTCGCGCGATTCCTCAAGACCGACCGGATGCAGCTCGTCGTCCATCCTGAGCGGGAACTTTCCGATGAGGAGGCCGCTGGGTTCGGCGGATGGGCCCGCCGGCGCAGCACCGGCGAACCGGTCGCCTACATCCTGAGTGAAAAGGAATTCTGGTCCCTGGCCTTTGAGGTCGACCCCGCGGTCCTCATTCCAAGGCCCGAGACGGAGTGCCTCATTGAGGAGGTCCTGGGCGTCCGCGGCGACAGGACGGCCGAGCTTCGGATCATCGACATCGGCACGGGGAGCGGCGCGATCGGCGTGGTCCTGGCCCGCGAGCTCCCAGCCGCCCGGGTGGCCGCCACGGACATCTCGGACGGGGCCCTGGAAGTGGCGCGCCGAAACGCCGTCCGGCACGGTGTGGCCGGGCGGATGGAATTCGCCCGGGGCGACCTGTTTGCCTCCTTTCCGGGGGACTTCGATCTGATCGTCTCGAACCCGCCCTATATCCCTGACGATGTCTATCCGGAACTGCCGGCCGGGATCCGGGAGTTCGAGCCTCGGACGGCCCTCGTCGCCGGACCGGACGGTACGGCCTTCCACCGCCGGATCATCCGGGAGGGGCTCCGGCGCCTGGCGGCGGGGGGGAGGATTTTCCTGGAAATCGGCGAGGGCCAAAGGGGGCTTGTCGAGGCCCTCTTCGGGGAGGCGGGAGGCTATGACGAGATCCGCTTCCGGAAGGACTATGGCGGGATGGAGCGCGTCGCCATGGCCCGCAGAAAGCCGTAAACCGAAGCATAAAGGGAGTGCATCCGGAAGCGTGTCTTCGGGAGAAACGCTTTCGGGATCCGATCTTCCAGTTTCCCAAAGTCGGTTGAATATGATACCTATGTCCGGAAGGAATAGAGGACAGGCTCCTTCAGGATTATTAAGGAAGAGGTTGCTGCGATGGACAAGATGGTGATCAACGGAGGCAAGAGGCTCGAGGGGGAAGTCCGGATCAGCGGCGCCAAGAATGCGGCGCTCCCGGTCCTGACCTCGGCGCTTCTGGTCGGGGGGTGCAGCACCTTTCACAATATCCCGGACCTTCTGGACATCAAAACGATCAAGAAGCTTCTCAGGAGCCTCGGCGTCCGGATGGAGGGAGGGGAGACGCTCCGGATCGACGCCTCCGGGATCACCCACTGCGAGGCCTCTTACGATCTGGTCCGGACGATGCGGGCCTCGATCCTGGTCCTGGGACCGCTTGTGGCCAGGATGGGCGAGGCCCGGGTTTCCCTGCCCGGCGGTTGCGCCATCGGGGCCAGGCCCGTGAACCTCCACATCAAGGCCCTCCAAGAGATGGGCGCGGAGGTCACGCTGAAGGAGGGCTATGTGGAGGCCAAGGCCTCACGGCTCAAGGGGGCGGAGATCTATTTCGACATCTCCACGGTCACGGGGACTGAGAACATCATGATGGCCGCGACGCTGGCCGAGGGAACGACCACCCTGAAGAACGCGGCGCGGGAGCCGGAGATTGTCAACCTCGCCGAGGTCCTCAACGGCATGGGCGCCAGGATCCATGGGGCAGGGAACGACGTGATCACCATCGAGGGGGTGGAGCGCCTGCATCCTGTGGAGGCGACGGTGATCCCCGACCGTATCGAGGCCGGGACTTTCCTGATCGCCGCCGGCATGACCGGCGGCGATGTCCGGCTCATCGGTTGCGACCCCCTCCACCTGGATGCCCCGATCGCCAAGCTGCGAGACGCAGGCATGAGGGTCGACGCGGAGGGGAAGACCATCCGGGCCAGAGGCGCAGAGACCCTGCGGAGCGTCGATGTGAAGACCCTGCCCTATCCGGGGTTCGCCACGGATCTGCAGGCCCAGATCATGGCCCTGACGGCCCTGGCCGACGGCCTCTCGGTCATCACGGAGACGGTCTTCGAGAACCGATTCATGCACGTCTCCGAGATGGTCCGGATGGGGGCGGACATTACGATCCAGGGGACGAGCGCCATCGTCCGGGGGGTTCCGAAGCTCAGGGGGGCCCCGGTCATGGCCACGGACCTGAGGGCCTCGGCCTCCCTGATCCTGGCGGGCCTCGCGGCGGAGGGGACGACGGTCCTTTCGCGCGTTTACCACATCGACCGCGGCTACCAGGAGATCGAAAAGAAACTCTCCGCCCTTGGGGCGGACATCCGGAGGGTTCCGGGATAGGATGAGAGGTGAGGCATGAGGATCATCAGGACCAGCGACGGGGAGTTCGAGGCGTTTTTTCGGCGGATCCGGGAGCGGGGCCGCGCCTTCGATGCCGATCTCTGGTCTGCCGTGGGGCGGATCGTGGATGACGTGGCCCGCCGGGGGGACGAAGCCCTCTTCGAATATACCGCCCGCTGGGACGGACACCCCGTGACGGCCGCCGATGTGGAGGCCTCGCCAGGGGAACGCCGGGAAGCCGCGGGACGGGTCGCGCCGGAGGATCTGGCGATCCTCCGCCTGGCCGCGGAGCGGATCGCGCGGTTTCATGAACGGCAGCGCCAGGAGGGATGGTCGGTTTCGGACGAAAAGGGGGTGGAACTCGGCCAACGCCTCCTCCCCCTTGAGAGGGTCGGGATCTACGCCCCCGGGGGATCGGCCTCCTATCCTTCCACGGTCCTGATGACCGCAATTCCAGCCCGGATTGCGGGCGTCGGCGAGATCGTCCTGGCCTCTCCATCCCGGGACGGGCGGCTCAATCCTTTGATTGCCGCAGCCGCGGATCTGGCCGGGGTAACCAGGATTTTCAAGATCGGCGGGGCCCAGGCGATCGCCGCCCTGGCTTTCGGAACGGCTTCGATCCCCCGCGTCGACAAGATCGTGGGGCCCGGGAACGCCTATGTGGCCACGGCCAAGAAGATGGTCTTCGGCCAGGTGGCGATCGATATGATCGCCGGCCCCAGCGAGGTTGTCGTGATCGCCGACGGGACGGGAGATGCGGCATTTGCCGCTGCGGACCTTTTGGCCCAGGCCGAGCACGACGAACTGGCCGGCGCGGTCCTTATGACGCCGGACGGGGTCTATGCCCGTGCCGTGGCCGATGAGGTCGAACGCCAGCTGGCGGTCCTCCCACGCCGGGACATCGCCGCCCGGTCGATCGAGGCCTATGGGGCTGCGGTGGTGACCCGCGATCTGGACGAGGCGGTGGATTTGGCCAACCGGTTCGCGCCGGAGCATCTGGAGCTGATGGTGGAAGACCCCGGGGGACTCCTCCCGGGGATCCGGAACGCCGGGGCAATTTTCATGGGCATGTACACCCCCGAAGCCCTGGGGGACTATGTGGCCGGTCCCAACCATGTCCTGCCCACCGGAGGGACGGCCCGCTTCGCCTCCCCTCTTGGCGTCTACGATTTCGTCAAGCGGACGAGCATCCTGGCCTTTGACCGGGAAGCGCTCGGGCGCTATGGGGCGCAGACCGGCCGCTTCGCCGAATTGGAGGGACTGGGCGGCCACGGCCGGTCGGTCCTCCTGCGGCGCGATTCAAAAAAACCTTGACAAAATAGCCCCGTTGATTAAGATGAGCCTCCGTTTCCGTCAACCGGGAACACAGTGGTCGTCTCTCCTGGGCGGGCGTAATTCAGTGGTAGAATGTCAGCTTCCCAAGCTGGACGTCGTGGGTTCGAGTCCCATCGCCCGCTCCATTTTTTCCCTCTCCCACCCCCAAGACCGGGGTGGGGCGTAAAGGCCGATTTTTTCCTTGCAATCGGCCAGAATCTGTGCTAATAAGGCCGAAAATCATCGGCGGGTTATGATGAGTGGGCTTAAGCCCACTTTTTTTTTCTAGGAAGGGGATAGATTCGTGCAGCCCCACGAAGAACAGATATGGCAGTTGGCCGAACCGGTCCTGGAGGCGAACGGGATGGAACTGGTCCATCTGGAGTGCCTGAGGATGAAAACCCGCTGGCTGCTGAGAGTCTTCATAGACCGGCCGGAGGGGGGGGTGAGCGTCGACGACTGTGCGCTCATCAGCAACCAGCTCGGGGACCTGCTCGACGTGCACGACCTGCCTCCGGGCCCTTACACCCTGGAGGTTTCCTCTCCGGGATTGGACCGTCCGCTCAGCCGTGACAAGGACTTCCTCCGGTTTCGGGGTTCGCGGGTCCACCTGCGTCTCGAGGAGAAGATCGAGGGGAGCCGCCACTTCCGGGGGGAACTGCTCGATTATCTGGAGGAGGCCGGGAGGAAGGTCCTGGTGATCGAGGCGGCCGGCAGGACCGTTCGCATCCCCCGGGAGGCGGTCTTGAAGGCCAATCTGGAGTACGAATTATGACCCCCGGCATTTTGCCCGGTGTGGATCGAATGATAACGGAGGTTTTTTAATGTTTCCCGAACTCAAGCGCCTGATCGAGCAGATGGGCAAGGATCGAGGGATAGACCGGGAGATCATCGTCAAGGCCCTGGAGGATGCCATGCTGACCGCGGCCCGCAAGAAACTGGGCCCCGACGTCGAGCTGGAAGCCCATTACAACGACGATGCCGGTGAGATCGAGGTCTTTCAGTTCAAGACGGTGATGGAAAAGGTCCTGGATCCGGACCTGCATATCTCCGTCGCGGAGGCAAGGAGCACCCTCGATGAAGGGGCGGAACCGGGCGACAGCCTCGGCATCAAGATCGAGACGAACACCTTCGGGCGGATCGCCGTTCAGACGGCCAAGCAGATCATCATCCAGCGGGTGAAGGACGCGGAGCGGGACAATATTTACGACGAGTATCACGACAAGAAGGGGGAGTTGGCCAACGGTTTCGTCCAGCGGTTCGAGGGGGGGAACATCATCGTGAACCTGGGCCGCGCGGAGGGGATCATCCCCGTTTCCGAGCAGATCTTCAAGGAGGCCTACAAAAGGGGCGAGCGGATTCGGGCCTTCATCTGCGATGTCAAGAAGATCACCAAGGGCCCCCAGATCATCCTGTCCCGCACCCATCCCGGTTTCCTCAAGGCCCTCTTCGAGGTGGAGGTCCCCGAGATCTCCGAGGGGCTCATCGAGATCGTCAACGTCTCCCGGGAGCCGGGCAAGAGGGCCAAGATTTCCGTCCGGACCCGCGACAAGGACATTGATCCGGTGGGCGCCTGTGTCGGCATGAGGGGGGCCCGCGTCCAGAGCGTCGTGCAGGAACTCCGCGGGGAGAAGATCGATATCGTTCCCTATTCGGACGATCAGGCCAAGTACGTCTGCTCGGCCCTCTCTCCGGCCAAGGTGAACCGGGTCCTTCTGGACGACGAGAACCGGGCGATGGAGGTGATCGTCCCCGACGATCAGCTCTCGCTGGCCATCGGCAAGAACGGACAGAACGTCCGGCTGGCTGTGAAACTGACCGGCTGGAAGATCGATGTGAAGAGCGAAACCGCCGCAGCGGCCAAAGCGGATGACAGCCAGAAGGATCTCATGAAGATCCCGGGCATCGGCGAAGCGACGGCGGAGAGGCTCTTGAAGGCCGGTCTCAAGAGTGTGGCCATGCTTGCCACGGCCGATGCGGAACAACTGGCGGCCATTCCGGGCGTGGGTGAGAAGACTGCCATGATGTGGATCCAAGAGGCGGTCAAGATCATCGGCCAGGAGACCAGTGGCGAAACCGGCGGAGACAAGGGCGTTCAGGCTTAGCGGCGCATCCTCTTAGGGCAAACAGGAGAGTTTTGGGCATGTCGAAAAAAAGAGTCTACGAACTGGCCAAGGAGTTGGGGCTGGAAAACAAGGAACTGATCGCCCGCCTGGAGAAAATCGGGATCGCGGTGAGGTCCCATTCGAGCACCCTTGAGGACAGCGATTTGGCGAGAATTCAGGCGGAACTGGCGTCTCCCGAACCCCGCGAGGTGGTGGAACAGAGGATAAAATCCACGGTGATCCGGCGCAGGGCGGTCCGTACGCCGGTGGAAGAGGCGAAGCCCGAAGAGGCCGCCGCACCCCCGACGGCGGAGGAACCTCCCGCTGCACCGGCGCCCCCGAGCGCGGAAGTCGCCCCGAAGGAACCGGCCCCTGAACCTCCCTCCAAGGAGGCCCCCGTCAGGACCTCCATCTACCGCGACCTTCCCCCCGGCGAGACGTCCCCCAAGCCCGTCTTTGCCGAAGGATTTCCCCAGAAGCCTGTTTCCGCTCCTGCGGCCGGGGAAGCGGTGCATGAAAAGAAGGAGGCCCCGGCGGGCAAGGCCGAGACCGCCAAGCCGGAGGCCGTTGTGGAAAAGAGGGAGGCCGCGCAGAAACCGGCTGTCGAAGTCGCTTCAAGCGCCCCGGCAGCGGAGAAGAAACCCCTGCCCATCAGGCCGCCGGAACACCGGGAGATCAAGCCCCCCCAGGCGGAGGGTGAGAGGCGGCCACAGCCGCATCCGGAAGGGACCAGACCGGCCCCTCCCCCGCCCAAAAAGGAATTCCCCAAGAGACCCGATCTGAAGATCATCAAGGAGGTCGTGCCTCCTTCGCCTCAGCCGCCGGTGGATAAGTTGGGCAGGCCCGAGGCGGACCGGGGGAAGAAGAAGGGCGGCAAAGCCCCTGTTGAGGTCCTGATGGGCGAGGCCGTGGCGCCCCGCAAGAAGGTTCTGATTCAGAAGCAGGACAAGAAGGGCAAGCAGCGGATCGAGGTCGACCACGGCGAGGACAACCGGCCCGTCCGGTGGCGCGAAGAGAAAAAGGCCGCGCCGATCAAGATGAAGAAGACCGAGATCACCACGCCGAAGGCGATCAAGAGGCGAGTCCGCGTCGCCGAGGCGATCACGGTCGGGGAACTGGCCAAGCGGATGGGCGTCAAGGCGGCGGAGGTGATCGGCAAACTGATGGGCCTGGGACTCATGGCGACGATCAACCAGTCAATCGATTTCGATACGGCGGTGCTCATCGCAGCCGAGTTCTCTTACCAGGTTGAGTCTGCCCAGACCGAGATGGACGAGAGCCTTTTGAAGACCGAGGTCTCCCCGGAGAATCTCAAACCGAGGGCGCCGGTCGTGACGATTATGGGGCACGTGGATCACGGCAAGACGTCGCTCCTGGATGCGATCCGGGAGACCCACGTGATCGACGGCGAGGCGGGCGGGATCACCCAGGCGATCGGAGCCTACCATGTACGGATCAAGGGCAGGGACATTGTCTTCCTTGATACGCCGGGCCATGAGGCCTTCACCGCCATGAGGGCCAGAGGGGCCCAGGTGACGGACATCGTCGTCCTGGTCGTGGCCGCCGACGACGGCGTCATGGGCCAGACGGTCGAGGCGATCAACCACGCCCGGGTGGCGAATGTCCCCATCATCGTGGCCATCAACAAGATCGACAAGCCGGGGGCCGACCCCGGGAAGATTCGCCAGGCCTTGACGGAGTACGACCTCCTGTCCGAGGAGTGGGGCGGTCAGACGATCTTCTGCGAGGTTTCGGCGAAGAAGCAACTGGGGATCGAGGAACTGCTCGAGATGATCCTCCTGCAGGCCGACATGATGGAACTCAAGGCCGATCCCGACCGGCCCGCTCGCGGCGTGATCATCGAGGCGAAGCTGGACCGGGGCCGGGGACCGGTGGCGACCGTCCTGATCCAAGAGGGAACGCTCCGTGAGGGGGATGCTTTCGTCTCCAAGACGGAGTTCGGCCGGGTCCGGGCCATGATCGACGATCAGGGCCGCAGGATCGGCGAGGCCGGCCCTGCCATGCCGGTGGAGGTGATAGGATTCTCCCGCGTTCCCCAGGTGAGCACGGAATTCATCTGCGTCGAGGATGAGAAGAAGGCCCGGGGCATCGGCGAGTACTGGATCCGGAAGGAGCGGGAGCGGGAACTCTCGGCCACCTCGAAGATCACCCTTGAGCAACTCTACCAGAAGATGAAGGAGGGGGTCAAGGAACTCAACGTCATCCTCAAGGCCGACGTCCAAGGTTCCATCGAGGCCCTGATCGAGGCCCTGGTCAAGCTCTCCACCGAGGACATCAAACTCAAGATCATCCACAGCTCCACCGGGACGATCACCGAGACAGACGTGATGCTCGCCTCAGCCTCCAATGCCATCATCATCGGCTTCAACGTCCGGCCGGATGCCCGGGTGGTGGAGGTGGCCGAACAGGAAGGCGTGGACATCAAACTCTACGACATCATCTACAACGTGATCGCCGATGTGAAGGCCGCCATGGAGGGACTCCTTGAGCCCGTCTACAGGGAGGTCGTCCAGGGTCGTGCCGAGGTCCGCGAGCTCTTCCGGGTCCCCAAGGTGGGAACAATCGCCGGGAGTTATGTGACGGACGGCAAGGTCACCCGGACCGGAGGGATCCGTCTCTTGCGGGACGGTGTCGTGGTCTATGAGGGCAAGATCGGCTCCCTCCGGAGATTCAAGGATGACGCCAGGGAGGTCCTCGCCGGTTTCGAGTGCGGCATTGGCATCGATGGGTTCAACGACATCCATACCGGGGACGTCATCGAGGCGTATGTCAGGGAACAGATTGAGAGAAAACTCTAAGGTCAGTCCATGGTCGTCGGTACGGGGCTCATTGATCTGTTGATTCCCGAATGCAGCTCCCTGAAGGAAAAGCGGGGTGTGTTGAGCCGGATCATCCGGCGGACGCAGAACGAGTTCAACTGTTCCATCGCGGAGGTCGGCGACAACGACATCTGGAGGCGGGCCCGGATCGGCTTTTGCGTGGTAGGCAACGACAAGGCCTATATCAACGCCAAGATGGACCATATCCTGAAGTTCGTCGAGCGGCTCGATCTCGCCCAGGTGCTCCGGAGCCGCATCGAGATCATGAGTTTCGACGATCTGATGGAGGGACCGGTTGAGGAGGGGAAGTACGACTGAACTCTGAAAAGGGGTTCCATTTGCGCTCATAAATCTTTTTCGACCCTGCACGTCTCGCTCCGCTGCGACGGCAGGGTGCCCGAAAAACTTTTAAATAAATCGCGCCGCATGAAACACCCTTTCAGGGTTATAAGGTTTGGATCCTTAGGATAGGAAGAGCAAGGTTTGGATTATGGGCAGTTTTAAGAGGGCGGACCGCGTGGCGGACCGGATCAAGGAGGAGATCGCCAATCTCCTCCTCAGGCAGGTACGGGACCCCCGGATCGGTTCCGTGACGATCACCGGCGCTAAGGTCAGCGACGATCTGAGGTCGGCCCGGGTCTATTTTGTCGAATTGGGAAAGGACACTTGCAGCGACGAGGTGCAGGCAGGCCTTCGAAAGGCAACGGGGTTCCTGCGCCGGGAACTGGGCCGCCGGCTCCAGCTCCGGCATGTCCCCGAGCTCTTTTTCACCTATGACCCTTCCTTTGCCTACGGGAGCCGCATCGACACCCTGCTCATGGAGATCCGCCGGGAAGAGGAGGCGAATGCTCCAGCGGATTAGCGAACTGATCGGACGGCATCAGACCTTCCTGATCACGGCCCATGAGCGGCTCGACGGGGACGCCCTCGGCTCGGAACTGGCCCTCGACCATATGCTCAGAGCGATGGGGAAGGAGTCCACCGTCTACAACCAGGACCCGACGCCGGAGAACTACCGATTCCTGCCGGGAAGCGACCGGATCGTCCACGAGCTTCCCCCTCCCGAAACCTTTGACGCCGCATTTATCCTGGACTGCAGCGAACTGGAGCGTGTCGGGGATCAGGCCGCCCGGATCGGGACGGTGCGCAATCTCGTCAACATCGACCACCACGTCTCCAACGGGGGGTTCTGTGAGATCCTCCTGATCGATCCGAAGGCAAGCTCCACAGGCGAATTGATCTTCCGGCTTGCCCGGCAGATGGGATTTTCGGTGACGCCGGAGATGGCGATCAACCTCTTCACGGCCATCCTGACCGATACGGGGGGGTTCCGCTATGGGAACACCCGGCCTGCCACGCTCACGGCTGCGGCAGATCTGGTGGCTGCCGGGGCCGATCCCCAGTGGATCTCGGAGAACGTGTACGAGACCAATCCGCCCGCCAAGATCCGCCTCCTGGCCGAGGTCCTTCCCACGCTGAGCCTCGAGATGGGCGGACGGGTCGGATCGCTCACGGTGATGCAGCAGGCCCTGGCCGCCGCCGGGGCCCTCCCGGAGCACACGGAGGGTTTCGTCGATCTGCCGAGGACCATCCGGGGGGTAGAGATCGCCATCCTCTACTCGGAGATGTCGGACGGGCGTTTCAAACTGAGCTTCCGTTCCAAGGGGAAAGTCGATGTGGAGCGCGTGGCCCGTACTTTCGGGGGAGGCGGGCACATCAATGCAGCGGCCTGCCGGATAGAGGGGGAACTCCCGGAGATCCGCCGGCGGGTGCTCGATGCGATCGGGGCGTCCGAAGCGCGATGAACGGGGTGGTGGTGATCGACAAACCGTCGGGCCGGACATCCCGGGCCGTGGTGGAAGAGGTCAAGAGGGTCCTCGGCATCAGGAAGGCGGGTCATACCGGGACCCTCGATCCTATGGCGACAGGCGTCCTTCCCGTGTGTCTGGGTGAGGCGACGAAACTGGTCCAGTTTCTCGCTTTGGATGATAAGGAATACCGGGCCACGCTCCTTCTGGGGGTGCGGACCGATACGCTGGACACCGAGGGGACAATCTTGGAGAAGCGGGAGCCTCGGGTGGGCCGGGAACAGGTGGAGGAGGCCCTCAGATCGCTGGTAGGGAAGCGGGAACAGACCCCTCCCCTCTACTCGGCGGTGAAGTTCAGAGGAAGACCCCTCTACGACTGGACGCGCCGGGGAATCGAGGTCGAGCAACTGCCGCGGGATGTGGAGGTCTTCAGCGTCCGGATTGACGAAGTGCGGCTGCCCGAGGTGACCTTCACACTGTCCTGTTCCAAGGGCACCTACATCCGCTCCCTCTGCGCGGAGGTGGGGGAGATGCTCGGCTGCGGGGGGTGCATGTCGGCCCTGCGCAGGACACGCAGCGGAGCCTTCGGAGAGGAGGCCGCTCTGACAATGGAGGGGTTGGCGGAGGCCTGGAAGCAGGGGTCGTTTCGGGCGCATTGGACGCCGCTGACGGAGATGTTGCCGGACGTGGCCGTCATCGAGGTGGATCCGCCGCTGGCGGAACGGTTGAGGAATGGGTATCAACCCGAGGTCGTAGCCCTCAAGGGGTATCATATTCCTTTTCTTACAGCAGGAGATGTGGTAAAGTTCTGCCTCTATGACAAGCACTTGGTGGCTATTGCGCGGATGCTCTGCGCATCGGAGGAGCTGGCAACCTGGGGGGATCGGCAACAGGCGGTCCGGATATTGCGGGTATTTAATGACTGAGGCGGCAAGCCGTGAGAATTGTTTGACTTAAGGGAGGATGAGAGCAGTGTTAGATGTGGAGAAGAGAAAGGGAATCATCGGCAGCTACCAGTTACACGAGAAGGATACGGGATCCCCGGAGGTCCAGATTGCACTCCTGAGCGCCCGCATCGAATATCTGACGGAGCATTTCAAGACCCACAAGAAGGATCATCATTCCCGGCGGGGGCTTCTCAAACTGGTCGGCCAGCGGCGCAGGCTTCTGGATTACATGAAAAAGAAGGACGTGGAACGCTACAGAAGCGTGATTCAGCGTTTAGGGCTCAGGAAGTAACCAATCTGAGCGTGGGGTGCGGGGCATCGCCGAGGAGTAGGAAGTAAGGAGTATGAAGTAGGCCGTTTATTGCCTACTCCCTACTGCCTACTGCCTACTCCTTCCGTGTGTCCCCCGCACCGTTAAAATAAAATTGAGAGGACAATATGAGTAAAGAATTCAGTACGGAATTTTCGGGGAGGTCTATATCCCTGAAGGCGGACTATGTGGCCGGACAGGCGGACGGCGCCATCCTGGTCCAGTATGGAGACACGGTGGTTCTGGTGACCGCGGTGTCCCTCAAGACGATCCGGGAGGGGGTCGATTTCCTTCCCCTGACCGTCGATTATCAGGAGATGACCTTTGCAGCCGGGAAGATCCCCGGCGGTTTTTTCAAGCGAGAGGGGCGGCCTAACGAGAAGGAGATCCTGACTTCGCGGATCATCGACCGCTCCATCCGGCCCCTGTTTCCCAAAAACTACTACCATGAGACGCAGATCGTCGCCTCGGTCCTTTCGGTGGACACCGAAAACGACTCCGATGTGGCGGCGATGCTCGCCGCTTCAGCGGCCCTGGAGATCTCGGACATCCCTTTCAAGGGTCCGATCGCCGGGGTCCGGGTTTGCCGCTCGGGCGACTCCTTCGTCTGCAATCCCTCGATGGAGGTTCAGGCCGGAAGCGACATTAACCTCTTCCTGGTGGGGCGGAAGATCGTTCCGGGGACGGAAGGAAGGCCCTATGACGTAAACCTCGTCATGCTCGAGGGGGGGGCGAACGAGCTTCCCGAGGATACGATCGTCGATGCGATCAACTTCGGCCTCGAGGCGATGCGGCCGGTGATCGACCTGCAGGACCGGATGCGCCAGGAAGCGGGAAAAGCCAAGCGGGCGGTGGCCGTTCCGGCCGTCGACGAGGCCCTCTTTGCGAAGGTTTCCGAGGCAGCGCTTCCGGGGCTCCAGGAGGGTTATTCGATCGCACGGAAGCTCGATCGGTACGCCAAGCTTGATGAGGTCCGCAAGGCGGTCCTCCAGAAGCTGACGGCCGAGGATTCCTCGCTCAAGTCGAAGGTCGCCGAAATCATCGAATCCCTGGAGAGGCGTATCCTCAGGGAGATGATCCTCAAGGAGGGAAGGCGCATCGATGGACGTTCCAACACCCAGATCCGGCCCATCAGTTCAGAGGTCGGGCTTCTGCCGCGCGCCCATGGGTCGGCCCTCTTCAACCGGGGAGAGACACAGTCCCTGGTCACCGTCACCCTGGGGACATCCAACGACGAGCAGAGAATGGATTATATCGCCGGCGAGGAACGCCGCGCCTTTTTGCTCCACTACAACTTTCCCCCCTTCAGCGTCGGCGAGGCGAAGCCCCTGAGGAGCCCGGGCCGCAGGGAGATCGGCCACGGCGCCCTGGCGAGGCGGGCCCTCCTGCCCGTCCTGCCGACTGCGGAGATGTTCCCCTACACCATCCGGGTCGTCTCCGACATCCTGTCGTCCAACGGATCTTCATCGATGGCGACGGTCTGCGGCGGGTGCCTCTCCCTGATGGACGCAGGGGTCCCGATCCGGGACACGGTGGCCGGGATCGCCATGGGCCTTCTGAAAGAGGGCGACCAGGTGGTGATCCTCTCCGACATCCTGGGAGACGAGGACCACGCCGGGGATATGGACTTCAAGGTGTGCGGGACCGAAAAGGGCGTCACCTCCATGCAGATGGACATTAAGATCGACAACCTTACCGGCGACATCCTGCGCAGGGCCCTCAATCAGGCCCGGGAAGGAAGGATCTTCATCATCGGCAAGCTCCGGGAGACCATCGCTGCCCCGCGGCAGGACATCTCGGCCTATGCCCCACGGATCACCACTGTCAAGGTGAAGCCTGAGAAAGTCCGTGACGTGATCGGTTCCGGCGGCAAGAACATCCGCCAGATTGTGGCGGAGACCGGTGTCGAGATCAACGTCGAGGATGACGGCACCGTGACGATCGCCTCGAGCGACGCGGATGCCGCCGCCCGGGCCGTGGCCATGGTGAAGTGGCTGACCGAGGATGCCGAGGTCGGCAAGATCTACAAGGGTACGGTCAAAAAGATCGTCGATTTCGGCGCCTTCGTCGAGATCCTGCCCGGGACGGAAGGACTCCTGCACATCTCGCAGCTCGCCAAGGAACGGGTGAACAAGGTCACCGATATCCTCGGTGAGGGGGACGAGGTGATGGTCAAGGTGCTCGAGATGGACAAGCAGGGGAAGATCCGTCTGAGCCGGAAGGAAGCGCTGGAGTCCGATGGTTAGTAA
>JAJFUM010000170.1 GCA_021372415.1 Deltaproteobacteria bacterium
GAACGCGGTCCTGCCGACCCGCATCTCGGAGGGCATCCTCTCGGAGCTCTACAGCAAGCTGATCGTGAACGCCTGCATCACCTCCCTGGGGGCCCTCTGCGGCCTCACGATGGGGGAGATGCTCGCCTCGAAACAGGCCAGGGGCCTCTTCATCACCGTCATGAGGGAGGCGATCGCCGTCGCGGAGGCGTCGAATCTCCGCGTCGCCCCTTACGGCGGGAAGCTCGACTACTACCGATTTCTGGGACCGGGCGGATTCGTCGGCGACCTCCGGAGACACCTGGTCATCCGGGCGATCGGCTTCAAGTACCGTCGCCTCACTTCCTCGAGCCTCCAGTCCCTCCAGCGCGGCCAGAAGACGGAGATCGACTGGCTCAACGGCTACATCTGCAACGAGGGCCACCGGCTGGGCGTCGCGACACCGGTCAACGACCGGATCGTCGAGATGATCCACGAAATCGAGGCAGGCAAGCGCCGGATCACCGCGGAAAACTTCCGGGACAGTGCCCTGAACTCCTGAGCCAGCGCCTTGGAGAGCGCGGGAATCGTCGCGTAGGGTGGATTCAAGTTGCGGCATCGGGTTGACGATACCCATTGATAAAGGGGGCTTGCTGGACCTGCCCGTTCACAAAGGGGCATTCATCAACCGTTTACCGGGGGAGATCATGGAAAAAGGACTTCTTGCATCGGAAAGTTCTCAGACGGAACTCTCGTCCCAGTTCTGGACCATGGCGGAGCGGTTCGTCCAGTTCTTCTATCGGGAAGCGGGGTTCCGCACCATCGTTTGCAACGGTCAGGGGATCATCACTGTGGCCCATGACAAGAGCCGGATCGGCAAGCCTCATGCCGGCGCTGTGGCCATCCTCAACGGTGAGGTCAGCGAGTACAGCGTGACGGCGGAAGAGGCGGCCCGGAACTCCAACGTGAAGGAAGGGTTCAACACCCCGATCTACATCGACGGCCGCCGCGTTGGGACCTTCGGCCTCGCCGCGGAACTGCGCCTCGCCAAGCCCGTGGCCCGGGTGGGGGCGATCATTCTCGCCTCGTGGATCAAGCAGCTCCGCCAGCAGGAACTCCTACAGCGGACGGCCCGGGAGGTCTCCGCCAAGTTCCAGACCCTGGGCGAGAAGATCGCCAACGCCGGCAAGACCTTCCAGGGCGTGAACGAACACATGCAGCAGACGTCGAAGTACGCGGCCCAGAAGGTGGACAACACCGACGACATCCTCAAGACCGTCCACCAGATCGCCCAGCAGACCCAGATCCTCAGCATCAACGGCTCCGTCGAAGCAGCCCGGGCCGGGGAATACGGGCGACCCTTCGCCGTCGTTGTAGACGAAATGGCCCGCCTGGCGGAGAACACCCGCAGCGCTACGGTCCGCATCCAAGAAAGCATCGAGGAGATCCGCGCGGCCATCGTGAACGTCAACCAGGCCATCGAACAGTCCTCGCAGCTATTCCAGTCGAACCTCGAAACGATTCAGGCGATCGCGCCGATGGTCGAGCTCCTGAAGAGTGCCATCAACCAGTTGGAGGCCTCCTTCAGGGACACGATGACCTGAACCCGTGCGGCATTGTTTCAATGTGGGCCTGAAGATGGGCGTCATGGAGCGCCATTTGAGATTTTTTCGTTGACAAGCGCCTCGGAAAAGTATAGAATAATTTAAATTAAGTCATTATCGGGATCTTGAGGGAAAGAATTTGAACCGGGAATCGAACACCGCAGCGTTGATTGGAGGCATAATTATCGGGCCCACATAGGAGCCTGATCGGGGGATAGTCTTAACATCACAAAGTCGAATCGACGAAATCCGTTATCAGGCACAAGCCGGTAACGGATTTTTTATTTTGGAGAAGGGGGCATTATGGCAGCACAGGAAGTTTACCTTTACGACACGACCCTCCGGGACGGCACGCAGGGGGAGAAGATCAATTTTTCCGCGGAGGAGAAGCTGCGGATCGCCCGGCGTCTGGACGAGATGGGGTTTCACTACATCGAGGGGGGATGGCCCGGCTCCAACCCCAAGGACGCCCGCTTTTTTGAGATGGCCAAGGCCCACAAATTCAAGAACGCCCGCCTGACGGCCTTCGGGAGCACCCGTAAGGCAGGCAAAAGGCCCGACGCCTGCCGGAACATCAAGGCCCTGCTCCGGGCCGAGACCCAGACCGTCGCCATCTTCGGCAAGACTTGGGACCTGCACGTCACCGAGATCCTCGGGATCACCCTGGAGGAGATCCTGGAGATGATCCGCGACTCCGTCGCTTACCTCAACAAAAAGGGCAAGGAGGTGATATTCGACGCCGAGCACTTCTTCGACGGCTACCTCCGGAATCCCGCCTACGCCATGAAAACGGTCAGGACGGCCCTGAAGGCCGGGGCGGACAGGATCGTCCTGTGCGACACGAACGGCGGCACGATGCCCCACGACATCGAAGCGGCGGTGCTGAAGGTGGCCGCGACCGTCCCCCCTGAGAAGCTGGGGATCCACGCCCACAATGACTGCGGTCTGGCCGTGGCCAACACGCTGGCGGCGGTCCGGGCCGGAGTCGTCATGGTCCAGGGGACAGTCAACGGCTACGGGGAGCGGTGCGGGAACGCCGACCTGACCTCCGTCATCGGGAATCTCCAGCTCAAGATGAACCGGCGCTGCCTGACAGACAAAGCCCTCCGCCAGCTTTCGAACCTCTCCCATTTCGTCGGCGAGGTGGCCAATGTCCGCCCCCTCCCCTTCCGCCCCTTTGTCGGCGGGAGCGCCTTCGCCCACAAGGGCGGCATCCACGTGAGCGCCGTCTCCAAAAGGCCCGAGGCCTACGAGCACATCCGGCCCGAGCTTGTGGGCAACCACCAGCGGGTCCTCGTCTCGGACCTTGCGGGAAAGAGCAACATCGCCTTCAAGGCCCGGGAGTTCGGGATCGACCTGGGGGGAGACCGGGACGCCCTGAGCAAGAAGATCGTCAGGGAGATCAAGCGGCTCGAGGACCAGGGGTTCCAGTTCGACGCGGCCGACGGGTCGTTGGAGCTCCTCATAAGGAAGATCACCGGGGTCTTCGCGGAGCCATTCACGCTCCAGTGCTTCAACGTCTCGAACGGCAAGAGCGGCAACCACGCCTCGGTCTGCCTGGCCACGATCAAGATCTCCGTCGGCGATGAGGTGGAACTGACCGCCGCCGAAGGGAACGGCCCGGTGAATGCCCTGGACCATGCCCTCCGGAAGGCCCTGATGAAGTTCTACCCCCAGATCGCCGAGATGCATCTGGTGGACTTCAAGGTCCGGATCGTCGAGGGAAGCGAGGGAACGGCGGCCAAGGTCAAGGTTCTCTTAGACTCCAGCGACGGCCAGGGAATGTGGAGCACGATCGGCGTCTCCGAGAACGTCATCGATGCGAGCTGGCAGGCCCTGGTGGACAGCATCCAGTACAAGCTCAGCAGGGACCGGCTCAACGGGAACGGACACCAGGCGACGGCGGGATAGCTCAGGCCATTGACCTGCCAAAGGCGTCCGCCTCAAGGATCGCCGCCTTCAGCAGATCCGCGGTCAGCTCAAAGGGCTCGTAGCGGATGAAGAAGACCCCCAGGGCGCTCCGGACGATCGCGTCCAGGTCGGCCCCCCGCCGGGCCGGGTCAAAGCCAATCTGGTCCAGGTGCAGCGGCAGTCCCACGGTCTTGAAGAACCGGGCGGCCTGCGCGGCCTCCTGCGTCCGCTTTTCCATGACCAGTTGCGCCAGGACGCCGATGGCGACCAGTTCCCCGTGCAGGCAGTTCCTGTGCAGGTCCTCGCAGACCGTGAGCCCCTGCGCCACGCCGTGCGCCCCGGCCAGTCCCCCGCTCTCGAACCCGATCCCGCTCAGGAGGATGTTCGCCTCAGCGATCCGGCCGAGGGCCTCCCCCCTTCGCCGGCCCTTGATCTCTTCCAGCGCCGCAACGCCGTACTCCATGAGGACATCGCGGCACTGCCGGGCGATGGCCAGGGCCGCCATGGTCGGCCGCCCCCCTCGCGTGGTGCGGGCCGCGGGATTTTCCATGCAGCAGCGCGCCTCGTAGAAGGTGGAGAAGGCGTCCCCCATGCCCGCCACCAGGTAGCGGGGCGGGGCCTCGGCGATGACCTCCAGATCGACGAGGACCAGAAGGGGATTGGTGGCGCAGAATTCCAGGTCGACGAAAACGCCCTGCTCGTTGTAGATCACGGCATGGGCCGCTGTGGGGGCATCCGTCGAGGCCGTCGTGGGAACCGTGACGACCGGAACGGCAAGCCTCGAGGCCGCCATCCGGGCGGCATCGAGGCATTTCCCGCCGCCGACGCCGACGAGGGCGTTGACGGGTTGTCCCGATTTCCTGAAGAAGGCCGCGATCCGCTCGGCCTCAGCCAGCGTCGATTCGCCCTGAAAGATTGTGTGAGCGGCCAAAAGCCCCGCGTCCGAAAGGCTCTTCTCGATCCTGTCCCCCAGAACCCGGTAGCGGCCGGGGGTGATCACCACGCCGACGCCCCCGGAGATGCACAGGGAGAGGTATTCCCCGAGCATGCCGATCACCCCCCAGCCCTGAATGTACTGGGACGGCGAGACGAAGAGCCCGATCGGCTCCCGGTGGTCGGGAAGTTTCTGATAGGTCTTGTTGGGATCCAGGGTCACCGCTTTTTTCATCAATGCCACCCCCTTTGAAGGAATTGACGTTCAGTTAAGAATGATCGGCAGCATTTGTCAAACAAAAAGGAGGAATGTCGGCTTGACAACCATTCCCCTTTTTTCTAAGATCCTTCAAGTTTATTCCGTTCAGGGGCTTCATCGGCACTGTTGCCCGTCATCCGGCCGGTCGTAAAGGGCAGCATCCCCTCGAAGCGCCATGCTTCCGGGCATGCCGTTCTTCCTGCAATCCGAGGGCCTGCCGTGCACCCTTTAGACGCGGCCTTCGGCGGAAAACGAGCAGGATAAGGATGCACCTTGTGATCGACCACGGCAACGGCGAATTCAGTGTGTACCGTCACCTCAAGGAGGGGTCCCTCAAGGACGCCGAGGGCGAGAAGGTCCGGAAGGGACAAGGGATCGCCCAGGTCGGCAACACGGGCAAGTCCGGTGCGCCCCATCTCCATTTCCAGGTCATGGATTCGGCGGATTTCAGGACGGCGAACGGGCTCCCTGTGATGTTCGAGGACATGCCTGCCTCGGCCATGCTGGTCGAACAACCGATCAGGGCCAACACCCTAAGCGTCAGCGACAATGTGTTCAGCACCGTCAAATAGTGTCCTGCCGGGAGCCCCCTTGACGGCCATGAACCCGCTGACCCCCTTCACCTGGCAGCCGATCCCCGGATGCAAGCGGGCCGAGATCTATCCCTACCTCCGCAAGCCCGATCTGCTCTCTTCGAACAGTTGCATTGTCCGCACGGCGGAGCAGATCCTGCTCATCGATCCCGGCGCCCTCGAGGATCAGACCCGGGAGCTCTGCGGCGTGATCCGCCTCTGTCAGCAGGACCGGAACCGGCCGGTCCTGATCTACATCACCCATTGCCACCTTGACCACGTCCTTCAGGCTCCTCTCACCCGGCAGATCCACGCGGGGCCGTCATGGATCGCTGTCCACGAGGCGGGCGCCGGGATACTGTCCGGAGGAGACGAAAAGCGGAGCATGGCCGAGCTGTACGGCCTCCCCTTTCCGCCCTTCAACCCGGATCTGATCCTGATGACGAAGCAGGACCGGGAAGGCCTGGCGGCGCGGAAGGTCCGCCTGGCCCCGGACCAAACCCTGACGCTCCACATGGAGATCGTGGGGTCCCCGGAAGGGCGTCCCCTGTACCGGCAGCGTATCCCCATCGGGGAGGAGGAGCACCTGTTCTGCTACCCGACGCCGGGGCACAGCCCGGACAGCCTCTGCATCCAGATCGGAGAGGTGCTGTTCGTCGGCGATCTCCTGGCGGCGATCAATCCCATGGTGGCAGGGCTCACCGGCTGGAACCTGGAGGACTACCTCCTGACCCTCGGGAACGTCCTGTGGCTGATCGAGAATGCCGGGGTCGGCCTGTGCTGCCCCGGACACGGGGGCTTCCTTTCCGCTTCGGACGCCCGCGAATCCTTCCGACACCTGATCCACGAAGCGCGCCATCTGGGCGAGTTGGAAGAGGTGAATCGGGAGCGGATGCTGTTCAACGCGGAGTACGCCCTGGAACTGATCGACGAGGCGGAGGAGATCTTCTCCGCCATCGCCGGCCGCCTCGGCTACGTGGCCTATCAGTTGGAGTCTCTCGAGGAACCCGAGGCAGCTTCCGGTTGCCGGGCGCTGATGGACATGGACGGGATCGACGCCGGTCTGGCCAGTTTCCGGCGGCTGTGCCAGGCCGTGGAAGACGGTCGGCTGATCAAGCTCAAATTCGTGCTGGCCGCCCTGCGCGACGTCAAGAAGATCCGGAAGCTCTTCGATCGCCACCGCCTGAAGGCCGTCATCCAGCCCTCCCTCCTGAACCGGGCGGATCGTCTCCTGCTCGACTTCATCGGCATCGTCAGGGGGGTCCGGAACCCCGAAGAGTTCGTCTGGACCGAGCCGGGGGAAACCCTCTCCCTGATCGTCCGGGACCTTCGGATGAGCCCCCACACGGACCCCTCGATCATCGATGCCTCCGGACAGGAGGATTACCTGGCGGCCCTGACGGCCCGCATCGGATACGCCGACCTCTTTGAAAAGACGACCCTGGAGGTCTTTTGCGCCGGCCCTCATCCGCCGGTCCGCCTGGCGGCGGCACGGTTCGCCGATACGCTGACCCATCTGATGGAATTCCTGGCCGTCAAGGGGGCTGATTCCATTTCGATCCGGCTGGAAGCGGATGGGGATATCCCCGTCATCCGAATCCGAGCCCAGGGAGAGGACCTTCAGGGTGGGATCGGGGAGAAGAAGGTCCGGTCTTTCGCCAGACGGTTTCAGATGAGCGGGGCCGTCTTCAAGGCAGACGGGAACGGGTTCGAGATCCTCCTGCCGGGATCGGAACCACAGCCTTGACCGCCGCATCTTCTAGCGGACCGGATTTTCGACGTTCCTTATGAAAAAGACGTCGTCGCCCTTGCCGTCACGACAAACCCTTCACCATCCGAAATACCGGGCGGTGTCAAGAAGGCCGGGGAGAACGGCCTAGATCTCCGCCACGCTCCGGGCGAACTGGGCATTGTCGAGGATCCTCCGGGCGAAGACCAGGTACTTGTCCACGATGGCCCGGACGGCCAGTTTGAGCGTATAGGCTCTGATGGGCTTTTCGATCAGGTAGGTGATGTTCGACGAGATGCACACGGTGACGATGTCGTCACTGGCGTTGCCCGTGATGATGATCGCATCCTCGGCCGCCCAGGCGTATTGATCGGCAACCGCATCGAGAAAATCGAAGGCCGACTCCTTGCCCAGATAGACGTCCAAGATGAAGATGGCGATGCCGCCCTTCCTTCTCCTGCAGTAGGCGAGCGCCTGCTGGTAGTCGGTGAAGGGGTGGATTTCTCCCCAGATGTAGAAACTCTCCAAGAGAGCAGTGATCAGTGAACAGACCTGTGGATCATCGTCAAGAACGATGACATCGAGATTGTTCGACATAGGCCTTCTCCCTCCAGATGGATGAACCTCTGATGAACACCCCAACGATCCGAATTACCTGTTAATATAGTCAAGAACGGCCCCGATTTCAATCAAAAATCACCGCGCCCCTCCGCCAGGATCGCCAGGCCGTCCAACCGGGATTAAAGCCCCCCGGCCCAGATGCCGATAAAATAGATAAGAGACCGGCATCCCGAAGGCCTGGGGAGCGGTCGGTGACCCTGCGAATCGCGGGATAACGGCAGTCCTGGGGGGAGGACCGCCGGGGAAAGTCGGCTATGGAAAATACGAAACGAAAGCTTGTTCTGAACTGGTGCCCCGCCCACGAGGACCTGAAGCGGTCCGTGGAGGAGTGCGATCGGGCCGCGGACGGATGCGAACTCAAAAATGACCGTGGATGGACCTACCTGACCTTCTTCCCCCGGGGGACAAATCCCCGTGATGTCCTCTTCGACATCGACGCGCTGAGGAATTTGGCCCGGGAGAACCACTACCACCTCCCACGCGAGGTGATCGCACAACACAACAAGGTGGTCCTGACGGCCTATTCCCAGAGCGATCCGCCCATCTCCCCGGTGGTGGGGATCTTTGCCCGGCTGGCCATGTTCTCCACCCTCTTCGAGGACGCCCGCCGTTACCCCGCCCACGGGATCTATGGAAAGTTCGG
>JAJFUM010000171.1 GCA_021372415.1 Deltaproteobacteria bacterium
GCTCCCCGTGAACCGATGGGACCCCGAACTGGCGAAGGTCGTCCTGGAGGAGCTCGGTCGACATCAGGTGGAATTCGAGACGGATGTGGAGACCCGGGCCATCGAGGAAGGACGGGAGCACCGCCTGCGCCTGGTCACGAACCACGGCGATCAGGAGGCGGACCTGATCCTGCTGGCCGTGGGGGTCCGTCCCGAGACGGCGCTGGCCCGTCAGATGGGACTGCCGCTGGGGAAGTCGGGGGCGATCCAGGTCGACTTCTCCATGCGGACCTCCCGAGAGGGTGTCTACGCCGTGGGCGACTGCGCCGAATCTTTCCATCGGGTGAGTGGCCGGTGGGTCAACGTTCCCCTGGGGGACATCGCCAACAAGCATGGCCGAGTGGCCGGTGCGAACATCGGCGGCGGGGCGCTGCACTTTCCTGGGATCGTGGGGGCGCAGTGCTTCAAGGTCTTCGATCTCGAGGTGGCGGCGACAGGACTGGACGAAAGGGAGGCGGCGGAGACGGGCTTTCACCCGGCCAGCACCCTCATCTGGGGAAACGCCCTTGCCGGGTCCATGCCGGGGAACCATCGGCTGGGCCTTAAACTCGTTGCCGATCGGGCGACGGGAAAACTCCTCGGGGCACAGGCCGTTGGGAGGACAGGGGCGGTGAGCCGGATCAACACCCTCTCGGCGGCCCTCTGGGCGGGGCTCAGCCTCGACGATGCCGGCTGGTTCGATTTGGCCTACGCCCCGCCGGTGGGCGGCGCCTGGGATCCGATCCACATCGCCGCCCAGGCCCTCCGCCGATCAATCTGATCTGGAGGCATGGCAAACAACGGGAGTGGCGACGGCCCCTGTATGTGGGACGGGTTTCGCCACAGAGGAGGTGAAATCGAGGAAAAGGGGGGGACAACGATGACAAACAGAGGTTTCGGCGGTTTTAGGCGGATACTGTTGGTGGTGCTCCTGATGCTGCTGTGGGGTTCCCCTGCGGCGGCGGATGAGACGGCGTTGCTTGCGGCCATCGACGAGCAGGCGGGAAACTGCCGGGTCGTTTCCCAGAAGATCTATGATTGGAAGGAATTGGGCCAGCAGGAGGTCGAAAGCTCCCAGCTTCTCATGGAAGAGCTCCGCAAGCTCGGCTTCAAGGTGACGGGTGATCTCAAGGTCCCCGACGACCTCATCAAGGGAGGCATGGCCAAGACGGCCTTCCGCGCCGAGATGGACGGCAAGGGGCCGGGTCCGACGATCACGATCATGCTGGAGTACGATGCCTTGCCCAACGGGCATTCCTGCGGACACAACCTCATTGCCACCTCCGGCCTCCTGGCCGCGGCAGGTCTGGCGAAGATGATGAAGGAGACGCCGGGGCGGCTGGTCGTCGTCGGCACGCCCGACGAGGAGAGGGGGTCGCTCGGCGGCGGCAAGATCGCCCTTCTGGAAGGGGGGCATTTCCAGGGTTCCGACGTGGTCCTTATTACCCACCCTGGTGATTCCTGGAGCACGGACCAGCGGTTTCTGGCCATGAAGCGGGCGATGTTTTATTTCAAGGGCAAATCCGCCCATGCCGCCTCGGCGCCGCACCAGGGCGTCAACGCCCTGAGGGCGGCGATTCTGACCTTCAACGCCGTGGACATGCTGCGGGAACACCTCCGGCAGGACGTGCGCATCCACGGGATCATCGTGAAAGGAGGCGATCGCGTCAACGTCGTTCCGGAGTTCGCCCAGGCCG
>JAJFUM010000180.1 GCA_021372415.1 Deltaproteobacteria bacterium
CGCCTCCCGGTAACCGGCCTCGGCCAGGGCGGCGATCCGCCCGGCCGCTTCGGCGGGCGCCAGGCTCCGGCTCGTCCCCCGGACGCTGGGCACGATGCAGTAGGTGCAGGCGCTGTTGCAGCCGTCCTGGATCTTCAGGAATGCCCGCGTGTGTTCCGGGAAGACCGTCGCCCCCAAGGGGGAAATCGCCGTCTCCCGGCGGATGTCGCCGACCCGGAGGCGGGGAGGGCCCGCGGTCATTTCCGCGATCAGCGCAGGGAGAGAGGCCTTCTCGGCGTTGCCGGCCACCAGGCCCACGCCGGCGATCCGGGCGATCTCCTCCGGGGCCCTCTGGGCGTAGCAGCCGGTCACCAGGATCGCGGCCGCGGGGTTCCGCCGGATGGCCCTGCGGATCAACTGCCGGGACTGGTAATCGGTCCTTCCGGTTACCGTGCAGGTGTTGACGATGTAGCAGTCCGCCTCCTGGTCGAAGGGAACGAGGGCCATGCCCCGGTCCGCGAGCAACTCCGCGATCCCGGCCGATTCGCACTGGTTGACCTTGCAGCCCAGCGTGGCCACGGCCACCCGGATGACGGGGCCTCCGTCCGTCCCTGCCTCCACCGGGGATGCCCCGCCCGGGCTCGGCGTCGACGATGCGGGGGGCGAACCGCCCGCTGGATGGGACACCTGCACCAAAGCCTCTTGCCGCTCCTCTCCACAGGATTTTGAAAGGGACTCTCTTTTGCCGGACCGTTGGGCCCTTTGAGAAGCCGTCCATTCTAGCCTTCATCTAATCGCCCGGCGCGTCCTTTGTCAAGGCGAAAGGATTTCTGGCGTTTGGCCCCCCTTTCCGGTAGAATGCGCCCCAGCTTCAGGGAGGTGAACCATGCAAGACTTCGTCCGGATATTCTCCGAGCATCCCCTGGCCACGATGGCGGTCTGCTTCGCGGCGCTCGTGATCCTCTATTTCATCTTCAAGAGGCTCGTCAAGGTGGCGCTGGTGATCCTCATCATCGCCCTGGCAATCGCCGGCTATTTCTATTTCAAGAATCCCGACCAGAGGCCTGCAACCTTGGGCGAGGCCTGGGACAAGGCCCGCGACGAAACGGGCCGGGTCGTCGATAAGGGAAAGGCGGCGGTGGAAAAGGGGAAGGAGCTGATCGACAAGGGGATCGATGCGGGAAAAGAGGCCGTGGACAAGGGGATGGATACTGCCGACCGCGTCGGCAAGGCCTTCAAGGAAGACGGGAAAGACCAGGGGAAGTAGCCCACGGCGGGACAGGCCTGCCTTGCCTCAGAGGACGGCCCTTCTTGCGGACGGGAGGCGGGGCCTAGAAGAGGTTGACCTCCATCGCCCTGGCGGGACAGGCGGAGACGCACAGCTCGCAGCCGTTGCACCGTTCCGGCTCGAAGACGACCTTCCAGGTGGTCCGGTCGATGTCGAGGGACCCGGTCGGGCAGAAGGCCGTGCAGGCGCCGCAGTGGACGCACTTGTCCAGGTTCTGGCTGACGCTCTTGGAGAGGGGCTCCACGTTGAGGCCGAGCCCCTTCAGATAGCGGATCCCGTTGTCGAAGTTTTCCTTCTCGCCGCTCAACTCCAGGACAAGGACGCCCTCCCGCCTGGGGAAGATCCGCGCCTTGAGGATGTTGAGCAAAAGGTCGTACCGCTTCACCAGTTCGTAGATGATCGGCTTGTCTGCGAAGTCGGCTGGGTAGCGGATGACCACCTTTCTGGAATACATGATGCCGCTTTTCCTCCCGAAAATTCTGATGATGCTATAAGGAATCCCCTTCGCTTGTCAAGACTTTAGTTCCGCCAGGCTTCAGGAGGGCGTCCCAGTCGAGCGTCGGAAAGATGCGGTGGAGGTCGTGGTCGTCGTCCACCAGGCGGTGGTCGAGGTTCGAGAAGAGCCGCACCGCCACCTGCCGAGCCGCCTCGGGCGGGACCACGTCGTCGTGGATGCCGTGGACGTGCAGGACCGGGATCTTGAGCGGCGAGCCGTAGCGGGTGCTCAGATCGATGTGGGCGAGGGCCGGGGCCAAAAGGACGAGCCGTCGGACGCGGGCCTCGTTTTCCAGGGCGAAGAGGGCGGCCATGAGGCCCCCGTAGCTCGATCCGACGAGGATCAGGCTGTCCCTCCCTGCGAGGCTTGCTTTGAGCTTCGCCATCCGCTCTTCGAGGGGGCCCGTGTAGTCCTCCATCAGCATCTGCGGGTATCGCTTGCGGAAGAAACTCCCCTTGGTCCCCCGGCTGCTGCTGTCGAGGCCGTGGATGAAAACGCCCGTGGCACCCATTCTGTCTTTCCTCCTTAAGAATACGTTTTCTAATTCGGGTCTGAAGCTGGGCTTCAGGGGGCGCGATTTGAAGGTTTTTCGGGGCCTCCTGCCGTCGAAGTTTGAGCGGCCGCAGCGGCACCTGTCTGAGCGCCGTCAGGCGCGAGTTTTTGCCGGTGCAGCGGAACGAGACGCTGCA
>JAJFUM010000182.1 GCA_021372415.1 Deltaproteobacteria bacterium
GTCCTTTTCTTCATGATCGGTCCTCCCTTTTTTGTGGCTGCGGTATCGGCGTGTGCTGTTAGTCAAAGCCCCCGGGTCAGTTACCTCTTCCCGGCAGACGGTGCCGAGGCCATCTTCCCCTGCGAAAGCTGGCCGGTATCAGAGAAAAGACGCCCTCCAGAGTCTGCTTGAAACGAATGCGTATGGATATCCCTCAACCATTCCGGAAGACTGGATTCATCTTTGTCGGCATAGATGCATTTATAGCGACAGGTCTTGCAGGTCCCTTTGAACCCGGGAAGCACAGGCTCTCCTTTGATATTTTCAACGATCGAAATCGCTTTTTTGACGCTGTCTTCATGTCCTTCGGCAATGATCACGACGGCACCTGCGCATTCGCCAATCCCGCCGGAGGCGACGTGTTTTGAGTTCACTCCCGCCAGGATTCTCAGCGCTTCGAGTTCGGTGACAACGACGGCATTCGGAACCATGAACATTCCGAAATCGGCCCCCATGGAGTAGTCAAGGGTCTTCGCGCCTGCCCATGAACAGGATTCTTCGACGGAGGGAACAAACTTTTCAAGCCCAACCGGTACGATATATTTGAGCCCCTGCGAGACCGCTGTGCCGAGAGTGGCCCCCATGGTCCCCCCGTCGAAGCCGGAGGAAATAATGCCGGCCTTCCCCTTTGAATCGATGGCATTGGCACCCTTGATGATCACGGTCTTAAGATGGAAATCATTGAGGGCTTCGGGGATGGACTTACTGACCCTATTGCCCTTGTAAAGGATGATGGGGAAAGGGGATCGCTTGTCTGCATCGGTCGTGCACAAGACCCGATTACAAATGGTACCTGCCGTATATTTCTGCGGGGCGATGTCGGTTACGCCCAGTATCTCCTGGGCCACATAGCCGTTTGTTGTGCCGCCGCAAATGATGGTATATCCGCCCTCTCTGGCGTCTTTTATCTCTTTCATTGCCGCGACACCCTTTGCGATGAGCCTTCTCGATTCGGAAGGAATGAGTGTGAATGCCGCTTTCATGTCATGCCTCCATTCATGTTTCCTGCAAGCAAAACTCGCCGCGATGAATTCTGTTGGGCATCCTGCAGGCGCCCCGTTTATTAACGGTAAACTGTGCCTATTCCATTTATACCTTTCCGGAGCAATCGCCACAGGGTTCGGGAGTGACCCCGCAGAGCCTCTTGGCTTTCCGCTGTTTTGCCTTTAAATCGGCCAAGCGGGAGATCATGATTCGTTGCGCCTGCGGGGAACCGGCGCCATGCATCGATTCCGTGAGGTATCCCACGGCGGCGGACCCCAGCGTAAGGTTTTCGATCAGGCGTAGGACACGCATGCGGTCCTCCACGGGGACGCCTTCTACGCCATGGCAGTATTTTTCGACCCACTTTCCTACTTCGGGTGAGCGGAGATCCGCCTCGGAGGGAAGGGTGACCATGAGGCCCCCAGCGATGTCCTGGGCGAGGCGGGCGATTTCGTACGGAAACCGCGTGACGTTCTGCTTATGCACATTGGCCAGAAGCGTATCGACGCAGTAAGTTCCGCTGGGTTCCCGGTTGCCCTCCGACGCACAGGCGAGACATCCGCAATAGAGCGTCTCGTTCAACTGGTTCATTTCGATGATCTTGTCTTTGATATGGGAGGCCTTGGCCGTCCCGTTATACTCGGCGATCGTCTGCGACGCGCCGATCAACACGTCGCCTACCCCCACCTTGCAGGCATAACTCTGGCGATGGTAGGAGGCAAATTTTTCCACCAGGGACCCGGCAAAATCGTACTCCCTGTACATGAAAACCCTCTCCCAGGGAACGAATACGTGATCGAAGATCACCAGTGCTTCATGTCCGCCGAAGAAAGGGTTTCCGACGTCCATACGGCCAGTCTCGAGCTTCCGGGTGTCGCAGGACTGACGTCCGATGATGTACGTGATCCCCTGCGTATCGCTGGGTACTGCGAAGGAGACCGCATAGTCCCTGTCCTCCTCGCGCATGGCGACTGTCGGCATGACGATGATTTCATGGGAATTCACCGCACCGGTCTGGTGGACCTTCGCCCCGTTCACCACGATGCCGTCGGACCTCTCCTCCACCGCGTGCAGGTACAGATCCGGATCGGACTGCTGCTTGGGGGCAAGGCCTCTGTCCCCCTTGGGGTCCGTCATCGCGCCGTCGCAGGTCAGGTCGTTTTCCTGGACATAGGCCAGGAATTTCAGGAAGCGCTCGTTGTATTTCGTGTTGTACTTGGCGTCGATGTCGTACGTGACGATGGACAACGCGTTGAGGGCATCCATCCCCACGCATCGCTGAAAGCAGCAAGCCGTATGCCCTCCCAGCATCCGTCCCATCTTGCTTTTTTTCACAAGGTCGTCCCGGTTCTGATGGATATGACAGAAACGGTTGATCCTTTTTCCGGTCAGATGCGACACGGCAGTCATCAACTCCGCACACTCCGGCCTTTGGGCCAATTCGTACGTGGAGGCCACGGCCCTCATGGACGGCCGGATGATCGGATTGTCCACCACATTTTCGATCTTCTTGCCGAACATATACACTTCCAGCCTGAGCTTTCTCAGGCTTTCCTCATATTGCCGGGCTGTCATCATGGGAATAAGCGCCTCCTTTCCCCTTTACGCCGCGTTCATTTGGCCGCCCACGGTGGACTGGCATTTATTCAGCAGGCGTTGCCAGTCGTCATCCACCTGCTGTTGAAAGCGTTCATGTTCGCCGATCGACATCTTTTTGAACCGGCCCTGATTTTTCAGATAGGCTCCAACGTCCTCCTTGTCCGGCATGGGACTTAACTTCCAGGTATCGCCGTCAAATACCTCATAAAGCGGGAATATGCGGCTTTTGATCGCCTGTCTTGCAACCTCAAGAGAAAGTTCAGGGGCATGTCGCCAGCCGGTCGGGCAGGAAGCAAACAGATGGATAAAGCGAGAGCCCCTGATGGACTTGGCTTTTTCGAGTTTGTCCTTCAGATCCGCCGGTGCGCCGATGCAAGCCGTGGCCGCATAGGGGATGCGGTGCGCCGCCATGATTTCCACGATGTTCTTCTTCCTTTGACTCTTCCCGGTTGAACCGGGCGTGGTGGTCGTCCACGCGCCGGTCGGGGTCGCCGAGGAGCGCTGAATTCCCGTGTTCATGTAGGCCTCATTGTCGTAACATATAAATAGGATGTCATCGTTCCGTTCCACTGCGCCGGAAAGGGGCTGGAAGCCGATATCAAAGGTGCCGCCATCACCCGTCCACGCCAGGACCGTGGTATGGTTGTTTTCCTGAATGGACAGGCCGGACCTGACTCCGGCGGCAACGGAAGCCGTCGATCCAAACGCAGTTGAAATCACGGGTACGGTCAGGCAGGTATAAGGATAAATCCCGATCAGGGTTGACCAGCATCCGGCCGTCATGACTATAATCGTGTCCTCGCCCAGGACCGACAGGGCTTGCCGCATCGCCAGGGTTGCCCCACAGCCGGGGCAACCATAGTGCCCCGGTGTAAACAGGTCTCTTTGCTTCGGGCCTCTTTCACTCATGGCAACACCTCCGTCCAGAACGTCTTCCCGGCTTTGACGGCCTCCCCTTGCCCGGAAATTGCCTGTTGCACCAAGGGAACAATCGTCTCCGGAGTGATATCATTTCCGCCGACACCGGAAATGAAGCCGGTGAACTTCATGTCTTTATGTCGGTCGAACAGGCCCGCTTTCACCTCCTGGGCTATGATCCCCTCAGCGCCGTAAGAGACATCCCGATCAATGACAATGATATGTTTGGCGCTTGCCGTCGCCTTATCAAATCCTTCAACGGGAAACGGCTTGACCATTGCAAGCCTCACACTGCCGGCCTTCATGCCTTCTTCCCTCAATCGATCCACCGCCAGCCGCACGGCACCGGTCGCAGTACCGATACTGATGATGCACACATCGGCATCTTCTGTGCGATACGCTTCGACTGCCGGACGAGAGCGGTTAAAATGACCGTGAAATTTAACCGCCGTCTGATCCCAAAGACTTTCCACCAAAAGACCATCGCAATATCGTTTATATTTGATGGACGTAAACAGGTCTGCCCCACACACATTGCCGAATGTTCTCGGATCATCTACATCCAGCTTGTTTGATGGCCGGTAGGGTGGGAGAAAGGCATCCACAACCTCCTGTTCCGGTACAACCAGCAGCTCCGAGGTGTGGGTTAAGTAAAAGGCATCCAGATTGATCATAACCGGCAACATCACCCGTTCGGCAACGGCATAGGCAATCAAAATCGAATCGAGCACATCCTGAACGTCGGCGCAATAATACTGGATCCAGCCGGTGTCTCGCTGGGACAGCGAATCAGTGTGGTCACAATACAGGTTCCAGGGAGGAGTCAGAGCACGATTACAATTGGCCATCACGATAGGAACCCTTGCTCCGGCAGTATAATGGAGCATCTCATGCATGTAGGCCAGGCCCTGCGAGGAGGTTGCCGTAAAGGCCCTGGCGCCGACCATGGAAGCGCCCATACAGCTGGACATGGCCGAGTGCTCGGATTCCACCGGCATATAGTTGGCCTTCAGTTCGCCCCGGCTGATGATATCGGCCAGGGTTTCGACAATAATGGTCTGCGGGGTAATCGGATATGCCGATACAACTTGGACCCTGGCCAGTTTTGCGGCCAGGGCAGCGGCCTCGTTCCCCATCACCACTTTCTTCATGCGTTGATTTCCTCCATGGTTATCACCCCGCGAGGGCATTCATAGGCACAGACGCCGCAGCCTTTGCAGTGGTACAAGTCGACTTCAACGGCGTTTTTATCACTATTCAGCCGGATGCTGGCGTCGGGACAGGACAAGACACATTGCAGACACAAATTGCAGGTGCCGCAGGACAGGCAACGTCCGGTTTCCCGCAACGCCCGATCGTGATCCCATGTCCCCTCTTGCCCGGATTTCACATCTGCGGCCAGGCCGGACGTCGAAAAATGCCCCATCAGAATATCGTCAACCTTTGCCGCCAGCCGGGACGGATCGGGCCTGTGTATTTTACGACCCTCTTTGTCAGAACGTCTCACGAGGTATGCGAACGCCTTTTCGGCCGTAAGACGGCCTGCGGCGATATAATGGGCAATCATCGGCGCTTTGAACGGTTTGAGGTTCCCGGACAATGTTACAGCGATGATATCGCCGCAAATCTCTTCATCGACAAAGGGATTGAGGGAAACCGCGCCGGCAGGTATTCCGGTTTCTTCCATAAGTCCGGTCGGATCCAGAATGACAAGATCGGCCTTCGACAGCATTTCTCTGGGCTTGCTTAAATCAAATGAAGCGCTGGTTTCGAGATGAATATCGGCTACATGGACCACACGTCTGATTTCGTCTTCCAGAACCTGTGCTTCCACTTTCTTTGACGGGAGATCAGCGAGGGCCCCTCCGGCTCGACTCCGCGCATCCAGAACCGTGACCTGAAATCCAAGGCACCCCAGATAGAATGCACAGGATAACCCCAGAGGGCCGGAGCCGATGATCGCAACCCGTTCATCCGACTGTCTATCTTGCCTGTTTCTTATCTCCGTGGCGAGACCAGCCATAAACCGCTCGATGTCTTGAATCGAAATTGTCCCATCGATGCTTTTCCGGCGACATTTTGTCTGGCAGGGGTGATAGCAAAGACGCCCGGTCAGACCGGGCAAGGGGTTATGGGACAGCAGCAGGGCGAGGCCTTCCTGAAGGTTTCCCCGGTTAACGGCACTCAGATAGTCCGGGATCGGAATGCCTGCCGGACAGTTACTGCGGCAGGGCGCCGGCTTATTCTCGACCAGGGGAGTTAAATAACGCCAATCGCCGGTCTGATTCCAGGCCATGGTATCTATGGTGCACGGCATCGTCGGCAGTTCCGACAATCTCTTAATGACTGTTTTTGATTGCATCAATATCTCCTGATATCCCGAATACCGCCTGATATGCCGCTTCAGCTGCGGCGACGTTCTGCTTAGGATTAACCGGCACACCTTCTTCAATGGCCTCAAGAAGGTTTGAAAGCGTAAGATCGCGGGAAATACGGGCATAAGCACCGAGGATGACCGTATTGATGATAGGGGCTATCTTCGAACCCAAACCGTGTTGAAGAGCTATTTTCACGGCATCCACGCCTGTCACCTGAAATGAACCTTTTATGCCGATCCTCTTTTCATTTTCCCTGCAGTTGAGCAGGATCAATGCATCGGGTTTGGCTCCCTGAGCGACATCCACTTTATTCAGCAGTGAAGAATCCAGAACGATGACCGACGATGGGTGTTTAATCTCTCCGCGTTCGACAATGGGGATGTTGTCCAGCCTGACAAACGCGGAGACTGGGGCACCTTTTCGTTCCATACCGAAAGAAGGGAATGCCTGAACGTAGAGCCCCTGCTTGAAATAGGCGTTCGCCAAAATCTTTGAAGCAACGACAGCGCCCTGACCACCTCTTCCATGAAACCTAATACCGGCCATTATCAGTCATCCTCATTGCGTCTTTTTGATTTGGGGGGGGGATCTCGATGGTTCTGTATATTGGAAATGACTTTTAATCATGCAGAAAATAAAGTCAAGAAAAATGTTCTGAATGTTTAATGTTATGTTCTAATATACGGAACAAGAGCCCTGTTCATTATTGAAGTTCCAGCGGCACATTGAGATAATCATGGACAGATCTCCTAAATATCTCTTGAAAGGCAAGATCCGAATTGCTATACAGCGGCGCGTCGAAAAGGACACCTCATGCATACATTCGATATGATTGCTGAAATGCCTTGCAACTCCGGAACTGCTGAATATCCTGATGAAATACTCATACAGCCTCTTCGCCATCCCTTGCGTTCGGACTGCATGAGAACCGGAACGCCAGTTAATCAATGAGAGTGGGAAAATAAAATGACAGGAACTTTTATTAACGTCGTCGCAATATTGGTGGGCAGCGGTATTGGGGTATTGTTTCGTTCACATCTGCCTGACCGGCTCAAATCCACCGTGCTTTCGGGGATGGGAATTTTCACCGCAGCAGTGGGCATGCAAATGTTCCTCAAAACGGACAATGCGCTTATTGTCCTTGGGGCGCTGATTTCGGGGGCGATGCTTGGCGAGTGGCTAAAAATTGAGGACTGGCTGGAGAGAATGGGCATACGCCTCGAAAAACGATTCTCGGGCAATTCTATGGGAGGTTCCAGCCCATTCGTACGCGGTTTTTTAGCCGCGTCCGTACTGTATTGCACCGGACCGATGGCGGTGCTCGGCTCAATCAGCGATGGCCTTTGCGGAGATTATCTGACCCTGTCGATCAAATCCGCTCTGGATGGTTTTCTCTCAATCGCCTTTGCTTCCACGCTGGGGATTGGTGTTGCATTTTCGGCCCTGCCAGTATTCGTCTACCAGGGCGGAATCAGCCTCCTGGCGGGTCAGTTAAATAAAATCGTAAGCACCGCCATGATGAACGAGATGACAGCCACGGGTGGAGTCTTGCTGATCGGAATCGGCATCAGCAGCATATTGGAATTGAAAAAAATCCCAGTGGGCAACTTCCTGCCGGCGCTGGCCATTGCGCCGGCGATCGTACATATCTTAAGATTAGTGGCAAACTAATTGATGCTCAAAGAGCCTTCAAATGCCATTGCCGGTTGCGGTCATGTTTAAGGCTCACGCAATGAATTTGTGATTTTCCGAGCCGTTTCTGATACCAATTTTGCGAAAGTCACACGCTTGCTTGCAGATACCCGATTTTTCGGAGCCGAAATGCTGATGGCGACGACGCATTCTCCATTGCGGTTCAGTACCGGTGCCGCAACACAGTAAACCCCCGAAAGAGTTTCCTCATCATCGATGGCCACCTTCTTGATTCTGACTTTATCGATATCCATGAGCAGCGCGTCTACGGAATCGATCGTCCGCTCGGTGTATTTCTTCAGCGCGTTTTTTCGGCCGTAAATATGCCGGATGTCTTCATCGCTGAAGTACGAAAGAAATATCTTGCCGGTTGCGGCACAGTAACCGGGGAACCGGGCACCTGCGGGTGTTGAAATGCGAAGCATCTCTGCGGACTCCATTCTGTAGATGTAGCGGATTTCATTATATTCCCACACAGCCACGTTAACCGTCTCTCCGCACGTTTCATAGAGTTCGGTCAGAAATGGGGCCATGGCCTTGCGAAGGAATTTTTCTCTTTTGGGGGCCGTCCCGATTTCCAGCGTTCGGACACCGAGACCGTACATTTTCGTATTGGTGTCCTGCTGGAAAAATTTCCGCTCCTTCAGCGTGCTGAGGATCCTATGAACCGTCCCCTTACCCATCCCAAGCCTTTGGCTGATCTCGGTAATGGAGAGATCCCTGCCTTGATCAAGCATGAGTTCCAGAATTGAAAGTGCTTTTTCAAGGGAGGTCACCCGGTATTTATTTACGGGATGCGGCTGAGGCTTCGATTTTGATGGCATGGGTTTAATGATACACTCCTTCATCTTTCGATGTTCCGTATATTAGAAAAACTTTTTACCATACAGAAAAGCAAAGTCAAGCGAAATGTTCTACATGAATGTCTACAAAATGTTCCACATATACATCTTCAAGGCGATGCACCAAGTAAAATCCGGACCGACGGCAGGCAGGGCGTTTTCCGCGCAGAGACAGATGGACATGGGAGCGGCGGATTCTCCGTCGTTTCATAAGAACCACCCTGCAAGTACTGACCTGCCGGGTGGTCTTTCTCGTTTGAGGGTCTGCGGCCTGTTCTTATCGCGGAACGAATTCCATTTTTTTGTCTACGCGAGCCCGAAGAGCCGCAAGAGGAGCATGCAGAGGGCTCCCACGGCCGCCGCCGCCGGAATGGTCACGAACCACGCGATCACCATGTTTCCCGCCACTCCCCAGCGCACCGCGGAAAAGCGCTTCGACGAGCCAACGCCCAGCACCGAGGAGGAGATGACCTGTGTCGTGCTGATGGGGGCTCCGAAGAACGAGGCGGTAAAGATGACACCCGCAGTGGCGCTCTGGGCGGCGAAGCCGTGGACCGGCCGCATCTTGAAGATCTTCTGCCCCATGGTCTTGATGATCTTCCAGCCGCCATTGAGCGTGCCGACCATGATCACGGCCGCGCAGGCGGCCTTGACCCAGAGCGGGATGGTGAGAGTGGGAATCTGGTGGAAGACGACCAGGGCCAGGGCGATGATCCCCATGGTCTTCTGCGCGTCGTTCATCCCGTGGCTGAGGGCCATGAGCGCCGCCGCTACGACCTGGGACCTCTTGAAGACGGTGTTGGCTGTCCTGAAGCGCACCCTGACCGTCGCCCAGGCAAGGAGAAGCATGAACAGGTAACCGGCAATGAAGCCACTGATCGGGGAGAGGAACAGGGGGAGGATCACCTTATGGAGGATCGAGGCGTATTCGAGCGAACGCCACCCACCGTAGGCAATTCCCGCCCCCATCAGGCCGCCGATCAGGGCGTGGGAAGAGGAGGAGGGCAGACCGATGTACCAGGTGAGGAAGTTCCAGAAGATCGCCCCGGCCAGGGCCGCCAGCAGCAGCGTGTGACAGCCGGAGATCATCTCCGGCCGGACGATCCCCTTGCCGATAGTCTCGGCCACGTTCGTCCCCAGAAAGGCGCCCGCGAAATTGAGGGTTCCGGCCATGATGACGGCGTTCTTGGGTGAAAGCACCTTGGTCGAAACCACCGAGGCGATCGCGTTGGCGCTGTCGTGGGCCCCGTTGGTGTAGTCGAAGACCAGGGCGACCAGGACGATGATGATCAGGAGAATGGGCACATCAGGCATTTTTGATACTGATCCCCTCGATGATGTTGGCCAGCGAGTCGGCCCGTTCCAGCGCCTGCTCGATGCGGTCGTAGATCTGGGTCCACTTGACGAGGTGCAGCAGCCCCTCCGGACCCTCGGGCAGGGATTCGTAGAGCGCGCCCAGGACGACCAGAAGCTGCAGCTTGGATTCGTTCTGGAGGTCGTGGGCCGTCCTGGAGTGCTCCTGCAGTTCCTTCCTCCCGCCGAGTTTGGCGAGCATCTTCTCCGTCTCCTCCACGATCAGCCGGATGTTCTCCACGAGGTCCACAGCCGCCTGTTCCGGAGAGTCGAACCGGTAGAGGCCGATCCGCGAGGAGATGGCCCGGATCGCATTGAGCAGATCTTCCTGGGCCATGTTGATGGCGTGGATGTCCTCGCGGTCGAGGGGGGTAATGAAAGTCTGGGAAAGTTCGGTCGCGATCTCCCGGGAAATGAGGTCGCCCTGAATCTCCAATTGGTTGATCTTCTCACATTTCGAAGGAATGTCGTTAAAATCCTTGAAGATCGAATCGAGGATCACCGCCGCCTCCTTGAGAATGGCCTGCTGACGGTTGAACAGATCGAAGAACTTGACGACTTTCGGAAAGAAACTGATGCCCATGGCTTACCCCCTCTTGGTTCCAGACGCTCGATGATCCTGAAATACTCTTTCCCTCATCGTGAAGAGCCCCCCGTGATCGTCTGGCTGATGCCAAGGATATTGGGGTTGAGGCCGGCGAGCTTGCCGGTGATGCGAGCGATGATCCCGGCCCGGTCGAGGCCGACGACGGTGATGATGGCACGCGGGTCGCTGTCTATTTCCATGACTTTATATCTGTAGAGACCAAATGGTTCATCCCAGGGGATCGCGCAAGCGGTCCGCCGCGCAAAAAACGAGCGAAACTACCATTACCGGCTCGCCAATGCAACCAAAGATTGGGTGATGTCTCTTGACAGTGATGTCCTCTTGCACCTATACTCCGCCAACGATTTATAAAAAAACGTGAATAAGTCTCCTGATGGACGCTACGAACGCGAATACCACCCTTGTCAGGAATCGATCAAAAGGGAAAGGGGTGGGCTTTTACAGCCCGGCCCCTTTTTCAGTGAATGAACAAGAAAAGATGTGCTGGTGCCGGCAGGCAGGATGCATCAGCGTGAGAAAACTTCATAGAAAGCGGGAACCATGATGAAATCAGGCAGTACAGCGGCCATGATCTTTCTGCTCTTCGGTATCAGCAGCCTCTGTTTTGGGCAATCGCAGCCGGGGCTCGATGTCCCCGGTTTATTGCCCTCCGGCTTTTCCCATGCATGTCCTCAGCCATCCACGACCTATGCGCAGGTGAAACAGATAAGAGGCGAGGCCAAAGAGGGAGATTACATTTGGGGGCCGTTCATGGACCAGAACCAGGAATGGTACTACGCGGGCAAACACAATGTGTCCAGGCAGGGCGATATGAGGTTCAACAGAGCGACCCTTTACTTGTCGGGCGGTCTTTTGTACTGCGCCTATCCCTATGAGAATATTCTGATCGAGATCAGGCTCGACGGGGTAAGCCTGACCCCGGGCCAATTATCCAGCTCGTTCAGGCAAACCACACAGAACACCTATGAATGTACCGGCGGTGCCGTGGAAGGATGCAAATTCACCCTTCCCTAAGGCCCCCCGGTCGCCTCAGGCTTTCATGGCATTTCGGAACAGGGGGCCGCAATTGTGTGGACAGGCCGCTCCCATCTGCAGTATAGTAATAGAAACGTCCCGAACCTGTTATGAACGGCTTAAAACCAAACGATATCCGCTGTTTCGAGCAGTCCCAGCTCCTGTATGAAAACAGCCGGGACATCCTCCTGTTCGTCCGTCTTCGGGACGGGAGGATCCTGGAAGCCAGCCGTTCCGCCTTGGAGGCCTACCAGTACTCCCGCCAAGAGCTGCTCTCGAAGACCATCTTCGACCTTCGGGCCCCCGACACCGCCTCGGAGATCATCACGCAGATGTCGGCCGCCGATCATTCCGGCGTTCTCTTCGAGACGTCCCATCGCCGCAAGGACGGCACCGTTTTCCCCGTCGAGGTCAGCTCCCAGGGGGCCTCGATCGGGGGGGAGAGGGTCCTGTTCAGCATCGTCCGCGATATCACGGAACGCAAGCTGGCGGAGCAGGCGATCCTCAGGGAGCGGGGGGAATTGGAGTACATCATGGACATCGCCCCAGTCATGATCTTCTACAAGGACCGTGGCAATCGGATCGTCCGCGTGAACAGGGCGCGCGCCGAGGCATCAGGCCTGACGAGGGAGGAGATGGAGGGGAAATCCGCCTTCGATCTGTTCCCCCATCAGGCCGACGGTTACTGGAAGGACGACAGGGATGTCATGAATTCCGGCAAACCGAAGCGGGGCATCGTCGAGATGATCGAAACCTCCAAGGGCCCCATGTGGATCCGCACCGACAAATTTCCCTACCGGAACGGCGTGGGAAAGGTGACCGGCGTCATCGGCTTTTCCGTGGACATCACCGAGCTCAAGCAGCTGGAGGAAGGGCTCCGGGAGATGGCCCTGCGGGACCCGCTCACAGGGCTTTACAACCGGCGCGGGTTCATCACCCTTGCGGAGCAGCAACTCAAGACCGTAAAGAGGTCGAAAAGGCCTCTGTTGCTCACCTACGTCGACATCGACGGTCTAAAGCAGATCAACGACGCCCTGGGACATGAGGAAGGGGACCGGGCCCTGACCGATACGGCCGGCATTCTCAGGGGGACCTTCAGGGAATCGGACATCATCGCCCGGATCGGAGGAGATGAATTCGCGGTCCTCTCCCTCGACGTTGCCGACATGAACCGGGAGGCTTACTCGGCCAGGCTCCAGGGCAACGTCGATGCCTTCAACGCCCTCCGGCAACGGCCCTATACGGTGGCTTTGAGCTGGGATACGGCCGTCTGCGACCCCAGGGCCCCGCTTTCCCTGGACAAGCTCCTGTCTGCAGCCGACCAATTGATGTACCGACACAAAAAAGACAAGTAGAGGCGGTAACGCCGAGGCGTCACGGCACATCCCCTCGCCCATTACGGCTTGACCTTTCCGGCAACCTTCGCCCAGGAATCGCGCAGCGTCACCGTCCGGTTGAAGACAAGCCCTTTTCCGGAAGCGGCGGCGGGATCGACGCAGAAGTAGCCGAGCCGCTCGAACTGGAACCGGTTCCCGGGCTGGCTCCCTGCAAGGCTTGGCTCCAGCCGGCAGGCGGTGAGGACTTCCAGGGACTTGGGGTTCAGATATTCGGTGAAGTCGGCCTCGCCCGCCAGGGGTTCGGGGACCGTGAAGAGGCGGTCGTAGAGCCGCACCTCGGCCTGGACGGCGTGGGTCGCCGAAACCCAGTGGATCGTCGCGTTCACCTTCCGTCCGTCGGGTGCGAAACCGCTGCGCGTCTCGGGGTCGTAGGTGCAGTGGACCTCGACGATCTCCCCGCTGGCCGGGTCCTTGACGACGCCCGTGCACCGGATGAAGTAGCCGTAGCGGAGCCGGACCTCCGTTCCGGGGGAAAGCCGGTAGAACTTCTTCGCCGGGATCTCCATGAAATCCTCCCGCTCGATGAAAAGGACGCGGGAGAAGGGCACCTTCCGGGACCCCATCTCGGGTTTCTGGGGGTGGTAGGGGCAGTCGAACTCCTCCACGCGGTCCTCCGGGTAGTTGTTGATCACCACCTTCAGGGGCCTGATGACCGCCATCACCCGCGGAACCCTCTCGTTGAGGTCCTCCCGGACGCAGTTCTCCAGAAGGGCCATGTCGATCAGGCTGTCGTTCTTGGAGACGCCGATCCGTTCGCAGAATTTGCGGATCGCCTCGGGGGTATAGCCGCGCCGCCGCATCCCGGAGAGGGTCGGCATCTGCGGATCGTCCCATCCGTCAACGGTCCCCCTTTCCACCAGTTCCATGAGTTTCCGTTTGCTCATCACCGTATAGCTCAGGTCCAGGCGGGCGAATTCGATCTGCTGGGGCCGGGGCTGGACGCCGAGCTGCTCCAGGAACCAGTCGTAGAGGGGGCGGTTGTTCTCGAACTCCAGGGTGCAGATCGAATGGGTGATCCCTTCGATCGAGTCCGACAGGCAGTGGGCGAAATCGTACATCGGGTAGATGCACCACTGGTCCTTGGTCCGGTAGTGGGTCTCCCTTTTGATCCGGTACATGATCGGATCGCGCATCGTGACGTTTGGGGAGCCCATGTCGATCTTGGCCCGCAGGACGTGGCGCCCCTCCTCGAATTCGCCGGCCCGCATCCGTTCGAACAGGGCCAGGTTCTCCTCCACGGAACGGTTCCGGTAGGGGCTCTCCCGGCCGGGCTCGGTCAGGGTACCCCGGTACTCGCGGATCTCGTCCGGGCTCAGGTCGCAGACATAGGCCTTGCCGAGCCGGATCAGTTGCAGGGCGTATTGGTAGAGCCGCTCGTAGTAATCGGAGGCGAAATAAAGGCGGTCCTGCCAGTCGAAGCCCAGCCACTTGACGTCGCGGATGATCGCCTCCACGTATTCCATGTCCTCCCCGCTCGGGTCGGTATCGTCCATGCGCAGGTTGCAGGTGCCCCCGTACTGGGCGGCGATCCCGAAGTTGAGGCAGACGGACTTGGCGTGGCCGATGTGGGGATATCCGTTGGGTTCGGGGGGAAAGCGGGTGGCCACCCGTCCCTGGTGCTTGTGGGTCCGGAAGTCTTCCTCAATGATGTCGCGAATGAAATCGGATGGGGACGAAGTGTCAGCGTGATCCATATCTATGAAGTCCTTTCTCCTCCACGGCGTGATCTTCGGGCCGTCAGGCGGTCTTTGTCTACGGTGCGACTGCGATCGTTCTTAACACATTTTTCTCCCCGGTTCCCTCTTTTTTCCTGCCGGAGCAACCGACCGCTGCGGGATGTCCGGCTGTCGCGGTGCGGGGTCAGTCGTCAACGGGCGCAACCGTAATAAAAAGCCCCCCTCGGTTGTCGTGCCGATAGAAGGGGTAGTCTTTGATCACCAAAAAAAGCTCGCCCTCGGCCGGCAGGTGCACCATCCTGTCGGCGCCGATCGGAAAGACGATCCCGTCCACCTTGCCCAAGAGCGTTCCGAACGGGGTCCCGGGCAACTCCTTCTTGGAATCCCCCTCTCGATGGACCTGTTCGCCGGGGTGGCTGCCGTGTCCCTGCGGCCCAGTATCGGGCCACCGCTCCTGTTCCGCCGCCGGGGCCACGGCCCAGGTTCCCCGGCAGAGAAAGAGTGCCCGCTGTCCTTCTCTTGACGTGCACGCCCGTCGAAAGCCATCCCGACTTGGCATCGAGATAGATCGTCTCCCTTTCCGGTGCCGTTCTGACGGTCGGCGCGCAGGAAAAAACAAGGCTCAGGAACGCCGCTAGCGGGGCCACCGCGATCCCCCGCCGGATTCCTTCCCCTTTCGCCTTCACCAGAATCCGCGCTCCATGCAGTTCGAGATGAAATCGAGGGAACGCCCCTTTCGATCAGTCAGATAACTGTAGAGCTGCTTTCCCACGTCAGGGTACAGCGGGGTCTTGGGAAGCCTGTCCACCGGGACCCAGGTAATGTCCAGGGAGTGGGTGCTATCCGGTCGGATCTTGGGAGTCCCCCGGACCTCCAGGGCCTCGAAGATGATGTGCAGGGTCTGGGGATGGCGCTTTGTGGCGGGGGCCTCGCCGATCAGGATGACATCGCCGATCTCGAGCTTCACACCCAGTTCTTCCTTCCATTCCTCCACGATGGCCTCCTTCAGGGGGAGGTCCCTTTCCACGCCCCCGCCGGGCAGGGCGGAAACTTCCTTGCCGCCGTAGATATATTTCATGCAGAGGATCTCCCCCTCCCTCTCAAACACCGCTGATACCCGGATACGCATGATTCCTCCTTCCAGAGCCCCCATCCTTGCGAGCCCAAGCGGACTGGCCCCAAATGTTTATGGTAGAATCTACTAAAAAATCCCCCTCCTGTCCATACCGGTGCCAGAAGAATCTCGAAAGAGCCGGCGCCCTTTGCCAGGTCCGCGGCGGGTCGTCCCGCCATCATCATTTTTTGTCGTCCAGCACGACAGGACATTTTCCAGCTTAACCGGACATCGTCCGACCGCGTCGGACAGAAACGCCTTTCTAATGTCCCTCAGGCTCGGCCAGAAGACCAGCCCATTCCCGTAAAATTAATTGATATAAAAATAATATCATAATGTTACGCACAAGAATGGTTGTCTCCGATCTATTGGCATGTCTATTGTAATTGAGAAGCTCAAACGAACCCCTGAGCCGGCAATAATGCGTCAGAGGACCGGCGTATCCATTCCTGTCCAATTCCAACGGCGGGAAGGCAGAGGTTTATCGATAGAGGAGTTGATCATTCATCCTATGAAGGTTTTGTATTATTCGTCATCACTGACGGGGATCGGTAAGCGATTCTTCCGGACCGTCTTGTCCCATATCCCGCAGGAGCGGATCGAGATGTGCCGATCCATTGTCAATCTCGATTCACGGCTCCATCAGCCACTCGGCGGGATGACGATTGCCGTATTCCACGTGACCGCCCGGGAGGAGCTCGAATCCTTGATCGCCCGCCGTGATCTTCTCGAGGATTTCCGTACCATCCTGATCCTCCCGGACAACGGGGAAGGCACGACGGCGATGGGACACATCCTGAGGCCACGCTTCGTCATATACAGCGATAGCGATCTGCCCGACGCATCGGTGGTCTTGGGAAAGATGCTTCAGGGACAGAAGGCCCTGGCCTCCTAAACGGCGGCACCTATTTTGCCGGTCTGCAGCGGCCTGGTCGACGCGGATCGCGATCGAATTGCGCAAGGGCCGGAACGCTGACACACCCCTATCTCCCAAGGAAAGGTCCTCAGAAAAGAAGAAACGCATGCTGGACACTATGATGACAAGACCCGACAACCCAGAAAACGGATCGAAAAAGGGGCTCTCCGAAGATCCGCTTTACCGATGTCTCTATGAGAGCAGCGTCGTAGGGATCATCCTTACCGACTCCCGCCGGGTCATTGTCGCGATGAATCCGGCGGCCAGCCGCATGCTGGGTTACGGCCGGCAGGAGCTGATCGGCCATACAATCGAGGACCTCGTGGACAAGGGGATCGGCGCAACTCCCTCCCCAGGTGAGGCGGGGCATCCCCGGACAGAAGGTACGGAAAACCTGGCTCTCCTCCGCAAGAACGGTTCTTCATTCCCGGCTGAGATCACTTGGTCGCCGTTCAGCACCGGAAACGACGCCTTCACGGCCCTTTTCCTGCATGATATCACGGATCGCCGGAAGGCGGAAAACACCCTCCGGGAAAACGAGACCCGTCTGCGCATCCTGTTCGAAAACACGATGGACATCATCGCGCTGCTCAACCCGGATGGAACGATCCGCTATCACTCGCCAGCGGCAGAACGGCTTTTGGGCTATACCACGGAAGAGTTATCCCGCATGGTCAGCTTCGACCTCCTTCACCCCGAGGACCGGGAGAGGATCATGACCATCTTTATGGACACCCTGCAGAAACCCGGAACAAACGTGACGGCGACCTTTCGTGTCCGTCACTATGACGGGACTTGGCGATCCTTGGATGCCATCGGATCCAACCTCCTCGATAATCCTGCGGTCCAGGGGTTCGTACTCAACGCCCGGGACGTAACCGAAAGGCGGAAGTTGGAGGCCGTGGTCCTCCAGGCCCAGAAGATGGAAGCGGTCGGCACCCTGGCCGGAGGTATCGCCCACGAGATCAATAATTTGCTCATGGGCATCCAGGGGAATGCCTCCTTGCTCCAGATCGACATGAACCCCCAGGACCCCGGTTATGAAAGGCTCCTGCACATCCAAAGCCAGGTGCGGAGCGGGGCAAACCTGACCCAGCAACTCCTCGGTTTTGCCCGAAAGGGGCGTTATGAGGTGAAGCCTGCAGACCTCAACGTCCTGATCCAGATGACCGCAGAGGTCTTCGGACGGACGAAAAAGGAGATCCGTATCGAAGGCCGCTACGCCGAAGACCTGTGGTGCGTGGAAGTCGATGCGGGACAGATCGAACAGGTCCTCCTCAATCTCTACATCAACGGCTGGCAGGCCATGCCGGCCGGCGGCAAACTCCGCATCGAAACGAGGAATATGATCCTCGACCAGACCGATGCCAAGGTGCGCGACGTATCGCCCGGTCCCTATGCCCAGATCAGCGTCACGGATACGGGTGTGGGGATGGATGAAAAGACAAAGGCGAGGATCTTTGAACCCTTCTTTACCACCCGCGTACCGAGGCAGGGCAAGGGGCTGGGGCTGGCAGCAGCTTATGGGATCATTCGGGGCCACAGGGGTTATATCAGCGCCGCCAGTGAGGTCGGACACGGAACCACCGTCACCATCTGTCTGCCCGCTTCGAATCGTGCCATCGTCCGTGAAAGCAAGATCCCTCCCAAGGGCCTCCAGGGGCAGGAGAAGATCCTTATCGTGGACGACGAGTTGTTCATCATCGACGTCACTCAGGATATCCTGAAAACCTTCGGTTACGAGGTCCTCACCGCCAAAAGCGGGGAAGAGGCCATCCGGATCTATCGGGAGCAGCAGCGCTCGATCGATCTGGTGATCCTCGACATGATCATGCCGGAAATGGGAGGAGGAGAGGTCTTCGGACATCTCAAGGCCATCAATCCCCAGGTCCGGGTGATCCTCGCCAGCGGATACAGCATCAACGGCCAAGCCCAGAGGATCATGGAACAAGGCTGCCGTGCCTTCCTCCAGAAGCCCTTCGGCATGGACGAACTCTCCCGAAAGATCCGGGAGGTCCTGGATCGCCCCTAGGGGGCGATTCTTCTTAGGGCCTCGTCCCCATCCCTCCCCCCCGGGATGGGGACATTTTTTTGACACATCCTTTGCCGGACTCCCCGGACATAACCGAATTCCCTGAAAAACCCAGGGTCCAGGACAACATTCAACTATTTAGTAATATGTCGTTTTTAAATCGTTTCCCACCAGAATGGGGTGCCGATGGCATATATTCTGCAGCCCCAGCCCGTCGGTCACGACTGGAACCGAGGAACAGATCTATGGAAACGGGACCAGGAAGAGGACCTCGACATGGGATAGGGGGCCTAGAAAAGGGGGGAAACGGGCAGTCCCCGGGAAGGACATAACTCATCATCAGGACGGCAGAACCGTCCAGGGCGAGATGAAAAAGGAGTTATAACCATGTTTGACAAACTGATGAAGGCGAGTATCAAGGGCAAGATCCTGTCTTTGCCAGTGTTGTTTCTGGTTGGCTTTGCAGCCCTGCTGCTGGCCAACCTTTATTTGGAAAGCAGGATCACCAAGACGGTGGTCTTTCCCCAGTTCGGCAATCAGATCCTCAAGGGACATCAGAACACGCTCAAGACCGTGGTGGACGTGGAGGCCGCATACCTGGCCCAGAAGGTGAAGTCCCTGCAAACGAGGGAGGAGAAGACCGCCCTGATCATCGCCGAGACGGACCCCATCCGTTTCTTTGACGACGGATCGGGCTATTTCTTCACCTACGACATGACCGGCGTCCGGATCAACGTCCCCATCAACAAGTCTCAGAACAACCAAAACCTCATCGCTCTGGAGGACAAAAAGGGTTTTCGTTTCGTTGAGGAATTCGTCAAGGTCTCCAAGGCGGGCGGTGGCTTCGTGGAATACTATTTCGAGAAGGAAGGAAAGGGGATCCAGCCCAAGCTCAGTTACGTCAAACAGATCCCGGGAACGGACTTCCTGATCGGCACCGGGGTATATATCGACGACGTCACAGATGAGAAAGTCCGGCTCCAGGGACAGATCTCCTCGAAAAACCGGGAGTATCTTGTCTACAAGACCGGCATATTCCTTGCGCTCATCGTCCTGATCACACTCTTATCCGTCCTGCTTGCCCGCTCCATCGTCTCTTCCATCCAACTGGTCATTTCCGGCCTGACAGACGGGGCCAACCAGGTCGCCTCGGCATCGTCACAGGTTGCATCATCGAGTCAGCATCTGGCGGATGGGTCCTCGGAGCAGGCCTCGTCACTGGAGGAGACCTCGTCGTCGCTGGAGGAGATGGCCTCCATGACCAAGCAGAACGCCGACAACGCCAACCAGGCCAAGGCTATGATGACCGAGACCCGGCAGATCGTCGAGAAGGTGGACAACCAGATGAACCGGATGGCCGCCTCGATCGGGGAGATCACCAAGACCAGCGAGGAGACCGGGAAGATCATCAAGACGAT
>JAJFUM010000189.1 GCA_021372415.1 Deltaproteobacteria bacterium
TGGCCTGCCTGGAGTTCCACACCAAGATGAACGCCGTGGACGACGGGATGATCGAGATGATCTTCGCCAGCTGCGACATCGTCGAGAAGGATTTCGTCGGGATGGTGGTCGGCAACCACGGGACGAACTTCTCGGCCGGGGCGAACATCTTCAAGGTCCTGCTCGCGATCCAGAAGGGGGACTGGGACATCCTCGAGAATCTGGTCGGGGGGTTCCAGAAGGCCAACATGCGGATGAAGTACCTCTCCAAGCCCGTGGTCACGGCGCCTGCGGGCCTCGCCCTGGGCGGCGGCTGCGAGATGGCCATGCACGGGGCCAAGTGCCAGCCCTGCGGCGAGACCTACATGGGCCTGGTGGAGGTCGGCGTGGGCGTGATCCCGGCGGGCGGCGGCTGCAAGGAACTGATGGTCCGCCTCACCGAGGGGCTTCCCGAGGGCGTCGTCGAGGGCGGGATGAACCTCCAGACCATCTACGCCAAGGCCTTCGAGAACATCGGCACGGCCAAGGTGGCCACGAGCGCCGTCGAGGCGATGGAGCTCGGGTACATCCGCAGGACCGACAACATCAGCCTGGGCCGCGACCAGCAGCTCTGGGAAGCCAAGCAGGCGGTCCTGGGACTGGCGAAGTTCTACCGGAAGCCCAAACCCGCCCTGATTCCCGTCATGGGCGAGAATTTCCGCGGCATGGCCGATGCGATCCTCTACAACATGCGGCAGGGCAATTTCGCCACCGACTATGACCTCCACGTCGGCCGGAAGGTGGCCCACATCCTCTCGGGCGGCGACTGCGCCGAGGGGACGTTCGTCACCGAGGACGAGATCCTCGCCCTCGAGCGGGAGGCCTTCCTGAGCCTCTGCGGTGAAAAGAGGACCCAGGACCGGATCATGCACATGCTCAGCACCGGCAAACCGTTGCGCAACTAAAACCCCGGGCGGGTCCGCGGCGCACAAGAAACCACGCGCCGCGCCGCGGCCCCCAGCCATGAAAAGGAGGAATACCAGGAGTGATGCTGTGATTGTCGAAGCGGTCAGGAGTCCCGGCGGTCGCTACCGGCGGGGCGGTCTTGCCGCCACCAGGGGGGACGAGATCGGGATCCAGGTCATGAAGGGGCTTCTGTCGCGCGTCCCTGCGCTCAAACCGGAGGACGTGGACGACGTGGACGTCGGCTGTTCCTTTCCGGAAGGGGAGCAGGGCATGAACTTGGGCCGGGTCATCGCCATGGGTGCCGGCCTGCCGATTTCCACCTCGGGGATGACGGTCAACCGGTTTTGTTCCTCCGGCCTGCAGTCCATCGCCGACGCCACCGCCAAGATCCGCGCGGGCTGGTCGGAGGTGATCATCGCCGGCGGCTGCGAGACCATGTCCCACATCCCGATGGGGGGGGCCATCTTCCGCCCGAGCCCGGAGTGGGCCTTCGACGGGTCGATGCCCAACGTCTACGTCTCCATGGGGGTGACGGCCGAGAACGTGGCGGCCAACTACAACGTCTCCAGGGAGGACATGGACAAGTTCGGGATGGAGAGCAACCGCCGGGCCTACGAGGCGATCAAGGCAGGCAAGTTCAAGGAGGAGATCATCCCGATCACGGCCTTCAAGTACAAGGTCCTCAAGAACGGGAAGCGCGTCCGCGAGAAGTTCGTCTTCGACGCCGACGACGGCGTCCGGTGGCCGACGAAGATCGAGGACATGGCCAAGCTGAAGTCCCCCTTCAAGCAGGGGGGGAGCGTCACGGCCGCCAACTCCTCGCAGATGACCGACGGGGCCGCCTTCACCCTCCTGATGACCCCCGAGAAGGCCAAGGCGATCGGCGTGAAACCGCTGGCGCGGCTCGCCTACTACGCCGTGGCCGGGTGCAAGGCCGAGGAGATGGGCGTGGGGCCGGCCTACGCGATCCCCAAGGTCCTCAAGATGGCGGGGCTCACGACGAAGGACATCGACGTGTTCGAGATCAACGAGGCCTTCGCCTCCCAGGCCATCTATTCGGTCCGGGTGATCGGGATCGAGGACCGGTACGCCGCCGGGGACATCAACCCCAACGGCGGGGCCATCGCCCTGGGCCATCCCCTGGGATGCACCGGCGCCAAGCTGACCGCCCAGCTGCTCCATGAGCTCAAACGGCGGAAGGCCAAGAGGGGAATCGTTTCGATGTGTATCGGTGGCGGAATGGGTGCGGCGGGCATCTTCGAGATGCTCTAACCCTTGCTGCGGAACCTGAAACTCGTGCGGAAACTCGATCTCTTCACCTCGTTCTCATGTGACTGCTCGCGTTCGTCTTGAGTCTGCCGCCCGCGCCGGGACCGTCAACCGATGCGAGAAAGGCCATGGCCGAAAGGTCATGGCCTTTCCTATTTCCGGACGCCCGGCAGGAGTGCATCCGGATGAAATGGATCGCGCTTGGCGGGGACTCGTTTTGTGTCCGTGGATGGATTTCCGGCGCTCATAAATCTTTTTCGACCCTGCAGCGTCTCGCTGCGCTGCACCGGCAAAACTCGCGCCCGAGGTCGCTCGGACAATTGCCGCTGCGGCCGCTCCGCTTCGCCAGCAGGAGGCCCCGAAAAATCTTCAAATCGCGCCCCCAAAATCCATCCACGGACACAGGGAAAACGGAGGCCCTACGCGCTCACAGGGCAAATTGACTCGCTGCGCCCAGCGGGCAGGGCATCCGTGCTTTACAAACATCCGGGCAGCGGTTAAGATGCTTTATCACCCGAGAGGAGGAAAGCCATGAAGGCGGCCTATTGCCAGTTCACGCCGGTCTTCGGCGATGTCGCGGGGAACCTGCGGACCATCGAGAGGCTCCTGAAGAGCGTCGAGGCGGACCTGATCATCCTGCCGGAGCTCTGCAACACCGGCTACCTGTTCACCTCCCGTCCGGAGGCCGAGGCCCTGGGCGAGGCGTTTCCCCGGGGGAAGACCACCGAGGTCCTGTGCCGCATCGCCGGGGAAAAGGGCAGCCATCTGGTTGCGGGCCTTGTCGAGAAAAGCGGCGATCGCCTCTACAACGCCGCGGTCCTGGTGGGACCCGCCGGCCCGATCGCCGTGTACCGCAAGGTCCACCTCTTTTCCGAGGAGACCCTCTGGTTCGATCCCGGGGACCGGGAGCCGGCCGTCCACGACATCGGCTCCTGCAGGCTGGGGATCATGATCTGCTTCGACTGGCTCTTCCCGGAGACGGCCCGGACCCTGGCCCTCAAGGGGGCCGAGGTCCTTGCCCACCCGGCCAATCTCGTCCTGCCCTACTGCCAGGACGCGATGGTGACCCGCTGCCTGGAGAACCGGGTCTTCGCCGTCACGGCCAACCGGACCGGGGCCGATGTGCGGGGCGGCCGGGAGCTCCGGTTCACGGGGAAAAGCCAGATCACCGCCCCGGACGGGACGATCCTGAGGCGGGCCGCGGAGACGGCCGAGGAGGCCGGCGTCGTCGAGATCGATCCCTCCCTGGCCCGGAACAAGGCGATCAACCCCTTCAACGACGCCCTGCAGAGCCGGAGGCCCGAATTCTACGGCGAGTTGTGCCGGCTGAAGCGGCCGTGATTTTTCCCTTGAAAAGGGGGGGGCTTTGGGGTATAGGTAACCCGATTCGGGCGGTTAACTCAGCGGGAGAGTGCTACCTTCACACGGTAGAAGTCACTGGTTCAATCCCAGTACCGCCTACCATGAATGTCAAGGGGTTAAGGATGGGTCCTTAACCCCTTTTTTTTGCTGCGCCGTGGCGGATCATCCGTTACCCTTCATCGCCCAGTGCTTCCATCTGCGGCCCTTTCTCCTTTTTCGTCAGAAGATGCTTCGGCAGGAAGGCCATGCCCGCGATGAGGGTGGGAACCACGGCGCTGGCGATCACCGTTGCCACCAGGAAGGAATATTGCGCCTGGGTCACGATCCCGTTGGTCAGGCCGTAGAGGGCGGAGATCGTGCCGAAGGTGAGCCCCGTGGACATCAGAAGGGTGTAGTACCACCGTTCGTTCCGCTCCTTGCGGAAGCGGGTGATGATGGGATAGAGGCCAAAGATCTTCGAGGCCACCTTGGCGGCCAGGAGGCCGACGAAGATCAGAGGGGCCGCGAAGATGGCGGGCAGGGAGACCAGGGTGCCGGCCCGCAGGAAATAGAAGGGGGTCAGAAACCCGACGGTCAGGGTGCGCAGCCTCCGGACCCAGAAGGCGTCCTTGGCGGCGCCGCCGGCCAGGACCATGCCCGCCACGTAGGCGGGCAGGACCGCCTCGCTGCCTGACCAGAGGGCCAGGGCGCCCAGGCCGAAGAGGACGAGCATGATCCACTTGGTCCGGATTGCCGCGGTCCGGTTGGCATAGGTTCGGGTGATGATGGCGGTGGTACGGGGCAAAAGGGTCAGGACCACAACGCAGATGACCAGGAAAACGACCGTTTTGTAAGTGAAGGGGGCAAAAATCAGGCCCAGGGCGATGACCGTGCCCAGGTCGTTGATGAAGCAGGCTCCCAGGACCCCCTTGCCGAATTCCGTCTTGTTCAGGCCCGTATCGAACATGACCGCGTATACCACGGCCATCGAAGTGGTGGACAGGGCGACGCCGGCGAGCCAGCTGGCGCGCAGGCCCCAGCCCAGGCCGTAATAGGCGGCGGCCGTGCAGCCCAGAAAGGGCGCGAGGAAGCCCACCAAGCCGACCACGCTTACTTCCCCGAGTTTCTTGCGGATGACCGTCGGTTCGAGTTCAGCCCCGGCCAGAAAGGTCAGGAGCACGGCCCCGGAGGAAGCCAGGAAACGCAGCCACTCCTCATTGGCGTGCAGCATCCCGCTGGTCCCGAGATAGGCGGCCGCGGCGCCGGCCAGGACGCCCACGCAGATCTCCACGAGGGCGATGGACAGATGCAGTTGATAGGCGATGACGGCGGAAAAGACCGCCAGTCCCAGCCACAGACAGGACACGGAAAAGATGTGTTCCATGATGGAATCCTCCCTGAATCAGCCGCTAAGGTTTAACGCAAACAAAAAAACCCGCTTTGCGGCGGGTTGCGGTCGAGCGGCGACGTCTCCGGCAAAGTTTGCGTGCAGGAGTCATCAGCCCGACTTGGGCGGTTGTAGGGGGAACTCCATCCCCGGGATAGGGCGGTTTCCTACCAGATC
>JAJFUM010000192.1 GCA_021372415.1 Deltaproteobacteria bacterium
GTCCTTTTTGCCCGTCTGGAGGAGGGCCGCCTGGACGGTGTCCCGGCTGACCACCTCGATCTTCTCGCTGATGGAGATCCGCGAGGACAGCATGTCCGCGATGCCCTGCCGGATGTAGTCGATGTTCTCGGCGCTGTTCACGGCGAAGGGGACGACCGCCACGACGTTCTTTTCCTTGGCCAGCAGAGGTTGAGCCGAGGCCAGCAAAAGAACGAGGCATACGCCCCATCTGAATAACGTTTTCATTCTCCTTACCCCCAAGTCAAAATCATTATGGTTCCAATTTCCGGCAATCTAGCATGTCATATCCCGGAATACAACCTGGATTTGGACCGGCTCAAAGCCTGTCCCTGAGCGACGACCAGATGCAGCCAAGGTATTCATGAAACGCCGCTTCCGACTTCCGCAGGGCCGAGACGGCGGGATAGAACCGGACGGGATTGCGGTCCTCCAGGGCCTGGAAGGCGGCCGGGGCGGGGATGGGCGCCATCCCCTGCTTCCTGAACAGGGCGACCGAACGGGGCATGTGGGCGGCCGAGGTGACCAGGACAAAGGGGTCCTTGCCGACCATCCCGCCGATCAGCGACGCCTGTTCCTCGGTGTCCTTCGACCGGCCCTCCGTGAGGATGTCCCGCGAGGGGATCCCCATGTCCCCGGCGGCCTGGGCCATGACCCCGGCCTCGGGCGTGCGGCCGAAGGCGGCCCCTCCGGAAAGGATGAGGCGGCATCCGGGCATGAGCCTGTAAAGCCGGATGGCTTCCGCCAGACGGGCGAGGGATTCCTGGGAGATGCGGCTGGTGGCGGGGACGCGCGGATCGTCCGTCATGCCTCCGCCCAGGACCACGATCCAGGGGACGCCGGCCGGCAGAGCGCCCGCGGCCGGGGCCGTCCCGCCCGGGAGCGGCGGATAGCGGCCCTCCAGGCTCGCCAGGAGGGGATTGGCGATCGCCGGGAGGCTCAGGGCCAGGAGCATCAGCAGGCCCGCGGTCGTCAAGATCTTCCCCAGCCGCTGCCTGCGGGTGAACCACAGGAGGATCACCCCGGCCAGGAGGATCTCCAGGCTCAGGCACAGGGGCATGAAAAGCGGCGACAGGATCTTTTTCAGGAGGAACGGCATCATGTTTTTTTCACTGGGCCGGTCCCGGGGCTGCGGCTTCCTTGTCGCCAAAGGGGATGGTCAGGTTGTAGATCCCGAATTCCATGACGGCGCGGATCGGGAAGGGCGCCTTCTCGAAGACCTTCATCATGGATTTGTTGTCGGCCAGGACGTCGGCCGTGAAGCCTTCGATCCCCTGTTCGCGCGCCACGCGGATCAGCATCTCCAGGAGGAAGGAGGCGATGCCCCGCCCCTGGTAGTTCTCGTCCACGACAAAGGCCACGTCGGCAAAGGGGCGGTCGTGGTGGCGGACGTAACGGCCCTCGGCAATGATCCTCTCGGTCCCCGCCTCGTCGATCGTCCCGACGATGGACATGACCCGCTGGTAGTCCACATTGACGTATTCCTGCATCTTGCGGTGCGGCATGGTCTTGACGGCGCTGAAATAGCGGTAGTAGACCGCCGTGTCGGAAAACCGGTAGAAGAGCCGCCGCATCTCCTCCTCGTCGGAGGGCTTGATGGCGCGGAACCTCACCTTCAGCTTCTCCTTGAAGGCGTGGACGCAGGCCAGCTTCTCCGGGTAGAGGGCTCCCGAATCGGTCAGGTAAATCTGGTCGGCATAGACGATGTTGGCCTTCTTCGCCTGCTGGATCAGATCGGCCCGGTCCTGGGGATGGGCGATGTCGATCAGGGACTGGGCTCTTTCACGGACGGTGCGTCCGATCATCGAGGCGATCCCGTATTCGGTGATGATCAGGTCCAGGGATTCCCGGTTGGTGAACTGGTTGGGGAAATCCTCGACGGACAACAGGATGTTGGACTGCCCCTTGAGGTTGCGGCTGGGGAGGGCGAAGATCGTCCTTCCTCCCCGGGAGCGCTCCGCCCCGGCGAAGAATTCCTGGGCCTGCCCCGGCCCGGGCGTCACGTTCCCCTTGCCGATGTGCAGGGCGATCCCGCCGGTCAGGTCCACCTTCCGGGCCGGAAGGATGGCGATCATCCGGTCGTTGAAGCTGATCCGGAGGTGGTCGGAGACCACGTCGATCCCCTGGAATTCCACGAGGGGGTTGCGGTGGAGCCACTTCATCAGCTCGGGGGTCCCCTGGGCGTAGGCGGTCAGGGACTTGTCGCGGAAGTAGTTCTTTTTCCGGTTGGTCACGGCGCCGCACTTGATCAGGTCCATCAGGGGGTCGGTGAAGAAGTAGGTGTGGATCCCCAGGTTGCGCTTGCGGGCGAGATGGCGGCCGAGCGCCTCGAAGAGGGCGCCGGAATAGAAGGAAATGCAGCTTCCGTCCTCCACGATGGAGGCGACGTTGGCGGCCACCTTGTCGATGACGTCGTCCACGGGCCAGCGCGGGAAATAGATGGGCGGCTCCGTGGCGCGCACCAGGTAGTCGAAGTCGTCCACATGGACGAAGGTGTTGCCCATGGTCCTGGGGACCAGGCTGTTGACCTCGCCGATCACGATGGAGGCCTTCTCCATCGCGTATTTGGCCACGTCGACGGAAACGCCGAGGCTGGCATAACCGGCCCTGTCCGGGGGGGTGATCTGGACGATGGCCACGTCCACGCGGATGGCCCCGGATTCGACCAGATAGGGAAGCCGGGAAAAGCGGCAGGGGATCATGTCCACGGAACCGGAGGTGATCGCCTCGCTGGCCAGCCAGCCCGAGAAGAAGGTCTTCAGGCGGTACCTGTGGTTGTGGGCCGTGTTCTTGAAGGAGATGGCGTCGCCGAGGCTTACGATCTGGATCAGTTCGAGGTCGGTCAGGTTGCCCATCTCCGACGAGGTCAGGTGCTTCACAAGGGTCCTGGGCTCCGCGACCCCGGTTCCCAGGAAGATGCTCATCCCGGGCTCGATACGGGAAAGGGACACCTCCGGCGGAACCAACCGTTTTTCCCAACCGGAATCCACATCGTCGAACATTTTGGACCTCTTGTCGATTGTCGCCCGCGGGGGCGGGGAACAGGGGCCGCCGCCCTGGCCCGGGGCCTTGCGGCAGCCTCTCCGATCCCCGTGGGCTCCCGGGGAGGCTGGAACGGCCCTCGCGGAGCGGCCGCCAGGCCTGGACGGGCGGAGCGGCATGCGCCGCGGCCGCAGGGACATGTAGAGAAAACAAAATACGGCGAGCGGCGCGATTTGTCAAACGATTTTCCCTGCGGTCCTATGCCGTGCCGCGGGCCGCGGCGGGTGGGTGGAATTCGGATATGATACCCGGCGCACCCTTAATGACGCGGAAGAAAATCCCCTGCCGTCCTTTGCGGAAAGAGATCAACCGGCATGACGCCGGCTATTGAAACCCATCGGTTGCAAAGCAACTTCCGTCGTTGTCATGGAGCCTCCGCGTAATCTCAACGCGACCCGCGTCGTCAGCGTCATAGACGGAGCATTAGAGTGCCGGAAGGGCATGTAACGTAACTTGCTATAATCACAAAATAATTTACAAATCTTTACAGGAAATCCGCTTATTTTTGCAGA
>JAJFUM010000213.1 GCA_021372415.1 Deltaproteobacteria bacterium
GTAGTACCAGTTCCACGCTTCCGGGTTCAGGGGCTCGCCGACGGAACCCAGGATGCGAAGCGAGGACAGGTCGATGCCCTCCAGCCACTTGTCGCCTTCCTTGGCGATGGCGCGGATGGCGGTGGGGGCGGTGTAGAACTGATTGACCTTGTATTTCTCGACGATCTGCCAGAAGCGGCTGTAGGTGGGGTAGTTGGGCACGCCCTCGAACATGATCGAGGTGGCGCCGTTGCACAGCGGCCCGTAGAGGACGAAGCTGTGGCCGGTGACCCAGCCGATGTCGGCGGTGCACCACCACATGTCGTTTTCATGAACATCGAAGGCCAGCTTGTGCGTGTAGGCCGCGAAGAGCAGGTAGCCCGCCGTGGTGTGGAGGGCGCCCTTGGGCTGACCGGTGGAGCCGGAGGTATAGAGGATGAAGAGGGTGTCTTCCGCGTCCATCCATTCGGGTTCGCACTTGTCGTCGACCGTGGCCATTTCCTCATGCCACCACAGGTCGCGTCCTTCCACCCAGTCGATCTTGCCGATCTTGTCGCCGACGCGCTTCACGACGATGCACTTCTCGATCGTGGGGCACTCCTTCAGGGCGACATCGGCGTCCTTCTTCTGGGGAACGGCCTTGGCGCCGCGGAAGGTGCCGTCGCAGACGATGAGGATGCGGGAGGCGGAATCCTGGATCCGGACGGCCAGGGCGTCGGAGCTGAAGCCGCCGAACACGACGCTGTGGATGGCGCCGATGCGCGCGCAGGCGAGCATCGCGATCCCGGCCTCGGGGACCATCGGCATGTAGATGCAGACCCGGTCGCCCTTCTTGATCCCGTGCTTCTTCAGGACGTTGGCGAACTTGCAGACTTCCGTGTACAGTTCCTTGTAGGTGATGGCGCGCTCTTCGCTGGGGTCGTTGCCCACCCACTGGATGGCGACCTTGTTGCCCCGCTTCTCCAACTGCCGGTCGAGGCAGTTGTAGGCGGCGTTGAGTTTCGCGCCCTCGAAATACTTCACGTAAATGGGGCCCTTGCGGATGTCGAAGTTGAATTCCTCGACCTTGTCCCACTTCTTGAAGAAGGTCAGGTACTCGTCCGCCATCTTGGCCCACCAAGCCGGCGGATCGGCCAGGAATTCCTTGTAAAGCTTCTCGTACTCCTCCCGGCTTTTGATGTAGGCGAGCTCGCGCACCCGCTCCTGTACCGGATACACCTCCTTCAACTGTACCTTCTCTTCTGCCATCATGACCTCCCTTTTTTTGAATTGTTTTCTCGGATTGCTCCGGAGCAACCCGACGTCCATCTGGAATGAACCCCTTCTCGGCAGCGGCAAGATCTGCCGCAACAACAGAAGACAGGCCCGGCGTGGTTCGGCCTGCCATAGTATGATTTGTTTTTTATGAATTCAGGGAAAGACAACCATCCCGATCGCCTTGGGGAAAGGCCTCACCCACGGGGAAAGGCCCGGGACGCCTCCGCCCAGGTCAACCGGTTTCATATCGTGACGAGCGAAACTGCCGCTTCGGAACCAATAGAACCCATCTGAAAGTACGGCTCAGATTCGGGCCGCCGAAGAGACGTGGCCGTAAGTGAACGACGGTCACTATATGACCAAAGGTCATGTTGTTGTGCTCATGCTCTATATGAATATTTTCACGATGTCAAGAAATATTTTCGGACCCGGGAAGACCCGGACCGACCGCCCAAATCGCCGGGCTGTCCCCCTTGGACGGGAGCCTCTCCCTACGGACGGCTGCTCCGCTTCCGCGACCCGGCGTAGCTAAATGGACGCACGGTTGTGTTTTTTTTACCACACCAACCCCTTTTATCGGATCTTTTATGACCCGCCACACCGCCATTGCGGCCAAAGAGCCGTCACCGCCCGGGGACGGCCCGATTGTCTGGACATGACGGGCCGCTGTCTATTACCTATTCGTATTTACAGTCATTTTCATATATGCATTCCCCGACGCTCCCCGGGGATATCCGGATCGTCCGGGAGAATCGCCCTGCTGGTACGTCTATTGCAACGTCTGTCGCGTCTGCATCGCCTCAGTTTGAGGCCTCCTCCAGCCGGGGGAGGCATATTGGGCCTTGACAAAGGCCTACGGTGGTGCTAGCTTTCCGGCGATATCTGTAAAAGGAGGTGATGTCCCGAGCAGATGTTGATGCGGTTCCAGAGGGCGCAGGAAAAAGCCCTCCAGCCGGCTGCTGACCGGCCGTCAGCGGGACCGAAGACGGTGACGCACAGGCGTCGCCGTTCCAGGATGGTCCCCATGCCCGTGGGGATCGAACCCCTATAACAGGAGGATTCACAATGAAGAAGTTTTTGGTCGTTTTGCTGTCGCTGGGGCTGATCGCAGCCTTCTGCGCGACCGCATCGGCTCTGGACGTGAAGTTCAGCGGCCAGTACTACGTGGTCGGCACCTATGACAACAATGATAGGCTCGTGGATGAGGGGAAATACTCCCGCGCCTCGTTCTTCCAGAGGGCGAGGGTCCAGACCCAGTTCAATATCGCCGAGGGCCTGAGCTTCACGACCCGGTTCGACGCCCTGGAGAAAACGTGGGGCCAGTCCGACTGGTTCGGCAGCCAGGATAGGTCGAACTCCCGTCAGGCCACCCCGAAGTATACGGCAACGGGCAGCGGCTCCAACCGCAACGTCCAGGAGAACATCGAGTTCGAGCGCGCCTTCGTGACCTTCGCCACGAAGCTGGGTACCTTCGACGTCGGCTATCAGGCCGCTGACCAGTGGGGCACCGTGTTCGGCGACTATGAGAACTCCCGTCCGAGGATCAAGTACACCAAGGCTTTCGGTCCCTTCACGGTCCTGGCGGTCTTCGAGAAGTACTTCGAGTCCGACAGTTCCAACGAGGCCAGTGGCTCTTACATCGGCAAGACCGACGCCGACGGCGACAACTACTTCCTGGCCGGGATCTACAACTTCAAGGGCGGGAACGCCGGTCTGCTCTACAAGTACATGGCCTGGCACCAGTATGCGGTTTCCGGCTATAAGACGGATCTCCACGCCCTGGTTCCTTACGTGAAGGCGACGATCGGCCCGGTCTACGTCGAGGCGGAAGCCGCCTATGCCTTCGGCAAGAAAGCCAAGATGGATAGCGGCAACGACATCGACAAGTCCGGTTGGAACGCCTACATCATGGCGAAGATGCCGGTCGGCCCGGCCTATTTCGGCGCCCAGTTTGCCTGGGTGAAGGGCGACGGCGACGACGCCACGAAGGACACCTCCGGTCCGGCGGGCGGTAACGACTACAAGCCGACCCTGGTCCTGTTCAACGTCGACTACAGCTCCTGGAAGCCCAATCTCACCACCTGCAACAGCTCCAACACCATGAAGGACGACGCGAAGGGTCTTCAGGTCTTCAACGTGTTCGCGGGCTACAATGTGACCCCGAAACTGACCTTCGACGGCGCCCTGAGCTTCCTGCAGTACGACACGAAGAAGCAGTGGAATACGGCGAGGACCGCCCAGAGCGAGATCGTGTCCGCCTCGATCGGGACCGAACTCGACCTGACCGCGACCTACAAGATCTTCGACAACCTGACCTACATGGTGGGCGGCGGTTACATTTGGGCCGGCGATGCCTGGAAGGGCACCAACTCGGCCGCAAAGGTTGACAACGACTACTTCCTGCTGAACAAGCTGACCCTGAACTTCTAAGGATCGGTTCGTTCGGGAGGGTTCACCTTCCAACCCGGCCCCGGGGGGCTTCCCCCCGGGGCTTTTTTTTCGCCAGGCTCGTCTCCACCCCGGCAGGCCCGGGGCCCTTCCCCTTGACCGACCCGGCCCTGCATGGTAAGGAATCCCTGAAGTCCCAACTTTCCAAAGGAGCTTTGGTCATCGAGAAGATCCACGGCAACCTGGCGGGTCTCGGCCCGGCCCAAATCAGGCAGATCGGGCAGCTATACCGGAGGCGCCTCCCCCCCGAGAGGATCGTCACCCATGAGCTGGCTCGCGGTCTCACCGAGCTTTCCCGGGCCATCAACCGCCAGATCGGCCTCCTCGTCACCCGCCGGGGGGAGGTGGCCTACGTCATCGTGGGGACCCACCAGGGCCTCCTCATCCCCTCCCTGGAGGGCTTTCGCGCCTCCTCCCGCCGTTTCAAGGGACTCCGCCTGATCCACACCCACCTGGCCGGCGAGGCGCTCACCACCGACGACCTCACGGACCTGGCCCTCCTGCGCCTCGACCTGGTCCTGGCTCTGGAGACCGGCGAGGACGGCCTGCCGGGCCTCGCCCACGGCGCCCACCTCGTCCCCGAGAATCCCGAGGGACGCTACTGGCGGGCCCTGCCGCCCGGGCGGCCCGCCGAGATCGACCTCCACTTCCTGGATTTCATCACCGCCCTTGAGGCCGAGTTCGCCAGGAACCCGAAGACCCGCAAGGTGGAGGCCGTCGACCGCGCCATCCTCGTCCGTGTGGACACCGACCCGGCCTTCGACGGAGAGGCCTCCATCGAGGAGCTCCGGGAGCTCTGCCGGACCTGCGGCGTCGAGGTCTTCGATTCGGTCCTCCAGCGCCGCCCGGAGGTGGACCCCCGCTTCCTGATCGGCCGTGGGAAGCTTTCGGATCTCGTGATCCGGGCGCTCCAGATGGATGCAAACCTCCTCATCTTCGACCACGAGTTGACCGCCGCCCAGATGCGGTCCCTCACCGACTTCACGGAGCTCAAGGTCATCGACCGCACCCAGGTGATTCTCGACATCTTCGCCCGGCGCGCCCACAGCCGGGAGGGAAAGATCCAGGTGGAACTGGCCCAGCTCAAGTACCGCCTCCCCCGGCTCACGAGGCAGGACGCGGCCCTCTCCAGGCTGGCGGGGGGGATCGGCGGGACCGGGCCGGGCGAGACGAAGCTGGAGGTGGACCGGCGGCGGATCCGGCAGCGGATCCACCACCTGGAAAAGGAGCTCAAGGAGATCGAGAAGGCCAGGGGCCAGCGACGCCACCGGCGCGAGAAGACGGGGCTTCCCGTCATCTCCATCGTGGGCTACACCAATGCCGGCAAGTCCACCCTCTTGAACGCCCTGACCAAGAGCGAGGTCCTCACCGAGGACCGTCTCTTCGCGACGCTGGACCCGAAGAGCTCGCGCCTCCGCTTTCCCCGGGACGCCGAGGCCGTCATCACCGACACGGTCGGGTTCATCCGGGACCTCCCGAAGGAACTTGTGACCGCCTTCCGGGCGACCCTCGACGAGCTCCAGGGGGCGGACGTCCTGCTCCACGTGATCGACGTGGGCAACCCGGCCTTCGAAGCTCAGATGGCCGCGGTCGAGAAGATCCTCGCGGACCTTGATCTGGCCGGCAAGCCGACGCTCAGGGTCTTCAACAAACAGGACCGGATCGCGGACCGGGAACTCATCGGGACCCTCTGCGAGCGATTCGGGGCCATGGCCATCTCCGCCCTCGATCCGGCCACGTTCCCGCCGCTGATGGAGAGGCTGGAGACATTGATCGGGAGGCCCCGGGAATCCCAATGACGAACCGCAAGGCGAGATACCGGGCCCTGGCCGGACCGATTCTCCTGATCGTCCTGACGGGCTACGCCGTCCTGAACCTTCTGGTGCAGAGCGTGGGGACCTATCAGGGCCTCCCGAAGCAGGACCCCGTTACGATCCACGAAGAGAGGATCCGCCAACTCAAACCGTTCCTCCCCGCCTCGGGCGCCGTCGGCTATGTGACCACGGTGGAGAACGAGGCCATCTTCGCCTCCGAAAAGAGCTTCCGGAACGTGGAGTACCTGGCCCAGTACGTGCTGACGCAGTACACCTTGGCCCCCCTCTTCGTCCGTAACAGCCCGGAGTTCCCCATGGTGGTCGGCAATTTCATCGACGGGCCGCCTCCCCCGGGATTGGCACAGAGGCACGGCCTCGTCCCGGTGAAGGACTTCGGCGACGGCCTCATCCTGTACCGCAGAGGGGGCGGGCCATGACCCTTCCGATCCTCTCCCTGATCGTTGCCCTGATGATCGGCCTCCTCCTGACCGGCCTCTTCTGGCCGTCGCCGGGGAGGGGTGCGGCCGGATGGCTTCTGAGGGTTTTCCTCGGATGGGGCCTCGGGATCGGCGTCACCTCCCTGCTCTATTTCCTCTGTCTCCTGGCAGGTCTGGCAAGATACGCCGCGGCCGCAGACATCGCCCTGGGCCTCATCATGGGTCTGATTCTCTTCATCCGCAGGCGGGGGGAGAGGGAGGCGTTAAACGGGACCGCCGTGGGAGGGGAGAGAACCCCGCTTCGGTCCTGGATCGCCGGTGTCCTTGCCGTGGAGTTGGCCGCCTCCCTGGCCTCCTTCCTCGTCGCCGTCCTGAAGGAGCCCCATGGCCGGTGGGACGCCTGGCTGATCTGGAACATGCACGCCCGCTTCCTCTTCCGCAGCGGGTCGGGATGGCGGGAGGCCTTTGCCGGCGGCCAGGACTGGAGCCACTGGGATTACCCCCTGATGCTCCCGCTCTCAATCGTCCGGGGCTGGAGCTACGCCGGCATGGAGGAGGGCCTTTTCCCGGCGGTGATGGGCCTCCTCTTCACCGTCCTCGTCCTCGGCCTTCTCCTGGCTGCGCTCGTCCTCCTCCGGGGCCGGACCCAGGGCTGCCTCGCCGCCATGGTCCTGACGGGGACCCCCTTCTTCATCGCCATGGGGGCCTCCCAGTTCGCCGACGTCCCCCTGGCCTTCTTCATCCTGTCCTGCATGGTGATGCTCTTCATCGCCGCAAGGCCGGAAGGGAGAGCCGCCGGACCGCTGGTCCTCGCCGGGATGGCTGCGGGCCTCGCCGCCTGGACGAAGAACGAGGGGCTGCTTTTCGCGCTCGTCGCGGCCGGCAGCCTCCTCGGGATCACCGCCGGGACCTCCGGCTGGCGCCGGGCCCTCGGGCGGACCGCGGGATTCCTGGCCGGAGCCCTGCCGGTCCTAGCGGTGGTCCTCTATTTCAAACTCAGGATCGCGCCGGCCAACGACCTGGTGGCCGGGTTCGGCTGGGCTGCCCTGGGGGACAAACTGTTCGACATCCACCGGTATGCCCAGATCAGCAAGGCTTTCTTCATCACGGGCCTGAGCTTCACCCAGGGACTCTTTGACGTGCGCACCGGGATGGGGCTCAATCCCGGACCGGTCAACCTCCTGGTCGTGGCCGCCTATCTCTTCCTCGCCGGGATCCGCATCGAGAGGACCGATCGGACCGCCCTGACCCAGGGCGCCACGGTGCTGATACTGATGCTGGCCGGTTACTTCCTCGTCTATGTCCTGACCCCCCTGGATCTGACCTACCACCTCATGACGTCGCTGAACCGCCTCTTCATCCAGCTCTGGCCGGGGATCCTCTTGACGCTCTTTATGATCGCCGGTGCTCCGGTCGATGCGCCTGACCCCTTGCCGGGGACCGGCAAGGGGAAGCCGCGGCGCAAGGCGAAGGGGTCAAAATGAAACCCAAAAATCCATCGGTGAAAATGCCGCCCCTCCCCAGGGAGAAAGCGGCTGGAAGGGCGAAGAAATCCTCAGGCCCCCGGGGTTCACGAGCCGCCGTGCCACCCCCGCCGGGCACGGAAGGACGCCCGTCCCCCTTCGGCAGGACCTTTTGGGTCGGCGTCGTTCTGGTCGTTCTGACCGTGGCGGTCTACGGGCAGACGGTCCAGCACGGCTTCATCAGCTTCGACGACGACGATTACATCACCAACAACGACGTGGTCCAGCGGGGGTTGACCTGGGAGGGCTTCCTCTGGGCCTTCTCGGCCCCCCACGTCTACAACTGGCACCCCCTGACCTGGCTCTCCCACATGCTCGACGTCCAGCTCTTCGGCCTGGATGCGGGGGGGCACCACCTGATGAGCCTCCTCTTTCATCTCGCCAATACCCTGCTGCTCTTTATCGTCCTCAGGTCGATGACGGGGGCCCTCTGGCGGAGCGGCTTCGTGGCCGCCCTCTTCGCCCTGCACCCCCTGCACGTGGAATCGGTGGCCTGGGTGGCCGAACGGAAGGATGTCCTGAGCACCCTGTTTTGGATGCTCACGCTCTGGTGCTATCTCGCCTATGTCCGAAAACCAGGCCTCCGCCGCTACTGGCCGGTCCTCCTCTGCTTCGCCCTGGGCCTCCTGGCCAAGCAGATGGCGGTGACCCTCCCCTTCGTCCTGCTCCTTCTGGATTACTGGCCGCTGAAGCGCCTGGGCCCCGAGGCCCCGGGCCCCTTCCAATCGAAGCCCCCTTCGGAGGGAAGACCCCCAGTTCCTCGACCAGACGCCGTAACCGACGGCGGCCCCGGAGACTCCGCGGCCCTTTCCGATTGGCGCCGTACCGTCCCCCTGATCAGGGAGAAACTCCCCCTCTTCGCCCTGGCCGCTATGGCCAGCGTCCTGATCTATCTCGTCCAGGCCGAAACGGGTCTCGTGAAATCCGCGGAGGCATTTCCCCTTTCGGTGCGCCTGGAAAACGCCCTTTATTCTTACGCGGCCTATCTCTTCAAGGCGTTCCTCCCGGTCCACCTGGCCGTCTTCTACCCCCACCCGGGGACGGCCCTTCCCCTCTGGAAGGCGGCTGGCGCGGCTGCTCTGCTCCTGCTGATCACCGCCCTCGTCCTGTGGCGCAGGAAGGCCTACCTCGCCGTGGGATGGTTCTGGTACCTGGGAACGCTGGTCCCGGTCATCGGCCTCGTGCAGGTGGGCCTTCAGGGAATGGCGGACCGCTACACCTACATCCCGCTGATCGGCATCTTCATCATGGCCGCCTGGGGGATCCCGGAGTTGGTCGCCAGGTGGCCCTCACGGAAGGTCGTCCTGCCCGCAGCCGCCGTGGCCGTCATCGCCGCACTGGCGATCATGACCTGGTTCCAGGCGGGAACCTGGCGAAGCAACGTCGCCCTCTACCGCCATGCCGTGGAGGTCACCACCGGCAACGCCTGGGCCGAATACAACCTCGGTCTGGCCCTGACGATCGAGGGCCGTCAGAGGGAGGCCGTCCCCCATTTCCAGGAGGCCATCCGCCTGAAGCCCGGCAACCTGAATGCCATCCTGAATCTCGGTGCAATCCAGGCCGGTCAGAGGGATTTCGCCTCGGCCCGGGCCAGTTTCAACCGGGTTCTGGAACTCAGTCCGGGACATGCCGAGGCGCTGAAGAATCTCTCGCTGCTTCTCATCATGCAGGACGATCTCGCCGAGGCGGCCGCCCGCCTCCAGACCCTCCGCCGGGTCCGTCCCGACAGCCCGGAGGGGTGGTTTCTGACGGGTCTGCTCGACTCCAGGCGCGGAAAACCCGCCGATGCAGAGGCCGACTTCCGAAGGGCCATCAATCTGCGGCTCGATTACGCGGAGGCCCACACCAATCTGGCCATCCTCCTGGCCGAGCAGGGACGCCTCAAGGAGGCGATCGTCCACTTCAGGGAGGCCGTCCGGATCCGGCCGGACGACCGCGAGGCGGCCAGGAATCTGGAAATGGCGTTGGGCGAAGCCAAAACAGGCCGTTAGGCAGAGTCCGTTATCAGGGAAGACAGAGGCTTGATCCATGCAGAGCATTGTGGTTGAACGATCTCCTTTCACGGCACCCCGCCGGGCTGTTATCACGCTTCTGCTGGTGCTTATAACACTTGCGGCCTTTTGGCAGGTTTACCAGTTTGATTTCGTCAACTACGACGACGACCGATACGTGTTTCACAACCCCCATGTCAACACCGGCCTTAAACCGGAAAATATCACCTGGGCATTCCAGACCATGCACACCGGCAACTGGCATCCCTTGACCTGGCTCTCGCTGATGCTCGACGGTCAGTTCTTCGGATCGCACGCCGGCGGGTATCACACGGTCAACCTGTTCTTTCATCTTTTAAACACCCTGTTGGTCTATATGGTCCTCCAGACCATGACTGGTGCACCGTGGCGAAGCGCCGCCGTTTCGGCCCTGTTTGCGGTCCATCCCCTTCACATTGAATCCGTGGCCTGGATCTCCGAAAGAAAGGACGTCCTGAGCACATTTTTCATGCTGCTGACGCTCCTGGCCTACGTACGTTACACCAGGCGGCCAAGCTGCAGGACTTACCTGCCTGTCGTTATCGGCTTCGCCCTGGGCCTCCTGGCCAAGCCCATGGTCGTGACCCTGCCGTTCATCCTGCTTCTGATGGACTATTGGCCGCTGAAGCGGTTTGGCCATGATACCGGATCGATCCCTCAAACGGAGGGCCAGGGTCCCACAAAAACCATCGGCCAACTCCTCTATGAAAAACTGCCGCTCTTCGGCTTGACAATCCTGTCCATCATCGTAACCCTATCCGCTCAAAGGGCAGAAATCGTCACAATGCAGTATCTGCCTCTGTCGTTCCGCATGTCCAACGCCGTGGTCTCCTATGGGGAATACTTGACAAAAACCATCTGGCCACTCCCCCTGGCTGTTCTTTATCCTCACCCGGAAAGGATCCTACTCTGGCAGACAATCGGGTCTGCCGCCGCACTGGCGGTCATCACAGCAGCGGCGGTCCGGACGGCCAGAAGCTACCCCTATCTTCTGGTCGGGTGGCTCTGGTATCTCGGGACACTCGTTCCCGTCATCGGGATCGTCCAGGTCGGCGTGCAGGCGATGGCCGATCGTTATACCTATATCCCCCTGATCGGCCTGTTCATCGCAGCCGTATGGCTGCTTTCCGATTGGACCGACCGAGCCGTCTATCGCAAATACCTCCTTCCAGCCTTTGGTATTGCGGTGATTCTCCTCTTCTTTGCGCTCACACGGACCCAACTCGGCCACTGGAGGAACAGCCAAGCCCTTTTCAGCCACGCCCTGTCTGTAACAAAGAACAATTACGTCATGCACACCAACATGGGTGCACTCCTGGCCCTCCAGGGGAATGGACAGAACGCCATATCCCATTACCAGGAAGCCCTTAAGATCCGACCGGGCGACCCAGAGACAAATTATAATTTGGGAAACATCCTGATGAGGCAGGGAAGATTCAAAGAGGCCATCCCCTATTTCCAGAAGACCCTGCAAAGCAAACCGGCCTTCGCTGTGGCCCACAACAATTTAGGAATCGCATTCGGCCAGTCCGGCGACCATGAGCGGGCGTTGGAACATTTCCGAGAGGCCGTCAGACTCGATCCCGATTATACCGAGGCGAAGGGTAATTTGACATATGCCCTCGAACAGGCGGGCAATTCCAAATCGAACCGCCCTGGGAGCGCGCCTGCCGAACCGACCCAAGACGACCGTAAGACGGCCGACGAGCAGGTCAAGGCCGGAACATCCCTCGTGGCAAAAGGTGACCTTGCTGGCGCGATTGACCATTTCAGGGAGGCGGTGAGGCTGAACCCAGATCATTACGAGGCAAACGTCCACCTGGGATTGTCCCTCGCGCACCAGCGGAATTTCGCCGAAGCCATCCCCTGTTTCAGAAAAGCGATTCAGATCAACTCGAAGCGGCCCGAAATTTACAACAGTCTAGGCGTGGCGTTGGCCAATACGGGAAAGATCGAAGAGGCGATTGGTTATTTGAAGAAGGCGATTCAAGTGGATCCTGATTTCGCAAAGGCCCATAACAGTCTCGGGGTCATCCTGGCCAAAAGCGGGAAAATTGATGAAGCGCTGTCGCATCTTCAGGAAGCGGTGAGGCTACAGCCTGATTACCCCGAAGCGAAAAAGAATCTGGAGATCGTACGGAGCATCAAGGCCGGTCAGTAACTGTCGGCGATATCGTTTTCACCAACCCCCTGTCCCTTTACCCCTGGCATCAAATTCGCTATTGACATCCCGGGAATTATGTTTTAAGGTCCGGCCAATTTCGTCATTGGGGTTTCCTTAAAATGAACGGTATCTTGAGAAGGGCTGCCTGTACTGTTTGGAATTGGCTTTGCCGGGGCCTCCTGTTGCGCCTCTCCCTTCTTAGGATGGGCCAAGACCCATCCTCCCTCGTTTTTAGGAACAGTTGACCCCGAAAAAAAACGTATCCTAAAGGCCATGGGTGAGAAAAACCATGGCCTTTTTCGTTAGGGGGATCGCAACGCGCACCGGTCCGATGTCGGAACAGGGCCCGCAGCGAACCAGGAAGTCAACATGGACCGATTGAGGAACACGCTATGCACGAAGTGATATGGCACGGCCGAGGCGGACAGGGCGTCGTCATCGCCGCGCAGATCCTGGCCGAATCGGCCTATCTCCAGGGATTCAAAGGGGTCACGTCGGCCCCGACCTTCGGCCCGGAGCGGCGGGGCGCGCCGCTGACCGCCTCGACGAGGATCTCCGACACCCCGATCCGGACCTTTTCCCAGATCGACAAGGCGGACATCGCCGTCGTCCTCGACCCCTCTCTCTTCGGGGTGGTGAACATCCTGGGAACCCTCAAGCCCAGGGGGCTGCTCGTCATCAACACCCCCCAGAAGGCGGAAGAGGTCGATGTCCCTGGCTGCATCGCGATCGCCACGGCGGATGCGGCGGCCATCGCGATCCGTTTTCACCTTCTCAAGGAGGGGGCGCCGTTGGTAAACACCCCGATGCTTGGGGTCCTCTCGAAGGCCTCCAACCTCGTCTCGATCGAACACCTGGAGAAGGGACTCAAGTGGAAGCTGTCGGGCACGGCTGCCGCGACGAACATCGCGGCGCTCCGGGCCGCTTACGAAGAGGCCTCCATCAAGACCATTGCATGAAAACCGAAAGGCACGTTATGGAACGAAAAGACGACAACATCTCCGCCATGTGCAAACCGGCCGTCGGTGAGGCGGGGAAAACCGGGGACTGGCGGGACGCCACCCCGGTCATCGATCCCGCCAAGTGCATCGCCTCGGTCAAAAACCGGCCTGCCTGCTTTCTCTGCTGGCTCTACTGTCCGGAAGGGATCGTCACCGCCGGCGTCCCGGTCAAGATCGACCTCGAATACTGCAAGGGATGCGGCATCTGCGCCGAGGAGTGTCCCGCCAAGGCGATCACGATGGTGATGCACGAGGAGGGCGGCAAATGAGCGGCAATGTCCAGATCATGACCGGCAATTCGGCCGCCGCTTACGGCGTGAAGCTCTGCAAGGTCCAGGTCGTCTCCGCCTATCCGATCACCCCGCAGACCTCGGTCACCGAGACGATCGCCAACTGGGTTGAGCGCGGCGAACTGAAGGCGGAATACGTCCGGGTGGAAAGCGAGCACTCGGTGATGACGGTCTGTGTGGCGGCCTCCACCGTCGGCGCCCGGGTCTTCACCTCGACCTCGTCGCACGGCCTTCTGTATATGCACGAGCAGCTCCACTGGGCGGCGGGTTCCCGCCTGCCCATCGTCATCTGCTGTGTGAACCGCGGCGTCGGCGCTCCCTGGTCGATTTTCAACGACCAGCAGGACTCCATCGCGCAACGCGACACCGGATGGATCCAGATCTACTGCCGCGACAATCAGGAGATCCTCGACTCGGTGATCCAGGCCTACCGGATCGCCGAGGAGGTCTACTGCCCCGTCATGGTCTGCTACGACGGCTTTGTCCTGTCCCACACCATGATGCCGGTCGAGATTCCCGACGCCGAGAAGGTCTGCGAATATCTGCCCCCCTACAAGCCCCACACGATCCTGTGCCCCGAAGATCCCCGGAACATCAATCCGGTCATCTTCCCCTGGCAGAGGCGGGATGCGGAGGGAGTCCTCCGGGACGGCTATATGGACATGCGCTTCAAGCTGCAGCATGCGCTCGAGGCCTCGCATGACGTGATCGTCAGGGCCAGCCTTGAGTTCGCGGAGCGCTTCGGCCGGAACCACAACGGGATGCTCTGGGACTACAGGACCGACGATGCCGAGGTCCTCATCGTCGGCATCGGGTCGATCGCCACCGAGGCCACGGCGGCGGCGGACCTCCTCCGCGAGGGGGGAATCCGGGCCGGCGTCGTCGGGCTCCGGGTCTACCGCCCCTTTCCCCGCGAGGAAGTCCGGGAGGCCTTCCGGAGCGCCCCGGCCATCGTCGTCTTCGAGAAGGACATCAGCTACGGCTACGAGGGGGCGCTTTGCGCCGACATCAAGGCAGCCCTCTACGGGACCGGCATCGCTGCACCGATTCACAATTTCATCGCAGGTCTCGGCGGCCGCGACGTGAAGGCCAGCGAGTTGGCCGAGGCGGTCCGTTCCTCCCTGTCGGCCATCGCGGGAGGCACGAGGGAGCGGCAGACCTGGCTGAACTGCGTCACGGAGTAGAACGGGAGAAGAAGAAATGCCGGAAAAACTCTTTAAAGTGAACACCGAAGAATATATCCTGCCGGGGAACCGGGCCTGCCAGGGCTGCGGCCTGACGCTCGCCTACCGGTACATCCTCAAGGCCCTGAGGGGGAACACGATCATGACGGTCCCGGCGAGTTGCCTGACCGTCCTCCACGGCCTCTACCCCATCACCTCCGTCGAGGTTCCCTGCCTGAACTGCACCTTCGCCAGTACCGCGGCCTCGGCCTCGGGGCTGGTCGCGGGACTGGCCGCCCTGAATCGCAGCGACACCACAGTCGTCGCCATGGCCGGAGACGGGGGGACCTTCGACATCGGGATCCAGGCCCTATCCGGGGCCGCCGAACGGTCGACGGACTTCATCTACGTCTGCTACGACAACGAGGCCTATATGAACACGGGAACGCAGCGTTCCAGCGCCACCCCGGCGGGGGCACTGACCACGACGACGCCCGTGCTCACCAAGCAGCAGGGAAAGAAGGACATGATGAAGATCATGGAGGGGCACGATATCCCGTACCTGGCCACCTGCACCCCCTCCTTCCCCCTCGACCTCTACGACAAGTTCGTCAAGGCCAAGAGGATCAAGGGGACGCGCTATATCCAGATCGCAACCCCCTGTCCTCCGGGCTGGGTCTACCCGCCCAAGGACACGGTCAAGATCGGCCGGCTCGCCGTGGAGACGGGGATCGTCGTCCTCTATGAGATCGAAAACGGGAAGTTCCGCTTTACCGGCCGGAGCAAGACCCTGGCCGAAAAGGGGAACCCCGCCCCGGTGATCAACTTCGTGGAGCGGCAGGGCCGCTTCAAGAAGATGAGCATGGAGCAACTCGGCCACCTCCAGCGGTGGGTCAACAGTCGATGGGCGGAGTACCTCAAACGGGCGGAGGCATCCTGAACCCAAACAAAGCCCCCTCCTGCAGGCAGGAGGGGGCTTTGTCATTTCCCCGATTCACAACCTCGCTTATTCCCGGATCATCGGCCGCAGTCGCAGCCGGCGCGACGCACCACATCCGCGATGAGGGCGGCGTAACGGTCCGCCGCACCGCGGTTGGCGGCCACGACCCGGCGACCCGCCTCTCCCCTCTGTTCGAGCAGTTCGGAATCCCCCAGGAGGCCCCGGATCCTCTCGTAAAGCTCATCCTGGTTTTGGACGGTGATCCCCGCCCTTGCCTCCTCGAGAAGGGCCCGCTCATCCCTGAAATCGGCCATGTGCGGCCCGTAGAAGACGACCTTCCCCCAGGCGGCGGCCTCGAGGATGTTCTGTCCTCCCTTCGGGACGAGGCTCCCCCCGCAGAAGACGACCGTGGCCAGGCTGTAGACCTTGAACAGTTCGCCGATGACGTCGACAAGGACCACCCGCTCGTCCAGGCGACGGCGTCCGGCACGGATCTCCGACATCCGGATGAAGTCGGCAAATCCGGCCTGGCCGAGGAGCCCCGCGACGGCATCGCCCCGTTCGATGTGGCGGGGGATCAGGATCAGCTTGAATCCCGGCCGCTCCTTTAGGAGCCGTCGGTAGACCTCCAGGATGGCCGTCTCCTCCCCCTCATGGGTGCTCCCCGCCACCAGGACCTCCCTGCCCGGCGTCATCCCCAGGCGGTCCGAAATCTCTTTTTCCAACTCCGGGGAAACCCGGGCCGCAAGGCTGTCATACTTGGCGTTTCCCAGGACATGGATCCTCTCGGGGGCCATCCCGATCGCCGAAAGCCTCTGGGCATCGGTTCCGGAGATCACGCCGGCATCGTCGAGGGCGGCGAGGATCCCCTCCCAGAAGAAACGGGTCTTGCCGTAGCGGCGGAAGGATCGGGGGGAAATCCGGCCGTTGGCCAGGACGATCCGCGTCCCGCGCTTCCGGCAGGTCCGGATGAAATTGGGCCAGAATTCCGTTTCGACGGGGACGAAGAGATCGGGCCGGACCCGATCAACCACCCGGCGGACGACCCACGGAATATCGAGGGGATAGTAGAGATGGGCGTTTGCCGCGGTGACGAGCTTGCGGGCCATCTCCTGTCCTGTTTCCGTGCTCGTGGACAGGACCAGGCAGGCCCCGGGAAGGCGGATGCGCAAAGCCGCCACGATGGGGGCGGCCGCCGTCACCTCCCCGACGGAGACGGCATGGATCCAGATCCGCGGCGTCCCTGTGATCCGGGAGAAGATTTCCGGATCAAGGCGGCCGAACTTGGGACCCAGGCTCCGGCGGTACTTTCCGGTGAAGAGGATCCTCGCCCCGTAATAGGGAACGGCGAAGACGGCGGCAATCAGCAGCAACGTGTTGTAGATGCCCGACCAGAACAAACCCCAACCCCCTCAACCGATGCGCCCGGCAGCAGAAAGGCCGCCGGGAGCGGAAAGATCACCCGTATTTTTCGCCCCTCCATAGCACGACCGGGCCGGTGCCGCAAGTGAAAGGCTCGTTGACAGGGCCGTGCCGATGGTGTATTGGACATGGCGGGGGATAGCTTACCATGCAGAAGATCGCACCATCCATCCTGTCGGCGGACGGAAGCAGGCTCGGCGAGGAGATCGCCGCCGTCGAGAAGGCAGGGGCGGACTGGATCCACATCGACGTCATGGACGGCCACTTCGTCCCCAACCTCACCCTCGGTCCGGGACTGGTCGCCTCCTTGAGGCCGACCACGCGCCTGACCTTCGATGTCCACCTGATGATCGAAAATCCGGAACGCTACATCGACGATTTCGCCAAGGCCGGAGCCGACCGGATCACCGTCCACGTCGAGGCCGCGGTTCATCTGCACCGGGTCGTCGCCATGATCCGCGAACGGGGAATCCGGCCGGGGGTCTCCCTCAATCCGGCGACGCCGCTCAGTCAGGTAGAGGCCATCCTCCCCGATATCGACCTGCTTCTGATCATGACCGTCAACCCCGGTTTCGGCGGTCAGAAGTTCATCGAAGGATCGCTCCCTAGGATTTCCAGGGCCAAGCAGATGATCCGCGCCGCTGCCCCCGAGATCCTGCTCGAGGTGGACGGCGGCGTGAACCTCAAGAACATCCGCACCATCGCCGACGCGGGGGCGGATATCCTCGTCGCCGGCGCCTCTGTATTCGGAAGCGACAACTACGCCGAAACGATCAAGGCGATGAAGTCCCTCCTGGCGGCGCCCACGGTCACCCTCTGAAGACCGTGGCACGACGCGGCTGTCCCAATGGCCCCCCAGGCCGGTGCATCAACATCCCTAATCCGTTCACATCACCCGAAGGATGAGCCCCCTCCTCCAGATGGACGGACTGCCTTAGGTCCAAAGGAAGACCGGGGATAGGATCTTGGAAGAGGAACTTTCCTGTAGAAGGGATGTTTTTTGGAACATTCCTGTCCCCCCCACATCCCCGCCGGAAATATCAAACCCAGCGTTATTCCAGCAAGAAATGTCCCGGCATGATCATTGCGTACGCGCCAGATATCATGAACACGCTGAAAGGAGAGTCTCATCATGCAGAAAAGAGAATCGCTCGGAATCGAAGGCCCCAAGGTGGACAGAAGAACGGCCCTGAAGTTGGGTGCCGCCCTCGGCGGGGCGGTGGCATTCAACGGGCTGACCCTGAAAACAGCGGAAGCTCTCGATATCAAACGACCGGAGGTGACCGGGAAGATGCATATCCTCGGAGCCAACGACCAGACCACCACCGAAGGGTACTGGGACAGTGCAACCACTCCCGTCCTGTCGATGAAGTCCGGGGAGGTTGTCTCCGTCGAGACCAACACCCACCTGAAGGGCAAGATGGTCCCCGGTGTGGAGATCCAAGAGTGGATGGCTTACTACAAAGACGTCATCGCCAAAACCCCGGAAACCTATACCCGGCCCTTTGAAAAGACCGGGGCGAAAAAGATCAAGAAGGGGGGAGGACACCACACCCTGACGGGTCCCATCGCCGTCGAGGGCGCCCAGGTGGGAGATGTCCTCCAGATCGAGATCCTGGATATCGTCCCCGGTCCCTACGGCTTTAACCTGAACCCGGAAACCGAGTTCATGAAGCTGGGGCTCTTGGCAGACGATTATCCCAAGGGACGGGTCAAATGGTACTACGCCGATCCCAGAAAAAAGACCTTCGAGTTTCTCCCGGGCGTGGAGATCCCCCTGCGCCCCTTCCCCGGAACGATCGGCGTCGGCATTTCCGACGAGGGGATGTGGAGCAACGTCCCGCCGGGAAACCACGGCGGGAACCTGGACAACAAGGAACTGGTCGCAGGATCCGTTCTCTATCTGCCGGTCTTGGTCAAGGGGGCGATGTTGAAGGTCGGAGACGCCCACCTGGCACAGGGAGATGGCGAGGTGAACCTCAACGCCCTGGAGGGCGCCTTCAAGAACATCACCCTGAGGCTCACTGTGCGCAAGGATCTCAACTCGCTGGTGAATTGGCCCTTCGCCTCGACCCCCACCCACTGGATCACCATGGGCATACACACGGACCTGTTGGAGTCCTCCAAGATGGCCGTCCGCAACGCCATCGCCTTCCTGGCCAAGCATTACGGCATGTCGGACCTCGACGCCTACGCCTTCTGCAGCATGGCCGTGGACCTGCACGTCACGCAACTGGTGGACTACACGCTCGGGATCCACGCCATGATCCCCAAGGCCGTCTTCGTGGGCGAACCTTACCGGGGAAAGACGAACTTGCTCCTCTGAGCCGGCCCCTGGCCCATCCACGGAACCGGTAATCTGGAGGGCCGGAGACTTCGTTCGATTTCCGGCCCTCCAGCATCAGCTTAGTTGGCCGTCGAGCCTCTCGCGGACCTTCTTCGCCTCGGCGACCATCCGCTCGACGACCTCCTTCACCGTCGGCTCGTCGTGGATCAGGCCCGTCACCTGTCCCACGGGGAGGATGCCGCGCTCCAGGTCCCCCTCCTCCGTGGCCAGGCGGAAGGCCTTGAACCCGTTGGCCATGTAGGCCAGCTGCCGGGCGGTTTTCCAGCCTGAGGCGAGGACGCCCAGGAAGAGCTTGAAATAGGGCACCTTCAGCATGACCGCAATCTCCCGGGAGTTCAGGAAGGCCGCAATAGGATCGAGGCCGCGCCGGACGGCCCGTTCGGCCGGTTCGGATTTGAGGGCCCTGCAGGGGATCCCGTCGATCCGGGGCGAGGCGATGGTGTCCTCGACCCCCTTTTCAATGGAAAGCCTTTTGTAATTGTCGTGGAGCGGACTCTCCTGGGTCGTCATGAAGCGGGTCCCCATGGCGATCCCCTCCGCCCCCAGGGCCAGGGCCGCCGCCAGCCCCCGGCCGTCCCCGAAGCCCCCCGCAGCGATGACGGGAATTTCCAGACAATCGACCAGGCTGGGAACGAGAACGAGCGAGGTCACCGCCTCGCCGTGGGCTGCAGCCTCGTGGCCGGTGGCGATCACACCGTCCGCCCCGTAATCCTGGGCGCGTCTTGCGTGGCGGGCATTGACGACGGTGGCGATCACCTTTCCGCCATAGGCATGGGCCTCTTTCACGATCCAATCGCCCTTCCCCAGGGCAAAGTTGATCACCGGGACCTGCTCCTCGAGCATGACCCTGGCGTTCTCGGCGGCCCCGGGGAAGAGGAGCGAGGCGTTACAGCCGAAGGGCTTGTCGGTGAGGCCCCGAATTTCCCGGATTGCCTGCCTTGTGTGCTCCGCGTCCAGGGGGCCCGTGGCGAGGATCCCAAGCCCGCCCGCGTTGGAGACGGCCGCCACCATCTTCGGGACACTGATCCAACTCATGCCGGAAAGGAGGATGGGGTAGTCGATGCCGAACAGTTCGGTGATGCGCGTCTTCACAGGTTCTCTCCTTATCTCTGTTTTCCAGGCATTCCCCAGGCCGGCGAACGAGATTCCGTCCGTGCGATTTGAGATTTTTCCGGGGCACCCTGCCCGCGAGCGCAGCGACCGCAAGGGCAACTGTCAGAGCGCACCAGCGCGAGTATTGCCCTTGCAGCGAAGCGAGGGGAGGCAGGGTCGGGAAAATATCCTGAGCGCAGAGGGATCTCCTCTCCGGCCAACATCCCCCACCCGAACGGGAAGGGGCATCCTGATAAAGGTCCGGATCCTATTTCGCCTGGAGGTAGCGGCCGATCGTCATGATCTCCGCCTCCTTCGTCCCCTCGTAGAGTTCCAGGATCTTGGCATCCCGGTACCACTTCTGGACCGGGTACTCCTCGATGTAGCCGTAGCCGCCGTGGAGCTCGACGGCGTAGTTGGCGCAGAAGACGGCGGTCTGTCCGCCGAAGAACTTCGCCATCGCCGCGAGGGTGTAGTCGGGCTTCCCCTGGTCGATAAGCCACGCCGATTTGTAAACGAGCCCGCGGAGGGCCTCGATCCGGATCGCCATCTCAGTGAGCTTCATCTGGGTCAGCTGGTAGGCCCCCAGAGGCTGTCCGAAGGCGGTCCGCTCCTTGACGTACTTGACGCTCGTCTCGAGGCAGGCCTCGGACAGACCCAAAGCCTGGGCGGCGACCATGACGCGGGTCGTGTCGAAGAAATGCATCAGTTCCCGGAAGCCGTTCCCCTCCTTGCCGACAAGATTGGCCTGGGGAACCCGGACATCCTCGAAGGCGATCTCCGCCGTGTCGCTCGCGCGGATCCCGAGCTTGCCGTGGATCTTGTTGCGGGTGATCCCCTTGGCGTCGGCCGGGACGATGATCAGGCTGAAGCTGTTGTGCCGCTTTTCATCGGGGTTCGTGATGCAGGCCGCCACCATGAAATCACAGACCGTCCCGTTGGTGATGAACATCTTGTTGCCGTTGATCACATAGTCAGTGCCGTCCTTGACGGCCCGCGTCTTGTAGCCGGCCACGTCCGTGCCGGCGTTGGGTTCGGTGAAGGCCCCGGCACTCACCTTCTCGCCGGCGCAGACAGGGGGAAGCCAGGTCTTCTTCTGATCCTCGGTCCCGTATTGGAAGATCGCCTCGCAACCGAAGGTGGCCGCCGTGACGTTGAGGGCTATCCCCATGTCCACCCGGGAAAGCTCCTCGGTGATGATGGCGTTCCCCACGCAGCCCGCCCCGCTGCCGCCGTACTCCTCGGATACCCAGGCCCCGACGAGACCCTGGGCCGCCGCCTTCTTCCGGATCTCCGCCGTGTAGGCCTCGTGCTCGTCGCTCTCCTGCGATACAGCCGCGAAATTGGCCCTGGCGAACCGGTAGGCCATGTCCTGAAGCATCCTCTGTTCCTCGGTGAATTCGTAATCCATGGATCGTCCCTCCTTGGTCTTGGTGATCGTCCGGTGAAAACATCCCTTCCGGAGAATGCCCTGTCTTTCAACACTGAACGAATGCCTGCACGGGGTCCTCGCGGGCTGGGGCGGCAGTCGGCTTTCCCCTCCCGGTACGCGGAAGGGAAAAGGGAAGAACGTTTGAAAACAGTCCGGCCCGCTGCCCTATTCGGTATAGTCGTAGACCCCTCTGCCCGTCTTCCGGCCGAAGCGGCCGGCCCGGACGAGTTGCACCAGGATCGGCGCAGGGCGGTACTTGTCGCCCAGCTCACGGTGCAGTCCCTCCATGACATGCAGCAGGGTATCATTGCCGATCAGGTCCGCCAGGGCCAGAGGTCCGATGGGATGGTTGCAGCCCAGGAGCATTCCCTTGTCAATGTCCGCGGGCGAGGCAAGACCGTCGCCCAGCACGAAGAAGGCTTCGTTGATCATGGAGCAGAGGATCCGGTTCACGACAAAGGCCGGAGCCTCCTTCACGACGATGCACTCCTTGCCGATCTTCTGACCCCATGCCTTGGCGATCTCCAGGGTTTCATCGGAGGTCTCGAAGCCGCGGATGATCTCCAGCAGGCGCATCACCGGGACGGGATTGAAAAAATGCGTCCCGATGAAGCGGCTCGGCCGCTTGGTGATCGCGGCCATTTCCGTGATGCTCAGCCCCGAGGTGTTGGTGAAGAAGAGGCAGTCGGGTCTGACGATCTGCTCGAGTTCCGTGTAGACCTGCTTCTTCACGGACATGACTTCGATGACGACCTCGACGACGCAATCGGCATCAGCGGCCGCCTCCTTCAGATCAAGGGTCGGCTTGATCCTTCCGAGGATCGCTTCCATTTCCCCCTTGTTCAGGGCCCCCTTCTTGACGCCGCGGCCCAGGTTCTTTTCGATCATGGCCATGCCGCCGTCGATGAACCGCTGTTCGATGTCGCGCATCGTGACCTGCATGCCCGCCTGGGCACAGACCTGCGCGATCCCGCTCCCCATGAGTCCCGCTCCCAGCACGCACACCTTTTGGATATCCATATTCCACTCCTTTCACCGGCCCTCGGCCGTTCTTGATGCAAGTCTCTGGTTCATCGGGTACCCCGCTTCCGCAGGCAGGCGGACTCTCCGGCCATTTGCGGCAGGGCCGGGCATCCCAATCCGGCAGGCAGACACATCCCCGCCGCCCCGATGGAAGGGTTAAGCTCCCGCTGATCGGCCCCGGAGTCTGCCAAGCCTGGTCATACGATCGTTGACGGGAAAAACCCGCCGCGTCGCACCATCCCCTTCGAGCAGGAAGGCCGGCGAATGCTTTTCGATGTTAAATTGGAACCCGGTTTGGTATAGTGCGGCGAACGACCCCGGAACGTGAGCCGGGCCGTCGGGCATATACCACATCTGTCCCGGACTGACAACGGAATCCTTTTAGTGGAGCGTCCCCATGCACATCATCGTGGACGGCTACAACCTGATCCGCCAATCGGACAGCCTCAGGGCCAGCGAGCGGATCAGCCTCGAAGAGGGGCGCAAGGCCCTTGTCCGGAGCCTGGCAGCCTACCGGCAACTCCGCGGACACCGAATCACGGTCGTCTTCGACGGCTGGTCGGGGGGGTCGCCCCAGGAGGAACGGGACCGCTCCGGGGGGATCGACATCATTTACTCCCGCCTGGGCGAGAAGGCCGACGAGGTGATCAAGCGACTCGTCGAAGGGGGAAGCGAGGAGATCCTGGTGGTTACCTCCGACCGGGAGATCGCCGCCTTCGCCGCCCGGCGTGGGAAGACCGCCGTTGATTCACCCGTTTTTTCCGAAAGGATCGAGAGGATCGCATCCTCCCCTTCGTCCGCCGGGTTTCCGGCACAGGGGGAAGACGACGAAGAGGACGCGGGAGGGATGAAAAAGAAAGGACCCTCCCGGCGGCTCTCCAAACAGAAGCGAGCCCAGTTGGCCCGTCTCCGGAAACTCTGAGGGACCACCGCCTAACGGCGCCCGCAGACGGCGATCATGACCCGCTCCAGGAGGAGGCGGGGATCCCTCCCCGTGGTCTTAAGGGCCAGGTCCGTCTGGAGGAGGAGCTCCAGGTAACCGGCCAGCTCCTCGCGGCCGAAGCGACCCGCGTTCTTCAGGGCCTGATAGACGACAAAGGGGTGCTGAGAGGCGATGGCGAGCGACCCTTCCCCGTCTCCCGCCAGTTTTTTGAGAGCCGGATGGACGGTCTTCTGAAACCGGCCGTATTCCATCTCCGCGCTGAATCCTGCCAGACTTCCCGAAGCGATTAGGAGTTTGGCCTGGAAGAGGAGGCGGATCTCCCGGACGATCATCGAGAAGATCATCAGGGGCGGGTCCCCCCGTTCGAGGAGCGCCTGCATGGAGGCCAGGGCGGCCTTCAGGTTCCTGCCGGCCAGCGCCCCGGTCAGATCGAAGACATTCCCCTCTTTCGTCCGGCCGATCAGGTTCTCCACGTCCTGTGCCTCAATCACCGGTTTTTCCCCGGCGTAGGTCACGAGCTTTTCGATCGCCCCCAGGGACTCCCGGAGGCTGAATCCCGTTTTCTGTCCGAGGGCGGCCCAGGCCGCGGATGAGAGCCGCTTTCCCGCCCTTTCCAGAAGACCGGCGGCCATTTCCATCACGATCTGCTGCTGCCTCGCCTCCCCCTTGACCCTGGCAAAGACCAGGACCCTTCCGATCGCCGTGACGGTCTTGAAGAGTCTCTTGCGGCGGTCCACGGCTTCGGCCGTCAGGATGAGACAGTTCCCCTCCGGCATCCCTCCGGTCAGGACCCGTTCCAGCCGTTCCGAGTCTTCGTGTTTCTCCCTCGCCGGCGCCGATTCCCGGCCTGCACAGAGCTCGACGGCTTTCGGAAGCCATGATTCCCGGTCGTCGCCGCCCTCCGGGACGATCCGTCGCCAGGAATCGTCGTCGATCCTGCGCCATCCGCCGTCCCGGAGGTCATCCAGTTGGAGGCCTGTAATCGCCAGGAATTGCATGAAATCCGCTGCCGCCCGGGAGGGCTCCTGGCCCAAACGCTCCCGGATCCGCCCGATGAGCGGGGCCAGGACATTCTTGGATTGGAAAAGCCGGGTGTTGCGGACGAGGACGACCTTCGGGCCGGGCAGGAGAGGCGCCGTGATGAGGGACTCGCAGAGGGCGTCGGGATCCTCGTTCTCCCCATCGGTGACGGAGAGATTGAGTTCCCGGTCTACAGGATCCGGGATGAGGGCCGCCGTGATCTTATCAAGGGCATCCCGGAGACGGAATTCCTCGTCGCCGCAGAGCAGATAACAGGGGGCCTGCTTCCCCTGCCGGAGTTCTGCAAGGACCATGTCGAGTGAGGCAACCTGTCCCGCATCGTCGCCGCGACGTTCCATGCTGCCGCCTTTTTGCATTTACAGGATGACGAACTTCTGGATGTGCTTGACCACCTCGGCGGGCTCGTCGATGATCTGGAAGAAATCGAGATCCTCCAGGGAGATCTTTTCGTCCCGGAGCATCGTCTTTCTGAGCCAGTCCAAGAGCCCCTTCCAGTACTCGCTTCCCATGAGGACGACCGGGAAGGGCTTGATCCTCTTGGTCTGGATGAGGGTCAGCGCCTCGAAGAGCTCGTCCATCGTCCCGAAGCCGCCTGGGAGGATGACGTAGGCCATCGCGTACTTGACGAACATCACCTTCCGGATGAAGAAGTACTTGTAGTCGATGGAGATGTTGGCATAGGGGTTGGGTTTCTGTTCGTACGGAAGCTGAATGTTCATTCCCACGGACTGTCCGCCGGCCTGCGCGGCCCCCTTGTTGGCCGCCTCCATGATACCGGGACCCCCGCCCGTGATGATGCTGAAGCCTTTTTCGGCCAGGAGACGGGCCAAGTGCTCGGCCTTCTGGTAGTACGGATCGTCCGGCTTCGTCCTGGCCGAGCCGAAGATACTGACCGCATGCTTTACGCCGGAGAGGGTCTCGATGGCCTCGACGAACTCGGCCATGATGCGGAAGATGCGCCAGGACTCTTCGATCGACAGGGCGTCGACGACAAACTGCTTCTTTTCGTCCATCTTACCATGCTCCTCGCCGGACCGGGAATGACTGCAACCACGGCGCTTTGCCGCCGTCCGCTCTGCATCCCCGGACCCAACAGACACGAGGGCGCGCGATCCGCCCGGACGATCCGGGCATCGAGAGCCCTTACCCCTATGTGAAGATTCCTAGGAGACCCTGCGTCTCTGGACCTTGGCCAAACGCCGGCGCGCCTCGATGGTCTTCCTCTTCTTCTTCACGGAGGGCTTCTCATAGGCCCTGCGCAGTTTGAGTTCCTTGAAAAGGCCGCTCTTGGAGAGCTTGTTCTTGAGGATTTTCAGGGCCTTTTCCACATCGTTGTCAAATACTTTAACTTCCAAGTCTCGTCTCCCTCTTAAATGTGGTCTTAATGACGCGATCCGAAGAGATGGCATAAAAAAAGGGCAGTACGACACCCCACATGAAACACCGTTTCGTGCCGTATCCTACCCTTCTGTTTCGCCTAGGACTGGACCACGCTCCTTACTTGAGAATCTCTCTAAAAGCTTCAACTAATTCACGGTTTTCCTCTGAAGTCCCCACAGTGACGCGCATGAAACCCGGCTTTCCTCCGGGGACACTCAGGTTCTTGATCAGGATTCCCCGCTCCATCAATTTTCTATATACGCGATCCGTATCGAAATCGCAACTAAAAAAAACAAAGTTTGCCTCGGTCGGCCAAAGGCGGATCCCCGGCAGCCCTTCCATGGCACGGACAAGTTCACCGCGCCACCGGCGGATCTCGGTCGCTTGTTCCAGAAAGGCGGGCTCATGATCGAGATAGAATCCGGCCGCGGCCTGGGAGAGGGCGTTGACATTGTAGGGGGACCGCACCTTGTTGAGTTCATGGAGGAGGGCTGGCTGCCCGATCAGAAATCCGATCCGCATGGCCGCCATCCCCACCTTGGAAAGGGTCCGGAGGATGACCAAGTTGTCGTACCGGCCGACAAGGGACAGGAAGGTCTTCCCGGAAAAATGGAAATAGGCCTCGTCCACCACGACGATCCCCGGGGACGCCTCCAGGATCGCCTCGATCCTGTCGGCACTGAAGCAGTTGCCGGTTGGGTTGTTGGGATAGGCCAGAAAGATCAGGGCCGGCTGCTGGCCAGCGATTCTTCCCTGCATGGCCGCAAGGTCCAGATCGAAGGCCCCGTCGAGCGGGACCGCCTGGATCTTGAGGCCCGCGTTGAGGGCGGCGATCCGGTACATGGCAAAGGTGGGAACGGGGATTATCATCTCCGCCCCGGGACGGGCCAGGGCCGTGCAGAGGATCTGGATCAGCTCGTCCGAACCGTTGCCGATCATGACCTGGTTGGCCGCCACGCCGAAGGCCGCCGCGAAGCGGGAGACCATAGCGATCGAGCCCGCCTCGGGGTACCGGTTGAGGGGGACCGAGGCCAGAAGGGTCGCGAATTCATCCCGGAGCGGTCCGGGCATGGCCAGCGGGTTCTCCTGGGCATCCAGTTTGATCCGGAAAGTGGCGGTCTCCACCGGATAGGCCTCCTGGCCGAGAACCTCCTCCTTGATCAGTAGCCGGATATCCATGCCTTGCTGCCCTCCACATTCCAGTTCTCGCTGCTGTATTTCTTTGCCATCAATTCCCTCTTGAGCGTCTCTTCATCGGGCGTCAGCGGCGCCTCCACGAAGCGAATGCCGAGCCCCTGCTCGAAGCCTTCCCGAAGGACACGGCAGAGTTGCCGCTCGTCCACGGGCCGCCCGGCCTGCTCCTCGACGGCGGTCACCGAATCTCTCAGCAGGGCGGCCTGCCTCTCCGGATCCCGGTGGGGCAGCAAGACCGCACAGGTCTTCTCGGGATCGAAGGCCATCAGCAGGGCCCCGTGCTGGAGCAGAACGCCATGGGACCGCATCTGAGACGCCCCGCATATTTTCCGGCCTTTCACGAGGAGTTCATAGCGGGAGGGAGAGGAAAAACAAGACGTGCGCAACGACTCGTCGGCAAAGGCCCTTCCCCCCGCCTTCATCTCCGCTTTGATCCCGATGGCCAGCAGTCCCCTGGCGATGCAGCCGCTGATGACCCGGAAGGACCGGAGGATATCGGGCGGGAAGAGGGGATGATCGGCCCCGGCGATCACGGCGTAAGTCACCTCCCGATCATGGAGGACCGCCTTGCCGCCGGTGGGACGCCGGATGAAATCGATGCCGAGCCGCCGGCAGGCCTCGAGGTCGATCTCCCTGCGGGCCTCCTGGAAGTAACCGATGGAGACCGTCGGCGTCCGCCAACTGTAGAAGCGGAGCGTCGGGGGAACCCGCTTACGGATGGCCTCCCTGAAGACGGCCTCGTCGACGGCCATATTCTCCACCGCATCGGCCTTCCCGAAGGGAAGCAGTCTCCAGGGCTCCACCGCGGTTCAGTCAACCTCCGTTTCCTGGATGACAAATTCCTGATACCCCCTCGTATCGAGCAGATCATCCAGTTCTTCTGGATCGTCCATCTCCACGATGATCATCCAGCCGGTGTCGTGGGGATCGCTGTTGATGATGCCGATGTCGTCGGTAATGTCCTCGTTGACGCTGATGACCACCCCGCTGACCGGCGAAATCAGTTCGACCACAGCCTTGGCCGACTCGATGCTGCCAAAGGGTTCGTCCCGTTCCAGGTCGGCATCGACCTCGGGCAGATCCAGGGAGACGATCTCCCCCAACTTCTCCTGGGCGTAGTCCGTAATCCCGATGGTGGCCAGATCGCCCTCCACACGGACCCAGATATGTTCTCGACTGTACAGCAGATCATCCGGAATTATCTTCATATGATGGCATCCTGTTTCGTCATTGAAGGCTCGAAGGCCGCCACAGCCCCTCGGCTCTCAAAGAATCGTCAGTTCCTTGGGGGACCCCGTCAAGATCCTGCAGCCCCCGTCCGTCACCAGAACCGTGTCCTCGATCCGTACCCCCCAGAGGCCGGGGAGATAGACCCCCGGTTCGACCGTCACGACCATGCCCGCCTGGAGGATTTCCTCCCTCCCCCTGGCCAGGCGCGGCCCCTCATGGACATCGAGTCCCACACCATGACCGGTCCCATGGGAAAAATACTCCCCCAGACCCGCCTCGTCGAGACAGGTCCGGGCGATGCGGTCGATCTCGCCGCAGGAGACGCCCGCCCGGATCGCTCGGATCGCCCGGTCGTGGGCTTCCTTGACCCTGTCGTAAACTTCCCGCTGCCGCGGATCGGCCCGTTCTACAAAATAAGAGCAAGTTTCATCGGAGTGATACCCCCCCGAAACCGCTCCGTAGTCAATCACCACGCAATCCCCCGGCCCGATTGTCCGGAATCCCGGAGTCGCGTGGGGAAGGGCCGCATTGGGCCCCGAGGCGACAATCGTCTCGAAGGCGGCCAGCTCGGCCCCGGTCTGCTGCATCCGGTATTCGAGCTCGACGGCGATCTCCTTTTCACGCACACCCGGACGGACCATCGCCAAGACGTCTGCCAGGGCCTCCGAAGCGATCCTCGCCGCCTCGGCGATACAACCGATCTCCCCTTCATCCTTGACGGCCCTCAGGGACTGCAGTTCCCCGGAAAGCGGCCTGAGCGTCACCCCGGACAGTTTCTCCTGCAGGCGGAGATACTCATCCACCGTCAGGACCTGGGACTCGAAATCGACCGCTCCGACTTTCTGTCGACGAGCCACCGACTCGATTCCCTCCACCCGGATACGGAATTCAAAGACCTCCGCGCCGACGGCCTCCTGACGCGCCTGGGTCACATACCGGCCGTCCACCAGGAGCGTCAACCAGTCCGGCCCCACCATCAGGGCTCCGTCGCTTCCAGCGAATCCCGTCAGATAACGGATGTTTTTCTCTCCCAGGATGAGCAGGGCATCCTTCTCCGGCAGGGCGTTGCGCAAACGTTCCACCCTGGCGGGATATGGAGAGAGGGTTTCAGGCACGACTGCGCATCCTTTGAACGTTATCCAGCCACCGCGAGAGTTGTTCGACAACTCCGGCGCGGACCTGCGCCGAATCCTCCTGGCCGCTCCCTTTCCGGAGGTCCAGAAGCATCGCGGCAGCCTTCTCATGGCCAGGATCGTTCCGGAGGATTGTCTCCAGAACCTCCACCGCTTGATCGAGATGACCCTGCCGGACGTAGAGTTCCGCCAGGGTCACGGTCTGAAAATCGGAAGGGACTACCGCAGTGTCTTCCCCTGAAGGCTGTCCGTCTTCTCCTGGATGCTCCAACGTCCGGAGTTTGTCGGACACCTCCTGCGAACCAGGGGCATCGGGACAGAGTTCCAGGAATCTTCCGTAATGGACCTTGGCCTCCAGCGGCGCCCCCCTTTTCAGGCAGATATCGCCCCGAAGGACATGAAGCTGGGAAAGAACCGCAAGGTCCTGCTCCAGATCCCGAAGCATCTCCCAGGCCTCGTCCAGCCGTTCCTGCCTGACCAGGATGCGGCCGACCGCGATGCGGGCATCGGGATCACCCGGCCTTTCCTGAAGTCTCAAACGGGCCAGGGCCATGGCCGTATCGAAATCGCCACGGTCGAGGGACGCATCCGTCTCGGCCAGAAACGCCATCCGTCCTTGGAGGTCCTTCTGATCCATAATTCACCGCAGCCATAGGACTTTCCGGCCCTTCGCATTCCCGGGGGTCCGGAACGAAGGGAACGCTAACACAGCCCTGAAGAACGTGTCAAGAACGAAAACCCCGGCGGCATCCATCGCGACTCATGGCTGGAATGACCCTTCACACCCCGAGGATTGCTTCGATTCGTCTTCACAGAAATGCGCCCACGACCTGGAATGTTCCACAAAAGGTTCTCTGACAAACGGGAACCCTCTCGCGTCGGTCCGGGCGGAAAGAGTTGGTCTGATTTTGGAAAAGGCGCCTGTCGTGAATTCGGAACGGCCTTATTTGTCAATCGCCTTGAATTCGCGCGACAAGCGCTGGGCCTCTGTGATCTGGGCCGGCGTCATCCAGACGGTCACGTGATCACGTGCGATTCTCGCCTTTGTCTCCCCCTGGACGGCGGCCAAATTGTACCACATCAAGGCCTGAACCTCATCCCGAGTAACGCCCTGACCCTTTTCATACATGCTGCCGAGGACGTATTGGGCCAGGCGATTCCCCCGCTCCGCTGACTGGCGGTAGTATTTAACGGCTTCCTCATAGTCCTGCGGAGTCCCCTCGCCCTTTTCGTACATGTAACCCACATTATACTGGGCTTGAGGATGACCCTGAAGGGCGGCCTTCTTGAACCACTGCAATGCGAGGGGGTAATTGACGGGGACCCCCTGCCCAACGTAATAGATGACCCCCAGATTGAACTGAGCGTCCCTATCCCCCTGTTCAGCAAGGGACTGGGATTCCCGGAACGACTTGGCATAGACGTCCTGGGGTTTGAATTCGCGGGCCAATTTCTGCGCCTGCGTGATTTCCGCGGGCGTCATTTTGACCACCAGGCTGTCCCGGAATTCCATGGCATTCGGGTCGCCTTGGGCGGCAGCAAAGATGAACCACATCAGGGCCTGGGGATAATCCTTTTCGTTTTCCCCCTGCACACCCCGGGCGTATATCGTCCCGAGTGTCGTCTGGGCGGAGACATGGCCCTGTTCGGCGGCCCTGCGCATCCACTTCACCGCCTCCTGATAATCCTGCGAGACCCCCAACCCCTGGTAGTAGAGAGATCCCAGATTGAACTGGGCGTCCCGATTCCCCTGTTCGGCAAGAGGCTTCAATTCATTAAGGGCTGCCGCCAGATTATCCGGTCGGTACTGCTTCACCCCTTTTTCATAGCCTGTCGCACAACCCGCGAGGATTCCCAAGAATGCCACCATGAAGACCAGGGGTGAGAATCGGGTCAGGTCTTTCATATGTCCATCTCCTTCGTGACAGCAGCCAGTCGGCGTGCCTTCTAAAGCAGGGTGTTGCCCTCTCCTCTATGGCCCCGTTTGAATGCCCGTCACGGTTTTGGCTTTGATAACCGTCGGCGTGATGAAGATCAGGACCTCTTCCATGGTGTCGCTCTTCGATTCGCCCTTGAATAGCCAGCCCAGGCCGGGGACATCCTTCAGCCACGGCAGGCCGGTGGTCCCCTCGTTGATTTTCTGTTTGGTCAAACCGGAGATCACGATCGTCTCTCCATCCCTGACCAGGAGGTTGGTCTTGGTCTCCTTCTTGATCTTGAAGGGATTGTTCGCGACCTGCCTGGTCATGTCGGCCTCGTCTTTCTTGACATGGATGTCCATCTTCATGGTCTCTCCGTCGATCACATGGGGGGTGATCTCCAGGCGGAGCGTCGCAGGGATATAGGTGGTCGTAGGATTCCCGTCCTTGTCCAGCGTCCGGACCGGGATTTCCTCGCCGTTTTCCGTAAAAGCCATCTGGTTGTCCGCGGTCATGATGGAGGGACTGGAGAGGATATTGAGCTTGCCGTCCTTCTGCAGGGCGCTGAGCTGAAGCTCCAGGATGTTTCCGCCGACCGTCCCGAAGGACAAATCCAGGAGCGCCGCAGTCCCCGTGGAAGGTTGGGCGGAAAAATCGAAGCTCGGCGTGATCGAGGACTCATGGTTTCCGATCGACGGTTTGTAGGAGCCCCCCCACTTGATGCCGAGGTCACGGGCCATGCTTTTGGTCGTTTCCACGATATGGGCCTTGATCAGGATCTGTTCGGTCGGGATGTCGATCTTGGCGATCATGTCCATGATCTTGATCATGTCCGCCCGGATTGCCGTGATGATCACGCTGTTGGTATCGGCGTCCGCGCCGATCCACCCCCTTTGCTTGCCTTCCGCATCGACGCTGAGCAGGCTCTGAAGAAGGGCGAAGAAATCTCCGGCACCCTCCATGGAAACCTTTCTCGTTCCCGTTTCCGTTGTACTGACGGCGCCGGTACCCCCTACGACCGCGGCCGCCCTCTGCGGTGTTCTGACCGCGACTGCAGAGCCGGCGGCGATAACGTCCCTTTTCATTTCAATCTTGCTGGCCGCCACAAACTTCAGGAGACGGTACTTGATCGGCACCACACGGGTGATGAGCGGCTCCGTTTCCAGTTCCTTTTCCTGCAGGATCTCCTTCCCTCTGGCCAATTCGTCATCAACCTTCTTCCGCACCAGGTAGTTCTCCTGGCTCATCACCATGACGACGTTGTCCTGCTCCATCTTGGCCAAACCCCGGACCTTGAGGATGGCATCGAGCGCCTGATCCCACGTCACGTCCTTGAGGTGGAGGGTCACCGTTCCCTTGACCTCATCGCCGGAGATGATGCTGACCTTCCCCTGCTCGGACAGGAGTCGGAAGACCGCCTTGATATCGGCGTCCTGGACATCCAGGAAGATCCGGGGGCCGTTATAGGCCTTCCCGGCTTTCCTATTTGGAATTTCGGCCGCTTTCGTCTTGGTCATCGTCGGCGGCTCGGCTGCAGGCGTCGTTTGGGACGCCGGTTTTTCCAACGGGGTGGCGGCCGCCAGGGAAACCACATTAAAATCGACCATGACGTTCGGCCCTTCCTGGCGGACGTTGTACGGGACCTTCTGCTTCAGCTCGATCGTGGCCATGACCCAGGCCCGGCCGCCTGCCGACTGTTGGACAGGGGTCACCCGCAGAACATTGGAGAAGGTCGTATCGGCCAGAGGGTGACGGAGTCCCTCGGGAACGAAGAGGTTCTCCAGGCGGAGCACCACCGCATTGCCCGACTGGTTCTCGACGGTCACGCCGGATTGTTTCGAAACCGAGAAGGTCACCCGCTCCTTCCCCTGCAGTTTCTCGAAGGTGACGTTTTCCAGGTACCCTGCCTGAACCGCCGCAGCGGATGCGGCCACAGTGGCGGGAGGAGCACCCATCAGCGGCGTGCCGGCCGCTGCCTGGACCACAAATAAAACAAGCCATGACCACTGTATTGCCCGTTTCATGGTTTTCCCTCTTCCTCTTCCCGATGAAGCATGATGGTGATTCGCCTGATCTTCCCCTTTTGGGTCCCGGCTTGGGCCCTCTCCTCCACGATCACGCGATCCGGCAGGATCGAGGCGACCCTGCCTTCGTTCAGACCGATATAGGTCCCCACAAAAAGTGGATAGTGTCTTTTGGCAACCCCATCTTCCACGATTGCCGTGCGCTGCCGGTCATCACCGGCTATCCCGACGAGCCGGAACTGGTCGATCTCGATCTGCTGAAGCGGTGAAATCGGGCGCCCTTTCAGGGTCGGACTCTGCCCCATCCTCATCCTCTGAGACGCCGGGGATGTCTCGATGAAGGGTTTGAAAGGATCCGATTTCCCCTCTGAACGATAGATGAACGGCGGGACCGCCGATGCCGTGCCCGGCCCCCCGGTCGCCGGCGTATCCGGCGTCGCCGCCTTTGCGTCTGGCCCGGCGGCACCGGACACCGGTGCGGGAGCAAGTCCAGGCCGGATTTCCGCGGCTACGGCCGCACTGACCAGCCAGAGGAAGGCAAAGCCGGCCGCCAGAGCCGTTATGGAATGGCGTCTCATCATTTCCGTTCCACGAACATATAGGTTTTCACGGTGCAGGAAGTCTTGATCACCCAGCCCCGTCCCCTGACATCCTTGGCGTCGGCCATGGCGATGTCCTCAATGTTGACGATCCGGGGCAGCCGGGCCACCTGGTCGAAGAAGTAAACGGTGTTGTGGAAACCGCCCGCCAACTGCACTTTGATGGGGATCTCCTCGTAGAACTTTTCGGGGCCAGCAGACTTGGCCAGCAGCGCCTTGGCATCCTTCGCAGCCTGAGGGGGCCTGGTTTCGGGTGGCTTTGCCGCGCCCGCCTTCTCTTGGGGCTTCTTCTCGGGCGGCCTGGGTTCAAAGAGGAGAAAATCCACGCCCGCCCCCTTGCCGGACAAGACCACCGAGGACAGAAGTCCCGCGATCTCCCTCTCATTAGGAAGCTTCATCAGCGCCGTCTTGAAGGATTCCCTGAGGGCGTTGACCTCGCGGACGTACCGTTCCAACTGGGCAACAGCCCTTTCCTTCTCGACGACCTGTTGCTGAAGATCGGCCAGTTGCGTACCAAGAGCCTGTCTTTTGGCAAGGGCCTCCTGGAGGAAGAAGGTGTAATAAAGATAGCCGATCAGCAGACAGACCAGCAGGACGAGCAGCACCTTCTGCTTGGGCGTGAGCTTCTTCAAATCCTCGATATCGATGGCCATCGCTCAGGATCCCTTCTTCAGGACACAGGTCATGGTGAACTGCTGCAGTTTCACCCCAGCCACCTCTTTTTCTTTGGAGACGATCAAGTCGAGGGTATCGACGAAGCTGGCCTTCTCCAGGCTCTTCATGAATATGGCCACGGTCCCGTTGTCCCTGGCCATCCCTTCGATGCGCAGCTCACGACCCGTCTGAGTGAGCTTCTCCAGCCAAATTTCCTTCGAGGGCACCAGATGGTTCAACTCATCCAGCATCCGTACGGGAAAGAGGCGGTATCCCTCCAGAGCGTTGATCACCGCCAGTTTCTGCTCCAACTCCTTCTTGTCCCTTTTGAAGCCTTCGATCTGACCAGCCTTCTTGTTGAGGACCGAAAGTTTGGCGTTGGCCCGGGTGATCGATTTCTCAAGCCCGGCAACGCTGACGCTGACATAGAGGTGGATGGAAACCAGGATCAGCAGGAACAGCACCAGGGTGCTGGCGAGGATGATGATCTGGCGCTGGATATTCTCCTTCTTTTCCCTTTCCCGATAGGGGAGAAGATTGATCCTGATCATGTATCCGTCCTCAAGAAGCGGCTATCCCTTGTCCCCTATTTTGCGGAGGGCCAGTCCGACACCGACGGCCGCCATGGGACCGATGCGGCCGGCCATCTGGGGATCGATCGCACCCCGCTCGCAGGCGATCCTCCGGAAGGGGTCGATGAGTTCCGTCTCAATTCCCAACCGTCGTGCCAGGTCGGCCGCCATCCCGGGGATCATCGCCCCGCCGCCGGAAAGGTAAAGCTGCTTGATGGACTCCGCACCGACGGTGGAACGGAAATAGTCGATCGAACGCTCGATCTCGGAACAGATCGGATCGGCATAGGCGATCAGCCCTCCCAGGAACTGGTCCCTCGCCCGAGAGTCCTGACCGAACCCCTTGATCTTGGCCTTTTCCGCTTCCTCGAAGGAGACCCCCAGGGTCCGGGCGATCGCCTCGGTCACTGAACTGCCGCCGAGGGTGAAATCCCGCGTGAAGATCGACGATCCGCCTTTCACGACATTGATATTGGTGATGCTGGCCCCGATGTTGACCAGGACGGCCACGTCGTCCGCCTCGAATTCGTAATTCTCCTCGTACATCGTTTCGAGGGCGAAGCAGTCCACATCCATGATCACCGGGATCAGACCGGCCGCCTCAATGGCATCGGTATAGCCCTCGACGATCTCTTTCTTGACCGCCACGAGCAAGACCTCCATCTGGGTCGGGTTGAAAGGGCTCTCCCCCAGAATCTGGAAGTCGTAATGGACCGTAGACATGTCGTCGAAGGGCAAATATTTGCCCGCCTCGTCCTGAATGAGTTCCCGGAGTTCATCCTCCTCCATCTGGGGAAAGGTAACCTTCTTCACGATGACGGCGTGTCCGGAGATCGAGGTGACGACCCGCTTTCGTCTGCAACCGGATTTTTTGATGAGTTCTTGAATGGTGGCGGTCAGGATTTCGGGTTCGGCGACGGCGCCTTCAACGATCACGCCCTTGGCGAGGGGCATCTGGTAGAAACGGCTGAGACAATGGCCTTTGGCGGTATCCTGCATTTCCGCCAGTTTGATACAGCTTGAGCCGATATCAAGTGCGGCAAGCCGCTTTCCGCCAGAAAAAAAACCCTTGATGTCGAACATGCCATCACCGTCAAGGAAACAAGGACCAGTGCGCCGACGGACAACCTACTGCGCCATCCGATAGACCAGATCCCCTTTCTTGACCATACCGAGTTCGCTTCTGGCCATCATCTCGATATAGGAGGGATCATCCTTGAGCAGAGTGATACTCTTCTTCAGCGCAGTGTTCTCTAGGGTCAGTTCGTGATTGATCGTCTTGAGGGCAACCAACTTTTCCTTCATCCGGTAATTGTCGATTAGCCCCCTGTCCCCGAAGGTGATCAGGGCCCCCATAAGCAAGACAAAGATGATGAGATATCTACCGACTTTCATCCCGACGACACCCTCAACGCATCCTTGAACGTTTTCAGGGGAACCTTACCCTAGCCATACACAAAAAAGAGCCGTTATGCAAGGCTTAATGATACGGAACTTCGACGTTTAAGCCTTGGCCGCCCGGGAAGGCCCAGGCATCCTGATGATGGCAGGGTAACGGCAACGCCTTCCAGAGTCAAGGGTAAATGGGCATAACCCTATGACCCACTTCACATTCCTGGTGTGACGCCGGTCACAGGCCGGGGTGGTGGCGCTTCTTTCTCAGGTTGGCGTGGAGGGAAGGCCCTGTTGCGGCTCTCCCAGGATGAAGTCTCCCCGTTCGATCCACTCCTTGAGGATGCCCGCAATCTCCCTCGCCTTGAAGTAGCTCGACATGGGGGCTGTGGAGACCTCCTGGCCGTTGAGGGTGATCTTGCCGCTCCGGAGATCCCGATAACTGACCTCGCCGAGGCTCTTGGCCACCCCCTTTGGGTAATCCATGCTGTAGTCGTAGACCTGGGTGAAGAGATCCTCGTCCCTGACCGCCGTGAAGCGGGCCATCTCCTCGTTGAGGATGGGGATGGGAATGCCGATACCGACATAGAGGGAAACCCCGTATCCGAGGATGCTGGCACCCACCAGCCACTCGGGGCTCATCTCCTTGAGGTTGCCAATGGTCGCAATCGTGCCGGCCCCTTCCATGGGGACTCCGTTTCCGCCGCGGCGTACGTTCGGATTGTGCTGGGTTCCCGGCCAGGCCACAAATCCCTGGGCGCCGCCCAGGAAGATCCGCGTCCCGACGCCGATGGTGCGGTAATAAGGATCGTTGAACAGGGGGCTGAGCTGGCCGGCCGTGGCATAGCTGGCGTTGGCCATCCGAGGTCTGAGCATGCCCATATAGGTATAGATCGTCCGGTCCGAGACATTGACCGCGCAATTGTAGTTCTGATAGCAGTTCCGTGGATTGAAGAGGACCGCGTCCCGAAGGTCGTGAAGGGTGATGTTCCGCTCATGTCGGCGGGAGGGGTAGCAGTCGGTCCCGTATCCCTCCGCCCGGAGGCGGATCACGTTGCCGGCCACGAGGTCCTGAAGGACATGTCCGCCGCCGTAGTTGAACTCTCCCGGATAGACGCTGTTCAGGGGATCTCCCTCGACCACCTCCGTGGCGCCCAGAAAGCAATCCACCGCGGCGATCCCGCCGTAGGCGGGAACGTCGTTGAGCCAGACCTTCGAGGCGCGGATCTTCGGGGCCGTGTGGCCGAAATTCAGAAAGGCGCCGGAGGAGCACATGGGGCTGAAGGTCCCCGTGGTCACCACATCGACCTTGCGGGCTGCCTCCACGTCGCCGTGACGCTCCACGATATCGATCATCTCCTCCGCCGTCACGACAACGGCCTTGCCCTCCCGGATCTTGGCGTTGATCTCCTGAAAGGTTTTACCGACGCGCATTTTCTTCATAGGACACCTCTGCGACCTGAGGAAGATTGTACAGCAGCCCTCAAGCAGCCCTCATCGGGTGTGGCCGAACCCGCCGACCCCCCTGGCGGTTTCCGGAAGCTCGCCGCCGGGGGCCCAGACCACGCGGCTGACCTTCTGCACCACCATCTGCGCCACACGGTCCCCCCGCCTGACGACGAAGGGATCACGGCCATGGTTGATCAGGATGATCCCCACCTCGCCGCGATAGTCCGCATCCACCGTCCCCGGCGCGTTCAGAAGCGTCACCCCATGCCGGAGGGCCAGGCCGCTCCGGGGCCGGATCTGGGCCTCATACCCTCCCGGAAGGGCCACCGTAATGCCCGTCGGGATCAGGGCCCTTTCGCCCGGTGGAATCGTCACCTCGGCTCCGACGGCCGCCGTGAGATCCATCCCCGCCGCACCTTCGGTCATGTAGCGGGGAAGCGGGAGGTCTTCCGTCCCCGGCAGTCTCCGAATGGGGACTGCGATCTCTTCTACCATACTTTTCCCCCTTTGAGAATCCTAGGCCAGGTCCTCCTCGGAAACAGGACCGATAGCTGCGACCATCTGGGTCTCCGGCCGGAACAAACGTCCGGCCAGGGTGCGGATCGACTGACGATCGACCGCGTCGATCCGCTCAATGACCTCCTCCGGCGGCACGTGCTTTCCGAAACAGAGTTCGTTCCTGGCAAGCCCCGTCATCCGGTTGTCGGTACTCTCCATGCCGAGCAGATAGTTGCCCTTGATCAGTTCCTTGGCCGACTGCAATTCCTTCGGGGTCAGCAGCCTGGAGGCGAACCGTTCCATGCCCTTCCGGACCAGACCGAGTACCTCCCGGACATGGTCGCGGCCGGTGCCTGCGTAGATGCCCATGAGGCCCGCGTCCAGATAGGGCGTCAGATAGGAATAGATGGAATAGGCCAGCCCCCGCTTCTCGCGGATCTCCTGAAAGAGCCAGGAGCTCATGCTCCCGCCGAGAACGGCGTTCAGGATGAATCCCGCGTGGCGATCGGGGCTCAGGGCCGAGGGGGCCGGCGTCCCGACGATCAGATGCACCTGCTCCAGGTCCTTCGCGACCAGGGCCCTGCCGGTCCTCGCCTCGGGGGCCCTGGTCCTCCCGCCGGAGGCCTTTGCGGCAAGTGATCCGAAGGACTTCCGGACCAGACCGACGAGATCCTTGTGCCTCAGATGTCCCGCCGCGGTGATCACGAGTGCTTTGCCTCGGTAGCGGGACCCGAAGAAACCGATCAGATCGTCCCGGCAAAAGCCTTCGACGCGCGATTCCGTCCCAAGGATTGGAAGCCCCAGGGGATGGCCCTTCCAGAGGTGCTCTTCGAAGAAGTCGTGGATCCGGTCGTCAGGGGTGTCCTCGACCATCCGGATCTCCTGGAGAATCACCGACCGCTCCCGGCTGATCTCGGCCTCGTCGAAGCGCGAGGAGGTGACGATATCGGCCAGCAGGTCCACGGCCAGATCAAGATGGTAATCAGGAATCTTGATGTAGAAGGAGGTGATTTCCTTGCCCGTGGCGGCGTTCATCACGCCGCCCACGGAGTCGATGGCTGAGGCGATATCAAAGGCTGAGCGCCGCTCGGTTCCCTTGAAGAGCATGTGCTCGATGAAATGGGAAACCCCGTTGGTCAGGTCGTCCTCGTCCCGGGAACCGCCTTCCACCCAGACACCGATGGAGATCGACCGGACGTGGTCGATCTCCTCGGTGATCACCCGGATGCCGTTGTCTAAAATGGTCTTACTGACCATCGGCCCCCAGCGCTTCCTTCCTGCTCAGGCGGATCTTCCCCTGCTTGTCCACCTCGAGCACTTTCACC
>JAJFUM010000222.1 GCA_021372415.1 Deltaproteobacteria bacterium
GCCGAGCAGATGGCCCTGGCCCACGTATTCCTCCAGGGTCCGCGGCCGCATCCGCTCGGCCAGCGGCCGGTTGTCGTTCCTTCCGTCCTCCTGATCGAAGAGATCCATCCCCATTTTCACCTTTATCGGCTAAGACCGGGAAGCCGACTGTGGCAGAACCGCCCGGGAGGCCGTGCGTCCGGCTCCACGTCTACTGCCCTTCCCGTTTCCGCCTGGCCGCCGCGGCCAGATCCACCAGCGTCATCAGGCGGTCCTTCGGGACCTCGGCGCAGAACTGTTCCCAGGCCGCCGGTCCCAGCTTTTCACGCAGGCAAGCCTCCACGGGAAAGACAGCCCCCCAGCACCGGACGACCTGGCGGCAGGGAAGATCACCCGCCTCCCTCTCACAGTAGGAAAAGGGGACCTCGCCGCCAAGCCGCGGGCATCGGGTTATCCGATCGCGATCGATATCCATCTCCCAGCCCGTCTCCCTTTCTCGGAGGCTCATCCTACCCCCATTCGGCCTTCCCGGCAAGACGGGAAATAGAAAAAGGCGACCGGACGGACGAAAGGTCCCCGCAACCATCGGGCAGCATCGCCCGGTCTCAGGCCATGGGGAACAGAACGAAGATCATGACATCCCAGAGGGCGTGGGAGATGACGACGGGGATCAGATTCTGCTCCTGCCGATAGAGGAGACCCCAGAAAAGGCCGCAGACGCCGGCCGCGACCAGCAGCATGAAATTCCAGGAGGTGATGTGAATAAGGGTATAGGCCCCGGCTGCCCACCAGAAGCCCCTCCGGGCTCCGTAGCGCTCGGCCAGGCGACGCTGGATGAAACCGCGCCAGAAGATCTCCTCCGCCGGCCCCATGAGGAACAGGAGCAGCAGACCGATCCAGACCGCATCGAGCTGGGACTTGGGCTTGTAGACCGAGGCAATCTGGCCGGGTGCAAAGTCGAACAGGAGATCGGCCGTCTCCTTCCCGACCCAGAAGATCCCGTAGAGCACGAGGGCCGAACCGATCCCGATCCAGAGATGACGCATCCGGAAGGCGAACAGGGTCTTAATCTCCACACGGCTATACCCCAGGCCGATCGCTGCCAGGAGACAGGCCGAAGCGGTTAACTTCAGCCAGAAGTTCCCGAAGCCGAGCGTGAAGGTCAGAAACCAGAGGCCGAATGCGGCTGCGACGGTGAGCCAGACCGGGCGCAGGGATGCATTCACCGGATGAACCTCTCAATCTGGAGCCCCAGGATGAGCAGAAGCCCGAAGAGGGCGTCAAGCTGTGCGGTCCGGGCATCGCCGTCGACGGGAACCCCTTTGCTGAACATTCCAATGAGCCGCAGGGCCACGGGGAAGGAAAGCCACGAGAGCAGCGTCCAGGGGCCCAAAAGCCCCATCGCCACCATCAGCCCGATCAGCCCGTAGGCGACCAGGATGAAGACGCGATAGGTCGTCGTTGCCCGGCGTCCTCCGAGGACCGTCGCAACGGTATGGATCCCGGCCCGTCCGTCGAAACCCACGTCGCGGATATTGTTGGCCAGCAGCACCAGGGCCGTGAAGACGCCGAAGGGGACCGAAACCCAGGCCGCCAGGGCGCTGAATTCGGCCCTCTGAACAAAGTAGGCCCCGCTCACCATGAGCGGCCCGAACATGATGAAGACGGCCGCCTCCCCGAGGGCCTTGTACTTCAAGGCCACGGGCCGGGCCGTGTAGCAGACGCCCGTGATCAGGCCGATGATCCCGAGGACGAGGATCGTCATCCCGCGCAGGGTGATGAGATACACGCCGATGGGGATCGCCAGGGCATAGACCGTCACGCCGAATGCCAGGACCTGGGGAGGGGTGAGGAGGCCGCGGATCAGGACCCGAGCTTCGGTCCCGAAGCTCGCGGTCCCGTCCGCCCTATCGACCTGATAGCGGAAATCGAAGTAGTCGTTGATGACATTCGCCCCGCCATGGAGGAAGATCACCCCCATGAGGGTCGCCAGAAACGCTGTCCAGTCGACAGGCCCCTGAAGGGCGGCCAGCGACGTTCCCACGCTCACGGAAACCGCGGAGATCAGAAAGGACTGCGGCCTCATCGCCATCCACAATGTCTTGACCATCTTCTCTGTCCTCCGAAGGCACGCCTGTAAAATGTCCCTGTGGCGGCTACCTTAGCCGCCTGGAGCGGGAAAGTCAATCCATTCTATGTCCCGTCCTCCTTCGCACCCTCTCCCTTACCGAAAAAAAAACTTGACAACCCGTCCCCCGCTCAGTAGGGTGAATCGACAAGGGGAGTAGCTGGACAGCGGATATCGTCAATACGGCCTAGTGCCCGGTACCACTGGTCTAGTTCGCAGGGACAAGCGAGACCTTCGTCAAGGCAGTTGCCTTGGGGGAGGTCTTTTTTTATTTCCGTTAGGGCCCGCGGGACCCCATGGACCACAACCGGGAGGCAACTCAAAATGTAAGATGCAAAGCCCGCCGTATACTTCATAAAAAGGAGGGAACCTTTTATGACAGATGGCCATTGCCACTGCAAGACGATTGAAGAGGTGGTCGGTGATCACCACGCAGACCTCGATCGTGGGTTGAACCCGCAGCAGGCGCAGGAACGCTTCACCCAGTACGGTCCGAACGAATTGGCGGAAAAACCCCGTCCCGGGTTCTTCCGCCTCCTTTTCGAGCAGTTCAACAATTTCCTCGTGATCATCCTGATTGCCGCCGCGCTGGTGACGCTCCTTCTGGGCGAGTATGCCGATGCCATTGCCATCACCTTCATCGTCATTCTCAATTCCACCCTTGGGGTCATCCAGGAGTCCAAGGCCGAGGAGGCGATCGCCGCCCTCAGGAGGATGGCCGCCCCCAACACCCAGGTCATCCGTGACGGACAGCCGCAGGCGGTGCCCGCCCGAGACTTGGTACCGGGTGACATCGTGCTTCTGGAGGCCGGCAATCACGTCCCCGCGGATATCCGCCTTTCCCAGAGCGTCAACCTTAAGGTGGAGGAGGCCTCATTGACCGGAGAGTCCCTGCCCGTCGAAAAGAACGCGGCACAGGTCCTGGAGAAGGACATTCCCCTGGGCGACCGGATCAACATGGCTTTCATGGGCACAACCGTCACCTACGGACGGGGCCGGGGGATCGTGACGGGGACAGGGATGGATACCCAACTCGGACTGATCGCCGAGATGCTCCAGGCCTACGGGGCCGAACAGACCCCCCTACAGAAAAAACTGGCCCAGTTGGGAAAAGTCCTGGGTACCATCTGTCTGGTGATCTGCGGATTCTTCTTCATCTATGGCCTCATCCGGGACACCCATCTTTCCATCCTCATCCAAGAGGGGCTGGCCAACTACCTCACCGCCGAAAAGCGGGACATCATCGGCCTGTTCATGACCGCCGTGAGCCTGGCCATCGCCGCCGTTCCGGAGGGGCTCCCGGCGATCGTGACGATCTGCCTGGCCCTGGGGATGCAGCAGATGATCCGGCG
>JAJFUM010000230.1 GCA_021372415.1 Deltaproteobacteria bacterium
GGTGAAAATTATCAGCAGCCCCCGAATCCATGAATTGCCCGACAACGATATATTTACCCCCGTCTCGGCTGAACTGAACGCCTTCCGAAAAGGCGGAGGGAATGCCGCTGCATTCAAAAACCACATCCCCGCCGTAGCCGGACAGGCTGAGTTCCTTGACTCGGCGCACACGTTCCTCAGGGGTTTTTACCTCCATGATATCGATAGTCTCATCGGCTCCCCACCGGCGTGCGATTGCCAGCCGCTCCGTGGGACCGCCGACGACGATTACTTTTCCGGCCCCATTTTCTTTGGCCACAACCAGGCCGAACAAACCGACCGGACCGCTTCCCTGGATCACGACCGTGTCACCCAGTTTGATGTCGCCTTTCTCAGCAGCATGAACCATGGTGGGAGCGGCGCATCCGGATGCCACTAACGCCTCGGCGGGCAATGCCTCGGGCAGTTTGAACAGCGAAGTTCCCGCGTAGAGGTAACAATATTCGGCCCACCCTCCAAAGAAATGTGGGGCCTTCTCAGAAGTTAGGGCAGCTCCGTAGGTCTTTCTCTCCAGGCATTTGTTGGGCAGCCCGGCCACGGTGCAGTTGAAGCAATGATAGCAGTAGGTCCCGATCGTCGTCGGCCATGTGATCCGGTCCCCTTTTTGCAGAGGAGTGCCATCCCAGGCCTTAACCTCGCCCTCCATCTTCACTATCTCGCCGACATTCTCATGTCCAAGTATGACCGGGAAACTGAGGATTTTCCCGCCCGTCTGACCGAGCCATGTATGGACGTCTGTTCCGCAGACGCCGGCCATGACCATTTTGACGAGAACGTCTCCTGCTGCAAGCTTGTCCGGTAAAGGATAAGACCTTACCTCGAATGGCTTATTGAAGCCGACCATCACGGCTGCCTTCCCCATTCTGTTGCCCATGCTCCGCCTCCTCAAATGAGTGAAAATCCACTATTGTCTCTGCTTCGGATAATTATCTTGTACTGGACTCGACAACCTGCAAGCCCATTGGCGCCGACGTGCGGCTTCATCCTCAAATAAAATCTGAAGAAACCCTATGCGTCGGGTGGTGATTTTACGATGACCGCACGAAGCGGCTCTGCGTTTGAATTGTATATGGCATGCCTGACATGGGCAGGTACGAATACAAGATCGCCAGGAACGACCTCCCTCTTTCCTTCTGCCAGCTCCGTAATGCCCCGACCGGACAGCACAAAAATTACCTCATCCTGGGTGTGAGTATGCCCCTCATGGGAATGGCCGGGCATATATTCGGTTATCTTGAACATAAAACCGCTGGATTCTGCCTTTTCTCCCTTCCCCACGAGGACCTTCGTCCTTCCCCACGGCACCTCCCTCATCGGAATATCACTTTCCGGGACTACGATTACCTTATCGTTCATCGCATTCTCTCCTGCCTGCGGGCGCTGAGATCTCCTTCGCAAAAGGAACCCTGTCCTGTTATCTTCAAATCTTGCAGATCCCGTTGTCGAGAACCACCTTGCCGTCAAAATAGATCGTTGCATCCCTGTACATTGCATCGATATGATTCGGAGCCAATACGCTTCCGCCGATAGCAAAGTTGCTTCCGATGCCTGCGTGGCAGTTCCCCAAGCGCCCCAGATCCTCCAGATTGGTTGCCGCCAGTCTGGACTTTGGATTGAGGCCTATGCCGAATTCTGCGTAGTTGTAAGCTTTCTCATTGTTAAGATCCTTGAGAATCTGTCTCAGCTTGGCAGCCGCCATGCCTCCCTGAATATCGACCACCTTTCCGCCTTTGACGATCAGGGTGACATGGTCGTAGATGGTAACGCCGACGCTCATGATGCTCACATCGCTCACCACTTTTCCTTCCGCCGTTCCTTCGATGGGCGAAATATTGATTTCACTGTCGGGAAATGCGGCGAACTGCCCCGGCTTCTTGAAAAGACCCGTTTCATACTGAACGGGACGGCCCTTTACCTGACCCCGGATATCGGTCCCCAGCGGGGTTGTGATGCGAACTTCGTCGGCCTCGGAGAGGGCTGCTCCCAGACGTCGACCAAGCTTGTCACATGCTTCATAATCCGCTTCGATCGCACCAACGCAGAGGGCATCCTCCGTCACCTCACACATTGTGCTTCCCCGTTTCCCCGCCTTGATTGCCTCAACCCTCGCCTTGGTATGTGTCTGCGACCAAGTTGCAGGCTGCAGAAAGACATCCGCCTCCCTGCAGGCAGCGACAACAGGTTCCGGCAATTGAGCTCCATGGACACCCGTCGGCGGGATCATCATGACGATAGGTATGGCTCCCACGGCATAGGCCGCGCCTGCGAGGGCCTCGGCAATCCGCAGTTTATTCGTGTCGGTGGAGATCAGAACCGTTTCCCCTTCTTTCACATCCCCGCATTGCATGCATTTCATGGCGCCTTTCATCATCTGCATTGGACTCGAAGCGCCGGGCATATAATGCCAGTAAGCAACGGACCACTCTTTTGTACTCATCAAAACCTCTCCTTTCCCTGTACGACGCCGTTTCTTCGATTAAATATTGTTGCCTAGCTGAAACCCTTCCTCGACAGCGTTGAGAATCCGCCTTGGTTTAACGCAATCCCCCGCCTTGACCACCTCGATCCCTGCAGAGATGAGTTCCCGATAGAGGGGCTCATTGGGTCTCGCCCCCACGGAAAACACAACTGTTTCAGCCTTGACCCACGTTTCCTCCTTTCCCCGGAGGATGATTGCCTGCCCATCTTCCACCCGGTTCAGACTTGCACCGACATAGACCGCGACCCCTTTATTGTGAAACCGGATATCAAAATAGGCCTTGGTATCCTTGTCCGCATCGCAGGCAATCTCCGGAAGAATCTCGACCAGCGTGACGTCCTGACCCCGGTCGCTGAGCAGATCCGCCGTTTCGCAACCAACCAGACCAGCCCCAACGATCAGAGAGGGCCCCTTCAAAACCGTCTGTCCCGACAATACGTCCCACGCCGTCACCGCCTGCCCCTCCTGTAGTCCAGGAATGTTCAACATGATGGGCTGAGCTCCCGTGGTGAGGATGACGGTCTCTGGAGAAAGTCGCTTGATAGCCTCCAAAGTGAACGCCGCATTGAGAATAAGCTTCACACCGCTTCGGCTTAAGCATCCCTGTAAATAGGTTGTGAAGCGATCAATCTCCTGCCTCCCCGGCGGTATGGACGCCAGCCTCATTTGCCCGCCGGGATGGGCCTCCTGATCGATCAAGGTGACGTCGTGACCTCTCTCGTCTGCGCGGCAAGCGGCAACGATTCCAGCCGGTCCGGCTCCAACCACAAGCACCCGCTTGGGCCGGCTGGCCTTCCGGACAACGGAATCTCTTTCTTTTCCAAGGCAGGGGTTGACAGAACAGCAGATATCAAGCTGCTGAAGAATTCGCTTGTAGCAGCCCTCATTGCAGGCGATACAGGGACGAGTCTCCGCCTCTCTCCCTTCAGCTGCTTTCCTTGGGAGTTCGGGGTCAGCGAGGAGAGGACGCCCAATTGAAATGATGTCCACCTTACCCCGCGAGAGGATATTCTCGGCCAACGCAACGGTATTTATCCGGCCCACACCGATGACCGGAATTTTTAGGCTTTTCTTCACTTCCGCGGCAATGGGAATGAGACAGCCCGGTTCCGTCATCATTGGAAGGGTCCGCATGACCTTGTGCGCTTCGTTTAGATCTTCAATTTTCTTGCCGCCTACGGTTCCCGCTGATACGATCAGCCCATCGATCCCGGCTTCCTGTGCCAAACGGGCAATGGCGGTCATCTCCCCCACCCCCAAACCGCCTTCGATGTACTCGTCACCACTGATCTTGATCGTCAGAGGAAATTCCCTTCCCAAACGTTCCCGAATCCCCCTAATAATCTCCGTAAGGAAGCGGGTGCGACCTGCGAGATCTCCGCCGTATTCGTCTGTTCTTCGGTTTGTTTGTGGAGAAAAGAAGGACGGCACGAGGTAACCGTGAGCACAGTGAATATCCAGACCGTCGAATCCGGCTTCCCTGGCCCTGGCGGCTGCTTCGATATGGGCCTGGACTAGCCCGGACACCTCTGCCCGCGTCAGCTCACGTGGCAGTTCCGCACCAGGGTAAGCCTGGATCGCCGTCGGCGCGACCGGTTGAACCCCTGTGATTCGGGAAGAGGCCCGTCCGCCAGCATGATGAATCTGTAGAAAAATTTTAGTGTCATTCTTCAGAGCATGAATGGTCTCCGTCAGCTTCCTCAAGCTGTCAACGTGTTTCTGGGAGGTGATACCGACCTGCCTAACATAGCCCCTGCCTTCAGGGGTAAAATAAGTCCCTTCAACGAAGATCAGCCCCACCCCTCCCCTGGCCCTTACCAGGTAGTGATTGATCAGCCTGTCCGTGATCAAGCCCTCTTCAGTGGCATAATTCATCGTCATCTGGGACATGGCGAGACGGTTTTTCAGTATTAGGCTACCGAGTCTGCAGGGCTGAAAAACGGCGGGATAACGCATTAATATTATTCTCCTTTC
>JAJFUM010000245.1 GCA_021372415.1 Deltaproteobacteria bacterium
GACCGGAGGCGCCCCGGGATCATCATCAAAATCAGCCATCGGGCGCCCGGTCTCCCTGGATAAAATTTTCAGAGGGTCTCTTCCAGGACGATTCTTTCGTTTGTAGAGATAGTCGTGGAGCGTATCTAAGGAGATACCAAGGAGTTTGGCGACGTCTGCCAATTGGATTTTCCTGGACTTTCGGAGCCACCGGACGGCGTCCTGGAAATTTTCTCTAAACGGATAACAATCATCAACCATATGGAAAGCATCCGCATTGGGGGATTGAATTCCATAGGGTGACTGCTTGCGGAATGCGGTATAGAACCCCATACTTCCCGCATGGCCGACTTCAGAGATAGGGTCCCCAACATTGCAAAACTGACCGTCGCGGTCGGAAAGGACTATTCCCACGTCCATGCCGTCCTTCGCGGTGCTGTCCAGTGCGGTCCTCACCTGGCGATAGCCATTGAGAAGGCTACGGGCGGGCAGATCACCCGCTCGGACCTGCGACCTGACCTCTGGCCCGTTCAAGGCTCCGCCTCGCCGACGATGAGCGAGGCGGTCTGATGCCCCCCGCGCTCGAACACCACCACGAGGCCGCTGCGTCTCAAGGCCCTCCCGAGGGGCCGATTCACCTTCAGCCATATCCGGAGCCCCATGGGCGCCATCAGGCGCAGCTGGTCGAGGGTGTGGAATGCCAGCACGACTCCCGCGCGCCTGCCCGCGTCCGGGAGATCTCCAACGCCGGGGAGGCCTGCCCGCCGCCCCGGCGTCTCTTCTATCCCATCTGACCCACTGCCAAAGGAATCGTCCATGGACGTTAATTTCGGGCCTTCGACGGGCCAATATAAAGAGCAAGTTCTTGATCGGGCAATGAAAGCCAAGGTCAAGCGACGCCTTCGTCTGGAAACTGAGATCACAACCGGCGGGCAAAAGGCCCTCGCCATCGCAACAGCGACCGATGAAGGATCGTTATCGCGCATGCTCAACGATAAGTATCAGGATGCCTTCCCGCTCCACAAGCTGCCGGCCCAGGTGGCGGAGCAGGGCCCGGGACTCATCGAGTTCGTGGCCATGCAGTGCGGCGGAACGTTCGTATCGAGTGACCCGGGCCCGGCGGCGCCTGGGAGCCTTTGCGACCTCATCGGCCTCCTGGCCCACCAGAGCGGCCACACAGTGCAGGTGCTGGTGCAGGACCTCAACGACATGGTCTGGAGCCCCGAGGAGCGGTTGGCGGCCATCCCGGGTCTCCGGAAGCTCCGCCTGGTCGTGGACACCCTCCTAACCGAGGCCGAGGCGGGGGTGAAGTCATGACGACGGCCCCCGAACCCTTCCGGCACCAGGATCCCGCGGTCCAGCCTGGCGCCCACTTCCGGATGGATACGATCTACATCGGCCAGCTCGAGGCGGCCTTGGGCCGGGCACAGCATGCCTTCCAGGACATCGACACGGCCCTCTTGGGACTCGCCGCCCCGTCTCGCCCGGGCGGCGCCCTCTCCACGGCCCGGCAGCTCATCCGTGGGGCGGTAAAGGACATCGGCGACGTCCTCAAGCAAGGGGGTGGACGGTGACGGCCAAGATCTAC
>JAJFUM010000246.1 GCA_021372415.1 Deltaproteobacteria bacterium
GCAGGACCGGCTGTCAACCCCGGCATTCCGGCCGCCCTCTTGACGGGAACGGACCTCCAAGCGTGGTGAGGATAGGAAAGGCGGTGGAATCTGTCAAGGGATTTCGCCACCCTGAAGGCCGGCGGCATCACCGCTAAAAGCGGATCCGGGACCTGCGGGATGAACCCCTGCAGCGGCGAAGACGGCCGACGGCGATCGTCACGGAGTGGTGCTTGCCCTATCAACCGGTGGCAGAGGGACGGATCTGCCGGACCAGGTCGATCACCGTCCCGTCCCGGTATTCCATGACCGCGACGATCTTCTCCCCCCATGGCGGGCTTTCCGGAACACCGGCAATCCCCCTGGCCTTTTCGATGAGTTCCCCGATGGTTACGACCGGAAGGCCCGCGTCCCGGAGCCGCACCAGGAGGTCCTGCCGGCGGGGGTTGACGGCGACCCCGGCCTCCGTCACCAGGACATCGATGGTCTCCCCGGGCGTCGTGACGGTCGTGACACGGTCGACGACGCCTGGGTAACGCTTCCGGGCGAGTCTCGTCACCACGATGGCCAGCTTGGCCCCGGCCGCCGTATCGGTGTGTCCTCCTGAGCCTCCCATCAGGACCCCGTCGGAGCCGGTCGTCACGTTGACGTTGAAGTCCCTGTCGATCTCCGTGGCTCCCAGGATCATGATGTCCAGGTAGTTGACCACGGCCCCCTTGTTGTGGGGGTTTCCGTACATCCCGATGGACATCCCCTGGTGACGCCGATCGGTCCGCAAGGACTCGACGGCACGAAGGTCGAAGCACTGGGCGTCCAGAAGCGTCCGGAAGAGACCCTCCTCCAGCATCTCCACGGTATATGCGGTGATCCCGCCCGAGGCGAAGCTCCCCTGGATGCCTTTGCGCTGCATCGCTTCCCTGAGACAGGCCGCCACGGCCAGGGAAATCCTGCCCGCCCCGGTCTGGAAAGAGAACCCGTCCTTCATCAGGCCGGAGGCCTCGACGACGCCGGCCGCCAGGGCGGCGATCCCAAGCCCCACGGGGTCCTCGGTCACCCGGGTGGTCCCTGAGACGATCCCCCGGGCATCTCCGATCCGGTCCACGGGAATGACGTAATCCACGTATTCCTGGCCGATCTCGATGGGGCAGGCGGGGTGGGGGACCAGATGGTCGGTGACGGCCACGGTCCGCCGGGCATAGCGGGCGTCCGTTTGGGAATAGCCCATGACGCCGAAGGCCGAGGGCCCTTCCACGCCGTTCATGTTCCCGGCCGCGTCGCAGGACGAAGCGGCGACGAAGGCCACATCGATCGGGAGATCCCCTGCCTCGATTGCCCGGACCCTGCCGCCGTGGGTCTGCATGACCGCCGGGCGTTTCAGGACGCCCCGGGAAACCGCCTCTGCCACGGGACCGGAGAGGTAGTTCGTGTAGAGCCCCGTCACGACCCCCTTTTCCATGTGTCCGACCAGCGGGGCGTGGACGGGAAAGAGGGCCGTGGCGGAGACGGTCATGTCCCGGAGGCCTGCCTCGGCAACGGCCTCCAGGACCCGGTTCAGGACCTGATCGCCGTTCCGCAGGCAGTGGTGGAAGGAGATCGTCATTCCGTCGGCCAAGCCGCAGGCGGCGATCGCCTCACCGACCGACCCCAGGACCTTGTCCGATCCGGGCCTGGCAGGGGTGACCTTCACGGACAATCGGGAAACCTCCCCGATATCCACGGCGGCCCCCGCAAAGGGCCTGACTCGTCCGTAACCATCGATAAAATCCGGAACTTCCCGTTTCGCGGCATTGATCATCTTCAGTATTCCCTCCGGGGTCGGAATCAGCAGGGGCTGAAGCCAGGGAGAGGCCCCTTGGGCGCCCTGGTGGAGAGCGGCGGCGACCGTACCGAGGGGTATCGGAAAGCAGAGAGACTGTCAAGAGGATAAGGCCTTTGCAGGGGATTATCCTTGACAAAACAGCACCTTTCCGGTACTCCATAGACCTCTCGATGCAGCTCCCTCCTTTTGGGAGGGCTTTTCGGTCCCAGGCGTTTCAGGGACAGGCCGCGCCCTGCCCCTTCCCACACCCCATCACGAGGAGGCCACCGCCATGAAGGATCACCTCAAAGACGAACGCTGCCGTCAGATGTATGAAGCCCTCCTGCCGAACATCGCCGATTATGTCGCCCTCTACGCCAAGCAAAGGCCTGACGACAGGGCGATCATCGAGCACAACACCGGAGAGACCGTGACCTGGAAGCAGTTCGAAACCTCCGTGTCGGCCTTCGCGGCCAAGCTCCTGTCGATCGGCCTGGTCAAGGGGGACATCGTCGCCACGAGCCTGCCGCTTCTGAAGGAGCATGTCTACCTCATCTACGCCTGCTACCGGATCGGCGTAACCATCGCTCCGCTGGACCTGCGCCTCAAGGCCAAGGAGATCATCTACTGCATGGAGAAGATGAACCCCAAGGCCTATTTCTTCCTCGGCAAGACCCCGGTGGCCGATTTCAGGCCGATCATCAAGGAAGTGATGGCGGCCGCCCCCGCCATCCGGCACTGGGTCCAGTTCCAGAAGGAACCGGAGCTGATCCTGGAGGGGGCCGTCGGGGTTGTTGATTTCGTCAAGGATATCAAGAAGGTATTCCTCATCAACCTGCTCACCGGCCGGGTGAAGAAGGCCCGCCGCCAGGTCGGGAAGCGCGATCCGGCGCTCATCATCTTCACCACCGGCTCCACGGGATCGCCGAAGCCGGCGCTGCTGTGCCACGAGAACATCCTGATCCAGAACATCGGCCTGTGCGTCGGCTTCGCACTGGAGCCATCGGACCGGATGCTGATCAACCTCCCCCCCTCCCACGTGGGCTGCACGACCGAACAGCTCGGCACGGTCCTCTTCGGCGGGGGGATCGCGGTGATCCTCCACATCTTCGATCCACGGCTTTCCCTTGAGGCGATCCAGAAGCACCGGGTCACCGTCATCGGCCAGATCCCGGCCCTCTTCAACATGGAGTGGCGCCTGGCGGACTATCCGAACTACGACCTGAAGTCCCTGCGCTTTGCGATTTACGGCGGCCAGGCCGTCCCGCGGGAGTTCCTGGTGAAGATGAAGGCGATGGCGCCGCGGATCGGGACGGGACTCGGCCTCACGGAGACGGCGGGCTTCTGCACCTATACGAACGTGGATGCCGATGTGGACGAGCTCAGCCAGGGGATCGGTTACGACTCCCCCCTTTGCCCCATCTCGATCCGCGACTTCATGAATGCCGACGGGAAAGCGGGGGCCGAAAAATCCAAGGGCGAAGTCGGGGAGATTTGCTTCTCCGGGCCGCAAGTCTTCCTGGGCTACCTCGGCGATCCGGAGAACACCGCCAAGACCGTCTCGAAGGACGGGATCTGCTACACCGGCGACGTGGGCTACTATGACGAAAAAGGGCTTCATTTCTCAGGCCGGGCCAAACTCGTCATCAAGCCCAAGGGCTATCAGGTCTTCCCGGAGGACGTGGAGAGCCACATCCATGCCAAGCTCAAGGACAAGGTCTCCATGGTGGCCGTTATCGGCGTGGAGCACGAGGTCTTCAGCGAAGGGATCATGGCCTTCGTGGAGACCCTGGAGGGCAAGACGGTCACCCCCGAGGAGGTCATGGCGGCCTGCAGCGACATCTCCGCCTACTCCCGCCCTTCCCACGTGGTGATCCTCAAGGCCGGCGAGATCCCCCTCAACCGCGTCGCGAAGACCGACTACCTGAACCTCCGGCAGAAGGCCGCCGCCATCGTCGGGGAGTTGCGCGCCCAGGGGGGATGGGACAGGAAGTAGCGGGCGTCGCTTGGACGTATGATGGAAAGCATAACGGATCGACTTATGAAAAGGTAACGCCATGTGCGGCCGCTATCTCCTCCTGACGGACCTCTCGGAGGTCCTGGCGCATTTCGAGGTGGAAACTTCGGACCTGGCGGCCCTGCCGGCGGGCGATCTTGTGCCGGGGCAGACCGTCCCGGCGGTGATCCATGACGGGGGCAAAAGGCTCGTCTCCCTGCGCTGGGGCCTTATCCCCGCCTGGGCGAAGGATCCGGCAATCGGACGAAAACTCTTCAACGCCCGGGCCGAGACCCTGGCCGAGAAACCGAGTTTCCGGGAGGCCTTCAAGAGGCGCCGCTGCCTGATCCCGGCCGACGGCTTCTTCGAGTGGACGGGACAAAAGGGGAAAAAACAGGCGGTCCGGTTCTCCCTCGCCTCAGGCGGACCCTTCGCCTTCGCCGGTCTCTACGAGAGCTGGAGGCCCCCCTCCGGGGAGCCGATCCGCACCTGCACGATCGTCACGACCGCCCCAAACGCCCTGATCGCCCCGATCCATGACCGGATGCCCGTGATCCTCCCCAGGTCGGCCGAGGCCCCTTGGCTCGACCCGGCCGTCCGGGACCCGGCGGCGCTCCAGCCGCTCCTTCGGCCCTACCCCCCGGAGGGGATGGTGATGGAGCCACATTTCCCTTTCGCCCCGGGAGTTCCGCAGGGATGACCGGGGAGCCGACGGGGGCGGCATCACCACGGCATGCGCCAGCGGTTTTCCCTGTGTACGATGCAGCAAGGCATAGCGTCATGAAGAGGTGCGGAAGATGAAGATACCCGATACCGATCTGACGATCGAGGAGCTCCTCGACCGGCTCCCGATCAGGATCCAATATGTCGATAAGGACGGTTTCCTACGTTATCTGAACAAGGCGGACGCCGCGCATCCGGCCAAGGGGAAAAGGGAGGTCGGGATCAACATCCGCGACTGCCGCGCCCGCCCCGAGAGCCTCCAAAAGATCGAGCGCATCTTTGAGGATTTCAGGCGCGGCCGGCGGGAGCCGCACCATTACATCACGCCGTCCGGCAACAAATCCGTCAAGGTCCCCGTGTTCAACGATCTGGGAGACTTTGTCGGGGTCCTCTCGTTTTCCCATCCCGTGGGCGCTCCGAAGCCGGACAGGACGTTTTGAAGAAACAGGACGGGATTCTCACCGGAACCGGATCGTGGCCGGCCCCCTGAGTCATCGCGTACGTCGTCGGGCAATGACTCAAGAAGCGCCGGGAGAAGGATCTGCTGCCGCCCATCAGGCTGCACGCCCGGTCCCGCTCAATCCTATTGCTTCTCCCCCGCGGCCACGATGTCGTCCACATTGAATTCCTTGGCCTGCTCGAAGGGGAACAGGGAATAAAAATTAATCTTCCCGAGGGCCACTTCCATGTGGAACCGGTTGCCGTTGGCCGTCTTGAAAGAGATTTTCCGAAGTTGCGGCTTTTCGATCGACGTCTCGATGGCAATCGACACGGCCTCTGAGATGACAAGCATCTTGGGCTGATTCTGGCTAACGAAGATCTTGGTCCGCTTTTCGAGGTCCACCCGGAAACGGCCGATACACTGGTTCATCAATTCCCCAAGGCTGTTGGCGACCTCGTCGGCGGTGTAGCTGCAGCTCAACTCGTTTTCCGGCATGCCCATGACGGCCATGTATTTCCTGTAGATTTCCATGGCGGATTCGTCGGAAAAATTCAGCACCACCAGTCCTGTAAAATCACCGCCGAACAAGACGAAACATCCGATGTCCGGCTTCAGGCAGGTCTTTTCGATCGTCTGAACCACGGGAGAAAAGGTGATGGCATCGTTGATGGCCGAGGAAAGGACGGACTGGACGGACTGGGCCAGGATCCGGAAGATGTCTTCCGCGGTGACGGCTATCGGTTCTGCGGGTTTCTTCTCTTTCATGGGAGCTCCTTTGATTGATAATCGGTATTCGGTGTCCCTTTCGAGGATCCCTCCGCCGGCCTTTCGCGGCTGCGGAGATTAAGAATACAGCGGACGAAGTCGAATGGTCAAGCCCGTTGAAGGAGGATTGGGGCGGCTGCCCGTTGGAAAGGGGGGATGACCTCATGCCCGTCGTGACGCCGATCGTCCGGTGGACGTTTGGATCCAAAGGCCTTCCAATGACTTATCATTTTCGCGACCAACGGATTTCGGGGCATTGACCTGCCGGTTTGTTGTGATTATACTAATGTCATAGACGGTGCGGAGGAACGGCATGACCAAGGATCGGATTCCGGTCACCCCAGCCATTCTTGCGATGAAGAAAAGCGGGATGACCTTCACCCTGCGGCCCTACCGCTATGAGGAACACGGCGGGACCCGGGTTTCGGCCCGGGAGCTGGAGGTGGACGAACACCTGGTGATAAAGACCCTGGTCATGGAGGACGAGCGGGGGACTCCCCTGATCGTCCTCATGCACGGGGACCGGCAGGTCTCCACCAAATCCCTGGCCAGGGTCCTGGGGGTCAAGGCCGTCAGCCCCTGCGATCCCAAGGTTGCGGAAAAACATACCGGCTACCGGGTGGGGGGGACCTCCCCATTCGGGACGAAGAAGCCCCTGCGGATCTTCATGGAAGAGGAGATCGCCACCCTGCCCCAGATCCTGATCAACGCCGGCAGCCGGGGTCTTCTGGCCGAGATGTCGCCGACGGAGTTGGTGCGGGTCCTCAATCCCGTCAAGGTGAAGGTGGCCCTATGACAGAAAAACAGATGGTGGTCCGCTGCCTGAACTGCGGGACGAAAAACCGGATCCCGGAGACCAGACTCCACGACCGGCCGCTCTGCGGCAAGTGCGGTGCGGTCCTGGACGAAATGATCATCCGTTGTCTCAAGTGCGGCACGAAGAACCGGATGCCCGAAACCCGTCTCAACGACCAGCCGCTCTGCGGCAAGTGCGGCACGACGCTGGTGGTCAACAGCGATCAGGGCCGCCCCGTCGAAGTGACGGACAGCACCTTTTCCCGGGAGGTCCTCTCCAGTCCGGGGTCGGTGCTGGTCGATTGCTGGGCGCCCTGGTGCGGGCCCTGCCGAATGGTGGCCCCGATCCTCGACGAGCTCGCCTCCAAGTACGCGGGAGGCGTCCGGATCGCCAAGCTCAACGTGGACGAGAATCCCCTGACGGCCTCCCGTTACGACGTGCGCAACATCCCGACGATGCTCCTTTTCAAGGACGGCAAGCTGATCAACAGCCTCGTGGGCGCCCTGCCTAAGGAAACCATCGAGCAGCACCTCATTGCCATCATGAAGACCAACTGACCGGGAAGGCCTTTCCCTGCCTTTTGGGCGCAGGGCACCCGGTCGACCAAAATCCCCCATGAAAGGAATATCCCCAAGCCATGCCAGACGAACTCAACCGCAATCTCATGTATCACTGCCGGATCTTCGATGTCTTTGAAGGGGATGTCCGTCTGCCCGACGGACGGATCTTCAGGCAGAGCTGGATCGATCACAGGCCCTGTGTCACCGTGGTTCCGGTGAACGCTGAGGGAAATCTGGTCCTGATCCGCCAGTACCGGTATGCCACGGGCGGGATCATCGTGGAGATCCCCGCCGGAAACATGGACCGCCAAAACGAGGCGGTCGAAGACTGCGTCCAGCGGGAACTGGCCGAGGAGGTGGGTTTTCAGGCGAAACGCCTCGTCAAGCTCTTCGAGGGCTATCTCGTCCCGGGGTACTGCAACGAGTACATGCACTTCTACCTCGCCCTCGATCTCTATCCTGCAAGGCTGCCGGGTGACGAGGACGAGTACATCCGGGTCATGACGGCCTCCTTCGACGAGGCGCGCCGGATGATCCGGGACAGGGAGATCATCGACGTGAAGACCGCCCTCGGGATCCAGATGGCCCGGGAATTCCTGGAGTCGGAAAGGGGTGTCGGGGTTTAGGGGGGTGTCCGTTCAGCGGAGCATCCGGTCCCGTTTCTCAAGTTCGACCTCAAGGGCTTTGAGCCGCTGGAGGTCCTTCCGGAGCTGTTCGTTTTCCTGGCTCAGCGAAGAGGTTTCTGTCTTGATTTTCTCAGTCAGTTCGCGGACTGTTTTCTTGAGCTGGTCGTTCTCCTGCTGGAGCCGGGTCCGTTCCGCCTTGAGCCTTTCCGTCTGGAGCCGCTCCTGCTGGCCGGCCTCCCGCAGGTCAGCCCCCTCGTCGATCAGACGGATGAAACTCTCCGTCACGGAGCGCAAGCGGGTCTGCGGATGACGCTGGAGGAAGGAGACAAAGGCCCTGCGGGCCTGAACCGGGTCCGGTTTCCCGACCCGGCTCAAGTAGGAGATCCCCTCGTAGAAGAGATCGCGGTCCTCCGTCGGACGGGAAGCGGCCGCCTGCTCATCCGCCGGCAGGAGGATCGTCTCGGCATCCCGCTTCCCGACGGTCGGCACCTCGGCGGCGCACCCGGCCAGCCAGAGCGTCGCCACCGCCCAGACAAGGATGTTTCGCAGGCGCATCATTGCCTCCCCCCTTCCTCTGTCACGTAATTGCTCCCAGGGAGCGTCTTGGCGTACTCCTTGAGCTCGGCCGCCGCCTCAGCCATGTCGAGGGGGCTCTTGAAGCGGGAGCTGTCGTCTGTGACGATGGCGATCGTCACGGTGATCAGGGGGAATTTCTGCTGGACCCCCTTGCGGTCCTTCCCGATGAAGAACCCCTGCTCACGGTCCTTTTCCGTGTAGAATTTCTGGATCCTCCCGTCGAAGCCGGCAACGACCCGGCGGCAGAGCTCTTCCGCCCGAGGGGGTTCCGAGATGATCACGAAATCGTCCCCGCCGATATGGCCCATGAAGTCCCCTGCATCTCCTGCCTCCCCGAGGACGGCGGCCAGCAGATGCGCCGTCTCCTTGATCACCTCGCTCCCCCAGGCATAGCCGTATTTGTCGACGAAGGGCTTGAAATTGTCCAGGTCCACGTGGCACAGCGAAAAGGCCTGTTTGGCCGCCAGACGTTTGACGATCTCCCGTTCGATCGCCCGGTTTCCTGGAAGACCCGTCAGCGGGCTGGCATCGAGGTTGCGCTCCTCGAGAACCTTGAGGCGCTGGCTCATCTCCCCGAAGGCATGGGCCAGGCTCCCGATCTCGTCCTTCCGGTTCATCCGGAAATCGGCGTCGAATTTCCCGTCGGCGATCAGTCCGGTCGCCTGCTCGAGCTTCTTGAGCGGCCGGGAGATGTTGTAAGTCACCAGCAGCATAAGCACGCCGCCGCCCACGAGGCTGACCAGGATCAACAGGGCCGTCAGGCGGGAACCCCGGTGTCCCTGATCCTCGATTGCGTTCATCCGTGCATCAATGTCCCGCTCCGCCCGTCTCTGCAGCCCCCGGATGTGCTGGGCGATCTCGTCGATCGTCCTGCGGCTCTCGCCTTCGGAGAGCGCCTGGGCCTCGTCGCCCCGTGTTCCCCGAACCAGGGCAGCCTCCTGCTGGAAGATTTCGTCGTACCGGCCGTGGAGGGAAACGACGCGGGCCAGTGCCGGACCGGCTTCCGAAAACCGGCCTTTCTTGAGATCTGCGATCCCGTCTTTGAACTCCTGGCTCCGCGACCAGAAGATCGCCTCCAGGGTGGGATCACGGAGGATCAGGTAACGCTTCTCGGCGCTCTCCTGGGCGAGCAGGGCGGTCATCATTTTTTTGCTGATATCGACGACGACAAAATCCTCGTTGATGACCCGTTCGGCAAGACGGTTGAGTTGTTGAAGGCTGAATATGGCGTAGGCACTGGCGAGCACGGTCAGAAGGGCCATCGCGAGATAGCTCAAAAGCAGCTTGCGGTAGATGGTCAGCTTCATCCCGTTCCCCTTAAAGGCCTGACAGCTATGATTCGTAGAGGTTAAGTAACATATCCCCCCTGTTTGCGCAAAGCAGTTTTCGAAAAAAACGCTTCCCCTTTTGAGGGACGATCTGATAAACCTCTCCGATGTCCAAAAAACCCGACGGGGAAGGAAGAAATGGCTGGGAAGGATTACCGGGGATTGCTGAAGCAGGGGCTGGCCAACGGCCGCAAGAAGGGTTTGAGCGGTTTCATCTGGATGATGAAGATCGTCGTTCCGATCTCCCTTTTCACCGCCGTCCTCGACTGGAGCGGCCTCCTGCACCACCTCGACTTTCTCCTCAGGCCGCTGATGGGCCTGCTCAGCCTCCCGCCCACCGCCGCGCTCCCGCTCATCATCGGCATGCTCGGTTCGGTCTACGGGGGGATTGCCGCCATGGCGGTCCTGCCCTTCAGCACCCCCCAGATGACGCTGATGTCCGTCTACATCCTGATGTGCCACGCCCTGATCCAGGAGGGGATCATCCAGGGCAGCTCCGGCATCCATCCCCTGAAGGCGACCCTGGTGAGGATCGGGGGCGCCGTCATCACGGTCCTCCTGATAGCGCCCTGGGTGGGCAGCGCCACCGTCATGCCCACCCCGGCAGGCGGCGCCCTGAGCCTGCAGCCGGCCTTCTTGGACATGATCCGCCACTGGGCCTGGACAACGGCCATGCTGACACTCAAGATCTTCGTCATCATCATGATCCTCCTGACCCTCCTGGAGCTTCTCAAGGCCTTCGAATGGATCCACCCCTTCGTCCGGGCACTCAGCCCTTTCCTGCGGCTCATGGGGCTCGACCAGAAGGTGGGTTTCCTCTGGATGACCGCCGTGGTCTTCGGTCTCTCCTACGGCGGGGCGATCATCGTGGAGGAGGCCAAAAGCGGCCACCTGACCAGCGACGAGTTGGAGATCCTCCACCTGTCCATCGGGATGAACCACTCGATGGTCGAGGACCCGCCTCTCTTCCTGCAACTGGGGATCAACCCGTTCTGGGTCTATGTCCCCCGCCTCCTCATGGCCATCGTCACGGTCCGGCTGATCCGCCTCTGGTACCGCTACGGACGCCGCCATCAACCGGCCTCCTGACCTTACCCTCCCCAAGGCATATCCTGTGAAACTCCAAAAGGATTTCTGCGCCCGGAAATCTTTTTCGGCCCTGCCACGTCTGGCTTCGCTGCAAAGGCAAAACTCGCGCTGATGCGCTCAAAAACTTGCCTTTGCCGGGACTCCGCTTCGACGGCAAGGAGCCCGAAAGCCTTTCGGGATTGTGCGGTGCGTGTCACTTGTTCTCCCGAAAAGGTCTCCTTGCCCCCTGGAAGGAGTTTTGTTATAAAGCCTGTAGAGGCTCAGGGTTTTTCCCGCTGCACCGCCCTGCGGGCCGCTTTCCGGAAAAAGAGAGAGGGGGGCACAAGGTCCATGATCTACAACGAAGAGTACGAAACATTGCCGCGCGAGGTGTTGGAAGCCCTGCAGCTCAAGAGGCTCAAGCAGGTCGTCCAGCGGGTCTACCACACCGTTGGTTTCTACCGGCGGTCCTTCGACCAGGCCGGCGTCCAGCCCGACGACATCAAATCCCTCGACGACATCCGGCGGTTTCCCTTCACCACCAAGCAGGACCTACGGGACAACTACCCCTTCGGGCTCTTCGCCGTTCCCATGAGCAGCGTGGTACGCCTCCACGCCTCCTCGGGAACAACGGGACGCTCGACCGTCGTGGGCTACACCAAGAGGGACATCGAGACGTGGTCTGAGCTGATGGCCCGTTGCTTCGTGGCTGCGGGTCTCACCAAGAACGACATCATCCACAACGCCTACGGCTACGGCCTGTTCACCGGCGGGCTGGGAGCCCACTACGGGGCCGAGAAGCTCGGCGCCAGCGTCATCCCCATGTCCGGCGGCAACACAAAGCGGCAGATCATGATCCTCCAGGATTTCGGTCCGACGGCAATCTGTTGCACCCCCTCCTACGCCCTCAACCTGGCCGAGCAGGGCAAGGCGATGGGCGTCGATATGAAGGCCCTCAAGCTCCGGGTCGGGATCTTCGGCGCCGAGCCCTGGAGCGAGAAGATGCGCCAGGAGATCGAAGGCGCGCTCAACATCACCGCGCTCAACATCTTCGGTCTCTCCGAAATCATGGGCCCCGGTGTCTCCATGGAATGCCTGGAGGGCCGCCAGGGAATGCACATCTTCGAGGATCACTTCCTGGTCGAGACGATCAACCCCGAGACCGGCGAGGTTCTGCCCCCGGGATCTGAGGGCGAGTTGGTCTTCACAACGATCACCAAGGAGGCCTTCCCCCTCATCCGTTACCGGACCAGGGACATCTCCCGCCTGATCACGGAACCCTGCCGGTGCGGCCGGACGCTCCACCGGATGGACCGTGTCATGGGCCGCAGCGACGACATGCTGATCATCCGGGGGGTCAACGTCTTCCCCTCCCAGATCGAGGCGGTCCTCATGGCGATCAAGGGGGTGGAACCCCATTACCAGCTCATCGTGGACCGCACCGGAAACCTCGACACCCTCGAGGTCCAGGTGGAGGTGAGCGATCAGCTCTTCTCCAACGCCGACGAGGTGAAGGTCCTCCAGAACATGGAAAGGCGGATCGTCAAGGACATCAAGGACTATCTGGGGGTTTCCGCCAAAGTCAAGCTGGTGGAGCCCAAGTCCCTCCAGCGGTTTGAGGGGAAGGCCAGCCGGGTTCTGGACAAACGCCAGATCTGAAACACTGGACAAGGGAAGGGGGGTTAGCGATGAAGGTCGAGCAGATATCCATATTCCTGGAGAACAAGCCGGGCAGCCTGGAAGAGGTGACCCGGATCCTGAAGGACGCCGGGATCAACATCCGGACCCTGTCCCTGGCAGATACCACGGATTTCGGGATCCTCCGCCTGATCGTCAACGACGAGGAGACGGCCAGCCGCGTCCTCAAGGAGCAGGGGCTCCGGGTCAGCCGAACCACCGTCGTGGCCGTCGAGGTCCCGGACCGGCCGGGCGGCCTCCACAGCATTCTGGAGGTCCTCACGAAAAACGGGATCAACGTGGAGTACCTCTACGCCTTCGTGGAGCGAAGCGGCGAAAACGCCGTGATCATCTTCCGGCTCGATACCCCGGACCGGGCGATCGACGTCCTCAAGCAGAACGGCATGACGGTCCTGCCGGGGGCGAAGCTCTACGGCCTGTAGTCTCGGATTCGACAATGAAAACCTCTCGATAGGCCAGGCAGGGATCGGCTTCAATCCCCAGGGGCCGCCCGTCTTCCGAAGAGGCGGCGTACCTTCCCCGCAGGGTTCGAACCAAAAAGGGGGGGGAACGCTTTTTGGGCGCTCCCCCCATCCTGAAGAGCAAAAGGACGACTTCGGGCCTAGCCCAGGGTGGCCCCCTCGGCCTCGGTGTACAGGGCATACAGGGAGGTGGTCCCCGTCATGTACAGGCGATTCCGGTTCGGACCGCCAAAGCAGACGTTCGCCACCCGCTCTGGCGTGTTGATCATCCCGATCTGTTTTCCATCCGGGGCATAGATCGCCACACCGTCCTTCCCCTCACCGCCGCCCACGCCGACCCAGAGGTTGCCGTCCCGGTCGCAGCGCATGCCGTCCGCCGCCAGCGGGCCGCAAGTGGTGAAGACCCGGGAGTTGGTCAATTGGGTCCCGTTGGCCGTCACGTCATAGACACGGATCTGGCGCGGACTGGTCCGGGCCTCGACGATGTAAAGCTTGGACTCGTCGGGGGAGAAGCACAGGCCATTGGGCCCCTTGATGTCGTTCGCCACCATGGCGACTTGGTTGGTCTTCGCATCCCATCGGTAGACATCCCAGGGCAGGAGCGCCTTGGCCTTGTATCCCTCGTAATGCCCGCCGATCCCGAAGGGCGGATCGGTGAACCAGATGGAGTCGTCCTTCTTCACGACCACATCGTTCGGCGAGTTGAACTGCTTGCCCTCGAATTTGTCGCAGATGACCGTGATGGTGCCGTCGTACTCGGTCCGGGTGACCCGCCGGCCGCCGCCGTGCTCGGCGGTGACCAGGCGCCCCTGGTTGTCGCGGGCGTTCCCGTTCCCGAAGTTCGAGGGCTGACGGAAGATCGTGACCCTCTTCGACTGCTCGTCGTACTTCAGCATCCGGTTGTTGGGGATGTCGCTGAAGATCACGCAACGCTGATCCCCGAACCAGACCGGCCCTTCCGCCCACATGGCGCCGGTCCACAACCGCTCGACTTTCGCCAGCGAGATGCGGTACTTCGCAAAGCGGTCATCGAGGACCTGGACAAGGGCATCGGGCAGACGGACGCCTTCGGTGCCGGTCCAACGATCGGCCAGAACCCTCCCCGGGACCATGGCCACTGTGGCGGCAGCCCCTGCCGCCGTGAGAAAGGTACGTCTCGACAGATCCATGTCATCTCCTCCTTTCACATAACAATTTGACATTACAACGTTATTTTGTGAACTGACGGTTGATGACAGGCAGATGAAGGCGAGAGGGCAAGAAATTTTACTCAACGTTCCCGGTCCGGAGCCGCCATTCGCCCCATGGCGTCGGCCTGCCCGGAACTGGGATTTTCCGGACAGGCCTGTTGATGGTCGTTCAGTGTTTGAAGGCCCTCTGGCCCGTCAGGACCATCGTCACCCCTGCCTCGTTGCAGGCCTCGATCACCTCCCAATCCCTCATGGAACCGCCGGGTTGGACCACGGCCGTCACCCCCTGGCGGATCCCCACGTCCACGCCGTCCCTGAAGGGAAAGAAGGCGTCCGAGACCATCGCCGCGCCGATGAGCCCCGCCTTGGCGGCCTTTGTTTCGGCATCGATCTGATCCTTTTCCTCCTTTGGGCGGGTCCCCTTTTCGACGGCCAGTTCCAGATCCTTGTAGGGGATCCCGTGCCTGTCGAAGCAGAGGGCGTCGGCGTACTTCTGGTAGGCCTTGTAGACGGCGATCTCGGCCACGCCGACGCGGTCCTGCTCACCCGTCCCGATCCCGACCGTGCAGCCGTCCTTGACGTAGAGGACCGAATTGGAGGTCACCCCCTGCTCGACGAACCAGCCGAAGAGGAGGTCTTCCATCTCCTGCGCCGTAGGGGGTCTTTTGATCCGGTAGGTCTTGTCCTTGTAGGTCGTTTCGGCGAGGGCCAAGTCGGCCGGCCCCTTGACCTTGTTGAGGGGTGACTGCTGGACGATGATCCCGCCGTCGATGAGGGACTTGATGTCCACGAAGCGCCGGGTCAGGTAGTCCCGCAGTCGGTCGATCTTCGCCAACTGGATGATCCGCAGATTGGCCCTTCCT
>JAJFUM010000250.1 GCA_021372415.1 Deltaproteobacteria bacterium
TCCCGGATGGCCATGAAGGCGCGGCCCACGCGGGAATCCTTGAGGTGGATTGCGCCCCAGGACAGAAGGATCAGAGAAATCGCCGCCACGTAAAAGAAGGTGCCTGGGTCTTTCAACTCAAGGGAGCCGATCCAGGGCGAAGGAATCATGGTGATGCCGTCGGAACCCTTGGTCAGCCAGATCTCATTGACCAGGATGAGCTGGAGGATGATCCCGAACCCGATCGTCGCCATCGCCAGGTAATGGCCCGACAGCTTCAGCGTGGGAATGCCCAGCAATACCCCGCAGAAGGCCGCCACGAAGAACGCGGCGAACATCCCTGCCCAAACGGGCAAACCCAATTGGGTGGTGAGGACTGCGGAGGTGTAGGCCCCCACTCCCCAAAAGGCCGCCTGGGCCAGTGACAGTTGCCCGGCGAATCCCAAGACGATGTTCAGTCCCAGACAGGCAATTGAAAAACTGATGGACAGGTTGATCAGGTTCAGCCAGTAGTTGCTTGTTATGAACCGGGGGAGGAGCAGAACAACGACGACCAGAACGGCAGGAATGAGCAGGTTCTTTATGCGTGTGTTCATTAGCGCACCCCCTATGCCTTCTCGGCGATCTTCTCGCCGAAGAATCCCTGTGGACGCAGAAGCAGAACCAGGATCAGAATGACAAAAGCGAAGGCGTCGCGATAGGCGCTGGAGATGTAATACGCGGCGAATACCTCGATCACGCCCAGAAAGAGCCCCCCGAGGATCGCCCCGGGGACGCTCCCGAATCCTCCGACAATGGTCGAGCAGAATGCCTTGAGCCCGATCATTGCCCCCATGTCCTTGGTCACGAAGAAAATGGGGCCGACCAGGATTCCGGCCGCCGCTCCGAGAATAGAGCTGTAGGCGAAGGTAATGGCGATCATCTGCGCCACCGGGATGCCCAGCAGCCGCGCCATCTGCTTGTCCTGCGCCGTTGCCAGCATCTTCTTGCCCAAAATGGTCTTCTCGAAGAAGAAGTACTGGAAGCCGAGCAGGATCAGCGTGCACAGAATGATTACGATGTACTGGGGGTCCACAAACACTCCAAATATGTTCAGTGCAGTCGCGGAGGTCGGCCGTGGCATGGACAACGGTTCGGCGCCGAAGATGAGCTGTGCCGCATTCTTGAGAAAGATGCCCACGCCGATGGTACTGATCACAACGGGCAGGAAGCTCCGATGGCGCAGGGGATAGTACGCAATGCGCTGGAAGACGATGCCGAAGACGCCCATGAAGACGACGGTGATCACGCAGGTCAGGGCGAAGGGGGTATTCAGGCTGTTCATCAGCCACACGGCTACGAAGGCCGGGACCATCGCGAATTCCCCCTGCGCAAAATTGACGACATTGACCGCGTTGAAGATCAGGACAAACCCCAGGGCCACAAGGGCGTAAATGGAACCCATGGCCAGGCCTGCGGCGACCATTTGAAGATTTGTAGGCCAATCCATTCAGAATCCCTCCTTGACGCCCGGTCCCTGCATGCAGCCATGCGCGGGACCGGACGCCTGCTGTATCGATCCCTGCGTCGAGCGGCGCTTATTTTGCACGCACGTTCACGATCTTCAGAAGTTTCGGCTGACCCTTCTCGATCTGAACAATGCTCACCTCGCTCAGGCCGTCGCCGTTCGGGGTGAAGGAAAAGGTGCCTTGGACGCCCTTGTATCCCTGCGTAGCCAGAATGGCTTCCCGGATTTTGCCACGATCTTCCCCGGCCTTCTTGATGGCGTTGACCAGGATTTTCAGACCGTCATAAGTCCATATGCTGAGGTTGTCATACTCCTCGTTGTACTCCTTCTTGTAGGCCTCGGCGAAGCGCTTGTTCTCCTCGCTCTGTCCCGGCACGAAATCGACCACGGCCCAAATTCCCTCTGCAGCCTCCTTGGCAAGGTTCAGAGCGTCTTTCGACGCAGCGCTGGGCGAACCGAGAAACTTGAAGGGCGAGCCGAGCTGGCGCAATTGCCGCTGAAGCAACGCCGTGGCTTCCTGGTGGCCGTAGAAGACCAGAATCTGCGCTCCGGCGTTTTTCAAGGCCAGGAGCTCCGCGGTAAAGTCCTTCGCTGCGGTCACGCACTTCTCCCGTTTCACCACGGTCAGCCCTGCCTCCTTGGCGCCCTTTTCCACCAGGTCAGCGCCGCCGGTGCCGAAGGCGTCCGAATCGTGCAGGAGGCCGATCTTCGTGAACTTGGTATCATCCTTGATGTATTTCACCATGGCCCCTGCGGCAACGGAGTCATCGGGCCGCACGCGGAACAGCCAGGGATTGCCCTGCCTGGTGAGGTTGACATTGGTGGCGCCGATAAACGTGGGAATGCCATAGTTCTTGATGGCATCCGACGTGGCAAAGACCTGGGTGCTGTAGAGGCAGCCGATCATGGCCAGCACCTTTTCCTGATCCACGGCCTTCTGCAACGCCGCCAGCGCGCCGGGGTTCGTGGATTGATTGTCAATGATTCTAAGATCGATCTTCTTTCCGTTCACCCCGCCGGCGGCATTGATCTCCTTGAGGGCCAACTTGATCGCCTTGACCTGGAGAGATCCCGATGCAGCGTGTGTACCGGTGACAGGGGGCGTAAATCCGATCCGGATCTCGTCGGCCGCAGTCGCAATGCCACCGCCGACCACGGCCACGACCATGATGGATAAAAAAGTAACCCATAAGATGCGTCTTCGCTTGATCATACCTTCCTCCCTCCTTACTGTTGGATTTAAGTTTGATAAAATCGCGCTTTGGGACGAACCGATTCAATCTTCGCTACTTTTTCCCTATGCCCCCCAAAAAATAGACGACCGCCTCCTTTCCCCTTTCCTTACTCAATGTCGTTGATTTTCAGTATTGAACAAGCTTAATTTATTCACATATTCACCGAAGGCCAGCTTGCTCATACTGCTTGGTCCGTTTTCTAGCCATGACGATTAAAGCAACGGCCCGCATGGGTTGAAGCTGCCCGAGGGATCCCAACGTTGCTTAAGCGCCGTCGATAAACGTGTCCCGCTCCGATCTTTGAAAATACGATTCGGATCCGGTGGCGTTTTGCTGATGTCAATGGCATATCCATTCAATTGGAGGGCCTTCTGGGCAAGACAGGCATGGCCATCGTCGCTGAGATAGAGACAACCATTGGCAATATCGATGAGTGCCGCGTTGGATGCCGTTTCATCGGGATGGTTGCCGATCAATTCAAGCAGATCCCCCGGGGCCACGCCGTATTTGACCACCGGACCCATATCACAGCAGGAACGGACCCAATCCACCCAAATGGACGATCCATCATTACCCTCTACGGAATTGATCTTGGAAAGATGATTGGCCGATGCCACATGGAAAAGCAGATCCCCATCAATCTGGATGTCCTCCGGCAAACCTTCAAATGTACATATTAAATTCCCTTGCAGCGTGTCTTTTTTCTTAATCCATAGTATTGCAGAGGCATTGAGGGTTTGCTGGTATACGGATAAACCCACCCGGATCGCCTGGGCAGGATCCCCGACGGGAATGGAATGGGTGACACTGACCTTTGGGAACGCAAGTACTTTAAAAGTCACGCTCGTAATCATCCCTAGGCAACCGAACGACCCAATAAATAATTTCGCCAAATCGTATCCGGCAACATTCTTTATCAGCGGTTTACCGGCATCGATCACCCGTCCGTTCGGCAAGATCACCGTCATACAAAGCAGCAGGTCTCTTATCCCTCCATAGCGTGTGCGTAGCGGGGCGTTGAGATTTGCAGCCACAAGCCCGCCGAGGGTTGTCTCGTCCCACGGAGAAACGAGGGGAAGATAGCGGTTCTTCGACTTCAGAAATGCTTTTAAGCTATTCAGCGAGGTGCCTGCTCCCGCAACGACGAGCATATCATCCGGGGGAAAGGATATGACCCCATCCAATGCCCGGATGGACAAGCAGATATCCCCGGGGGACAAAAGACTCTCCGGCATAGAATTGCCGGCAATGAACACCCTGGCCGGCGGAATTGATTCTGCTGCGGTGCGGATCTTGCCCGCAATAGTCTGTACTGCCGGGAGGATGCGGTTTTGTGGGATGAGGTCAGGATCCGGCGGTGCGGAAGGGAATATTTTTCCAGGGTTGAATCGATTCTGCGGATCGAATACGGCTTTGATGTCTCTCATCGCCGAAAGTTCGTCGGGGGTATACATGAAATTCATGAATTCGCGCTTTTCAATCCCGACTCCATGCTCGCCCGATATGGTTCCGCCCAGACGGACCGCTTCCTGCATGATGAGCTTGCCTGTCTCACGAACATGATTCATCAGTTTCTCGTCGTCTGGATCGGTGATGAGGATATGAGGATGCAGATTGCCGTCTCCGGCGTGGGAAACGAAATAAATTCGCAGGCCCCTGCTTTCACATTTTTTTGTCATACCACGCAGGGCTTCCCCCAACAGTGATCTGGGTACTGTGGGGTCCACTGCGAAATAAGCAGGGGCGAGCCGTGCCATGGCACCTGCCGTACTTTTCCGGGCAAACCATATCGCCGCCCTTTCCTCTTCATCTTGAGTAAAGCGTAAACCAAAGGCGTTAAACGGCTCTATGATTTTTAAGATTTGATCGATTTGAGGTTGTAAGCCGGCCGAATAGCCATCCACTTCGATAATCAACGCCGCTCCGGCCTGTACAGGCAGACCCGCATGCGTATAGGCTTCCAGGATCTCCATGATCTTCTGATCCATCAATTCCAGCGTGGCTGGAACAATGCCACTGGCAACAATCGCCGAAACGGCCGCACACGCCAGATCGACGGAATCAAATGCCGCCATCATGGTCATCACTGCGGGAGGTTTCCTTAACAACCGGACCGTGGTCTTGGTGATTATCGCCAAGGTCCCTTCATTTCCGGTCAGTAAGCCGGGCAGGTCGATACCCGGATAATCGAGCGCCGGCCCCCCCAGCGTGATGCATTGCGCATCAGAAAGAACAACCTCCATCCCCATGACATAATTCGTCGTTACACCATATTTCAAACAATGGGGGCCTCCCGCGTTTTCGGCGACGGTGCCGCCCAGGGAGGCCGAACGGGCGCTTGCGGGATCGGGAGGATAGTGCAACCCCTTCTCGGCAACAGTGTCCGAAAAGTGAAGCGCGATGACGCCGGGCTGGAAGCACGCCCGGAGGCTGGTTTCATCGATTTTCTCTATTTCTTTCATCCGCGAAAATTCTAGTATCAAACCCCCCTTTGCCGACACGGCCCCCCCGGAAAGACCTGTTCCTGAGCCACGGGCTACGAGCGGCACGCGGCGATCACGGCACCACTCCGCCGCGCGGATGACGTCCCGTGTATCGAGAGGGAATAATACGGCCAGTGGTTTTTCACGATCTACGCCAGCATCAATTTCGTATGTCATTAACTCCACCGGATCCCATATCACTTGATCGGCAGTGAACAGACTCCGCAGGGAGTTTATGTTATCGGCAGCAGAATTCATCCCGGACTCCCCTGAGTGTAGGATTCTTCCAACACTTCAGCGATATAGGCTACCCGGATCGGAAGGTTTGACCGTTCGGTGCCCGCGATCAATTGCATGTGACAGCCGGTGTTGCTCACAATAAGAAGGTCGGCCTTGGTGCTCTTGACATCGTCCATTTTTAAATCAAGGATGGGATTGGCTGTTTGGGGGTGCATGATGTTATAGACGCCGGCCGAACCGCAGCATAAATCGGGACGCTTGAGTTCCACCAGATCCAGACCTGGAATCAGGCGGAGCAATTGGCGCGGCTGCCGGCTGATCTTCTGGACATGGCGAAGATGACAGGAATCCGAATATACGGCACGTACCGGTACCGCCCCACGGGGCGGCTCGTGCAGGTGATCCAGCATGAATTCGCTGAAATCGCGCACCAGTGAAGAAAAACGGGAGGCACGCTCGGAATATATCGGGTCTTCTTTGAACAGCTCCGTATACTCATCCTTCAGCGTGGCGCCACACCCTCCGGCATTGCTGATGACCGCTTCAAAACCGTTGTCCAAAAAGGCGTCGATGTTCTTGCGGGCCAGCGTACGGGCAAACTCAAGATCGCCCTGGTGCAGTTGAGCGGCCCCGCAACAGGTTTGCCCAGCGGGAAAATGCACTTCATAACCGTTGCGCTGCAGGACGCGAATGGTAGCGCGATTGGCCTTGGCTAGAAACGCCTCCTGCACACAACCGATAAAGAAGGCAACCTTGCCCCGTTTTTGACCAATGGCGGGTGCCGGAAACGCATAATTAAAATATTCGCGGGATATGGGGGGCAAAAGGAATTCCATTGACTTCAAACGCTGCGGCAGGAAATGTAATGACCGGAAAACGGTCTGCAGACCACTGTTTTCATACAGCCACAATATGGAAGCCAGCACCTTCAGGCGTTCGCGAAAAGGCATGAGCTGCCGGAAGCCCACCCATTTCAGCCAGCGCGCTACCCGGCTATCTTTTACGTTCTGTCGAATCGTGCTCTGGGCCGCCTCAATCAAATGGCCGTACTCCATGCCGGAGGGACAGGCGGATTCACAGGCACGGCAGGCCAAGCATAATTCAATATGGCGGATAAAGGACGACGGCAGTTCGGACACTTTTAACCGCCCCTTGGTCACTGCCCGCATCAACGCAATCCGTCCCCGCGGAGAATCCATTTCCGTGCCGTAGATGTGGTACGTCGGACAGACCTGCAAACACATCCCACAATGCAGGCAACGGGACAATTCATCTTGTACGGCCGGATCCAGAAGCCCTGTGTTCAACAAAACCATCTCATCGATCTAATTCGTAAAACCATGTGACAGGAACTCAACGCTGTATCGAGCCACTGTTGTTGGTCTTTGTCTTTTCCAAAAAGATCATCAGGAACGGGAAGCCCCACATGGCCACCGTGATAATCCCTAAAAGCGCACTGATCGGCCGGGTGAAAAAGAGAAGCAAATTCCAGGCCGACTTGATCATGCTCGTCATGAAATTCTGCTCGAGGATAGGCCCAAGGACCAAGCCAAGCACAATGGGGGCCACAGGGTATCCGTTTCTTTCCATAAAGAAGCCGATGATACCCAAAACACCCAGCGTGATGATGTCGAACACATCGTTGTTGATGGCAAAGGCCCCGGTGATGGCGAACATCAGGATGATCGGGATCAGGATGTTCTTGGGGACCCGGAGCATCTGAGAGCTCACCTTCACCGCCAACCAGCCGAAGGGAACCATCAGGAGGTTGGCGACGATAAAGGCGAAATAAACCCCGTAGATGATCTCCGGCTGAGTTTCGAAGATCATCGGCCCGGGGCGGAGCCCTTTCATGAAAAGGACCCCGATGACGACAGCCGTGATCGAATCCCCCGGGATCCCGAAGACGAGCGCCGGGACCCAGTCTCCTGCCAAGCAGGCGTTGTTGGCCGTGCCTGAATCTACGATCGCCTCGATCGACCCCTTCCCGTAGAGTTCCTTCTCCTTGGACCCCCTCTTGGAGACGGCATAAGCGATCCAGGCCGCGATATCGGCGCCAGCCCCCGGAAGAACGCCGATGATGGTTCCGATAATCCCGGACCTCCACATGTTCCATTGATACTTTTTAAAGAGTTTTCCGACTCCCGCAAAAATTCCCTTCGACTTCACTTTGGTGATCGCAAAATCCATCTGCCTCTCGCTGACATTACGCATGATTTCGGAAATCCCAAAAACGCCGATCATGGCCGGGATAAAGGAAACCCCGTTCAAAAGGTCAACGTTTCCGAAGGTGAAACGGGGGCAGCCGAGCGTAATGTCCACGCCGATGGTGGAGAGGAAGAGCCCCAGGCACATGGCGATGGCACCCTTGGCCTGCGAACCTGCGGAGACCATGACCGTGGCACTGAGCCCCAAAGCCGCCAGCCAGAAATACTCGAACGTCGAGAAATTCATGGCAACTTCGGCCAGGAGCGGTGCAGAAGTCATCAGCACCACGGCCCCCATCAAGCCGCCGATGGCGGAAAAGATGATGTCAGTGCCCAGAACCAGTTGCGCCTTCCCCTGCTTCGTGAGGGCGAAAGAATCCTGAGTATAGGCGGCGGAAGAAGGGGTTCCTGGAATTCGAATGAGGGCCGCGGGAATGTCGCCCGCAAAGATCGCCATGGCCGACATGGTGACGATGGCGACCAGGGCGGGAAGGGGATCCATAAAAAAGGTGAACGGAACCAGCAGGGATGCCGCAAGCGTGGCGCTCAAGCCCGGAATCGATCCGACGAAGAGGCCATATAAGGAACAGGCAACAATGGTCAAAAAGGTCTGCGGAGCGAAGAGCATTTGTACCCCGTGAACAACAGCATCCATGTTCCTCACCATCCCAGGATTATTCCCCTGTCATCTCCCTGAAACCTGAACATCATAACCTTTTCACCATCCTAGAAGACCATGGGGAAGGGGAACCCGCAAAATCTTCGCAAATACAAAGTATATGAAGCAGATGACCGCTACAGAAATAATAAGACTTTTTATCGGCTTGACATGTAATTTGCACATGAGGATCAAGAGGACTGCCCCTCCCGCAATGATGAACCCCAGATAGCCGGACAGGGCGATAAAGGCACCAATGAGGATGATGACGAGAACTGCGTTGAAATGATTCTTTTCTCCGGTTATTATTACATTTTCCCCTTTATCATCGGCCGGGGAAAGCGTTTCGGGTCTGCGGGTCCGCCAGCCGCTCCTGAACACGATGGCCCCGAACAAGATGAAGAGGGTGGCAAGGAGGCGGGGGAACAGCGAGGGTCCGGGGTGCCCCCCCTCCAGGGTCGGGAATTGAAACGTGAACGCCCAGATGACCACGCCTAAGGCCGCAAAAATCCCTCCTCCGATACAGTCCTTTTGTCCCATCGGTATTATCCCCGAATTGGGGACGCCGCCAGCCGGTGACTTTCCCGGCAGCGTCCCCTGCAAGGAGGTTAAATTTATTTAATCAACCCAGCTGTTTTCATGACCTTCTGGTTGCTCGCATCCTCCTCGGCCATGTACTTGTCAAACTCGGCGGCCGGTTTCCACACGATCCCCAATCCACTTTTATCCATAAATTCCTTGTACTTGACGTTTTTAACCACCTTTTCCAGCGATTTCTCGAGAATGGCTACAACATTGTCCGGCGTGCCCTTGGGAACCACGACTCCCCTCCACACCCCCGCGCTCCAGTTCAGGCCCAATTCCTTGAGTGTGGGGACATCGGGGAAGAGGTCCAGCCTTTTATCCGCCATGATCGCGAGGGATCTTACCTTTTTGGCGTCAATCAGGGCGCGTGCTTCCGCGAGGCTGCAGGGGACCAACTGGATACCGCCCGCCATCATGTCCTGAAGGGAGGGGGCGGCGCCGCTGCTGGGGACCCAGGGGATGGCATCCACGGGAATACCGGCTGTCATCAGCCAGCCCGCCCGGGCGATGTCCCAGCATCCGCCCTTTCCGGTCCCCGAGGCTTTCAGTTTTCCCGGATTCGCCTTGGCGTAGTCTTGGAGTTCCTTGACGGTTTTCCACGGGGCATCGGCCCGGACATTGAGCGACGAAGCATCGAAATTGACCAGCCCGACGGCCCTCAGCTCCCTGTAGGTGACCTGTGCCACCCCCATCCAATGAAGCATCGTCACGTCCGATGTGTTAAGCGTCATGGTGTACCCATCTGGGGCAGCGGTCGCTCCCGCGGTATGCCCGACGGCTCCGCCGCCGCCTGTCCGGTTCACGACGTTGACGGGCTGCCCCAGGTCCTGCTCCATCAGGGTGGCAACCATCCTGGCCACGGCATCCGTTCCCCCGCCGGCGGCGAAGGGACAAATCATGCTAATGGGACGGCTGGGAAATTTTCCCTGCGCCTGGGCCCCAGGTATGGTGAAAGCCAGAAGTAGAAAAACCGCGAGACTGATGGCGAAAATCGTTT
>JAJFUM010000257.1 GCA_021372415.1 Deltaproteobacteria bacterium
AGGACCATCTCGGTGAAGCCTATTATTCCGGCGATGATGTTGTTGAAATCATGGGCTATGCCCCCTGCGAGGGTGCCGATGGCCTCCATCTTGTGCGATTCGCGGAGGTGTCTCTCAAGCCTGTTCTTCTCTGTAATGTCCAGCGCGGCGGCGAAGATGCCAAGGGTCTTTCCCGTTTCGTCTTTGTAGAGCGATGCGTTATAAAGCACAGATGTGCTGTGGCCGGACTTGTGTCGCATCTCCAAGGGATAGTCCCGTATGAAACCTTTTTCGAATACCAGTCTGTGGCTCGCCCTTGCCCTTTCAGGCTGTGTAAAGTACCCGGAGAAGTCCGTTCCGATCAACTCCGTCCTCGAGTACCCGGTAACGAGTTCTGTCGCGGAATTGACATCACTGATTATTCCCTCGAGGTCGATAGTCACAAGAGGGTCAAGGCTTGCCTCGATCAGGCTTCTATTGTAGACGCTTGCACGACGAAGGGCTTCCTCGGTTTGCCTTCGGTTGGTGATATCGGTATTGATCTCCAGGATCTCCGGAGGACCGTCCGAGGTACCCTGGCGCATCGCCCAGCGGCTGAGTACGACGATTTTCCGCCCGTCCTGTGTTGTCTGGATCAACTCACCCTCCCAGCGCCCCTTGCTTTCAACTATGGTGAGGATACTCTCGAGAGGAATAGGAAATCGTGTGTCCAGAAGCTTATGATGATCCTTGCCGGCCAGGTCTTCACGGGTGAAGCCGTAGGTGGCGATGGCTCCCGGGTTCCAGAAGACGATCCTTCCCTTCGTGTCCGTAACGATAATGGCGTCGTGGGCGAGGTCGAGCAATTCTGCCTGCCTGCGGATTTCGGTCGTTCTTTCCTGGACGCGAAGCTCCAGTTCATCGTGCGCCCTCTTGAGTTCCTGTTCCATCTCTTTTTGATCCGTGACGTCCTGGACTGTCCCAAATCCCGCAAGTAATGCGCCTTGCTCGTCTAATTCCAGTTCCGCCACTTCCCGTACCCATTTTGTATGGCCGTCCACGATGATTCGATGGGTGAGATCGTAATGTTCTCCTGCAAGGGCATCCTCCCATCTGCGGATTAGATCATCGCGATCAGCCGGGTGTACAATGGCGAGAAACGCCTCATACGTCATGGGCGTTCCCGGCGCGACTCCGAAGATGCGATACGTTTCATCCGACCAGGACAGTTCGTTCTGCCGGACATTGAGCCTCCAGCTTCCGATGCGGGCCACCTCCTGGGCCCGGTTCAAATCCTGCCGACTGTCGGCGAGGGCTCTTTGTGCGGCACGACGGTCGGTCATGTCGCGAAAAACGAGTACCGCCCCCGTCATCTTCCCGGCACCATCGAGTATGGGCGACCCGCTGTCGTCGATGGGGATCTTGGCTCCATCTTTTGTTATAAGTATGGTGTGATTCGAAAGACCGACTGTCCTACCGGCGTCGAGGACTTTGCCAACGGGGTCCTGGACGACCTTGCGGGTGTCTTCATCGACTATCCTGAATACGTCCGCAGCCGGCCGGCCGACGGCGACGCTGTTGTTCCACTGGGTCAATCCCTCCGCGATGGCGTTCATGAAGGTGATCTTGCCGGCCACATCGGTGGCGATGATCCCATCGCCGATGCTTGCGAGTGTGGTGGCCCAGCGTTGTTCGCTTTCCTGCAGGGCCGTCTGTGCCCTGGTACGTTCGGTGATCTGAGCCTCCAGGGATTCATTGATCTCGGCGAGTTCTCGTGTCCTTTCCTTTTCTTCCCTTGATGTTGTTCTGCGCACGACCAGTGACAGAGCTACCAGAGCCAGGAAACCTATGATCGCTACGGCCGAATAGATCTCGACGCGTCCACGCCACTGCTTCAAGACCGAATCGATGGGAATCCCCGTCGCGACCACGAGGGGCAACCCTATGATCTTGCTGTAGCCGATGAGGCGCGGGATGTCATCGTTCATACTGGTTTCAATGATCCCTGAAGGTGATTCCTCAAAATTCTGGGTGAAGAGTTCGAGGTTTTTGAAGTTCTTGCCGAGGTACCTGTCGTCCATCGGTTGTCTCAGGACCATTGCTCCATCAGTGCGGAAGACGGTGACCGTTCCGCCCTCACCGAGGTCGACACGGCGCAGGAAATCCGCGAAGGCATCCGTTTCCATGCTTGCCAGCACGATCCCCAGAAATCTCCCGTGCTTACCATTGATGCGCTTGCTGATGGTAAAGGCGTACTTCTTTACGATCCTTCCCTTTACAATGGGCCCGATATACAGGTCGATCCCCTTGTCTCTCTGGAGGGCGAAATACTCCCTTTCAGAGAAGGTGACCGGCTGCGAGGGATATGTCGTAGAATCCATGACAAGTTTGGCGTGGTCGTCCAGAAGCCAGAGTTCCCCCGAATCAGGCAGTGTCCTCGCCGCTTTCTGGAACTTTTCCCACTCTTCCCTGGAGGAGATCGTGGCCTTCAGGCCCTTTTCCTCGATCCTTGACGCGCGGTTTTCCAGGATGGCCTCCGTCGCGGAGACGACCCGGTCCATCCTTTCCTGCAGTGATACGGCCGTTTTTTCCAGCACGACCCGGGCGTGCTTGAGGCTCCTGTCGCGATCGACCTTCGTCGCAAGCCACAGGGCAAATCCGTCGAGAAAGAAGAGAAAGACG
>JAJFUM010000259.1 GCA_021372415.1 Deltaproteobacteria bacterium
ATCCTCGGCAGCTTTTTTCGCCAGGGTCCCGTTGACCCTGATAAACCAATGCTCCATCCGTTGAGCGGCAAGCCCGACCGGGATGGTGATCAAGACGGCCAGGGCGATCAATCCCCTGGGCATCGCTCCGAGCAGCCGGGAGGCCTCGATGGCCGACGCGGTGACCAGGACCGACACGATGGTATCATTGGGCGGGCAATGGCCCCCGATCGGCAGCTGGTCGATCCAGAACAGTTCGATGAAGGCCCCGACGATAAGACCCGTATAGGGGTCGTTCAGGATCAGGCCGACCAGGGGAGCCGTTACGATCGGTCTCGAAAACATGGCCTGGATGAAGACCCTGTCCAGGCAGAGGACAGCGCCGAAGATCGATACGGCCAATACCTTCCAGATCATGGCTTGACACCCTGGACGTTAAACCGCCGATGAAGGAGTTGCCCTCTTGACGATGTCGAAAATGTCGACGGATTTTTCACGGGGGACGCGCTGCAGCTCAATCTGGACCCCCTCGTTGTGAAGTGTCGTGATGTCCCGGAGGTCGGTCTCGCTCAGCAGGACCGAGGGGGTGCAGCAGATACGGCAGTTTTCGTTGTATACGTTTCCGATATTCAGCCGCTCGTAGTGGAAACCGAACCGGTACGCGGCGAGGGCGTCCTGGATGGTGCTGAAAAGGATGATCGTTTTCTGGCCGTCGGCCTGGGTGCAGGGCTGGGCTTCGCCGAACTCGCGCAGGCCCGAAATGGTCACATCGATTTCGGAGGGAACCGCCATCCGGATCACTGTCTCGCGGAAGAAGTCGGAAGCCACCTGGTCGTCCACAACGACGATCCGGCAGATATGGAGATAGGGAACCCATGCCTCCAGGATCTGACCGTGAACCAGCCTGTTGTCGACCCGAACCAGGGCTATATCCATGAGGTTCTGCAATCGTCGTCTCTATCCGCTGACCTTTTTGTTGAGGATCTCGCTGGCGAGGGAGATGTTCTTGATCCCGTAATCCTTGACATACTGGGCGAACTCCCTCAACGACATCCCTTCCCTGATGTCGGGAAGCTTCAGGAGCATGGGAAGATTGACGCCGGTAATGACCTCGACCTTTCCCTCCCTGAGAAAGGAAAGGGAGATATTGGAAGGGGTGCCGCCGAAAAGATCGGTGAGGATCAAAACGCCCTGCCCCTGATCCAGCTTCTTGATGGCGGTGCTGATTTCCTTCTTGAGGTCTTCGACCCCCTTGGTTTGATCGATCGATACGTGGAGGATCCCCTTGAGGCCTCCCCGGATCAATTCCGCCGCCTTGATCAACTCGTTTCCAAGGTTACCGTGGGTCGTGATCAACACCCCGATCATGATTATTCTCCTCCAGTTTCCGCTAATTTGGTGGTACGCTAATGGATTCGACCTCAATTGTCAAGGCGAATCGGACTCCGGCGGCGGCTCGGTTTGCCCTGTTGCTTTGGTGGTGACTCTTTTCGTGCCGGATGGATTTCGGGCGCTCCCCGGGACTCTGCAGGGGGGCGCCCGTCATGCGATCGGACGGATGGAGAAATGGGATGTCCGGCAACAAGGCAGGGCTGTGAAGGGACTTTTGCCGAAGCAGCCGTTTTGGTGCCGGACGCCGGGAGGACGTTCAGGGACGGTCCTTGATCAGCATCGTCGAGGGGTCCAGAAAGATGTCGCCGGATGACGCCGAAGCCGCCGTTCCCTTGAGAAGCTTGATGTGGATATCCGCATGCACCGGCTGGAGTTCCACGATCACGTCGAACAGATCCACGACCGGAAGGAACGAAAGGCGCAGGCCGTCGGCACCCGGCTTTTCCTGCCGGTGCGTATGGACCGTGAACCACAGGTGCATCCCTTTTGCGACAGCCAGCTTCTTGAGGTCCATCAACGCGGGCCTCATGGTGCCGTCGCAGTGGAAACCGTCGATGATCATCATCGCCGGCGTGAAGATCCCCTGCTCGCTCAGATCGTTC
>JAJFUM010000261.1 GCA_021372415.1 Deltaproteobacteria bacterium
CGTCAGGTGTCCCGCCGCAGGCCTTGTCCGGGCGATCTCCCCATGGCAGACCATGGAGACCATGAAGAAGTTCACGAGATGGACGGAGAAGACCCCCCACTTCGGGAGGCCCAGATCCGAGAAGTCGGCCAGGAAGAGGGCAAGCAGCGTCAGAGGCAGGAGCCACACCGAGATCCTGTGGACCAGGGCCGGGACCCGAGCGAAGACGATGATGAAGGACAGGAGGTAGAGGGCCAGGGGAACGACCCAGAAGAGCGGGACGGCGGCAACGTCCGTGCTGAGGAAGGAGGTCACGCCGAGCATCAGGCTCGAGGGGACAAAGGCCAGCAGGACCCACCGGCCCTTTTCCCACCGGCCGAGCGGGGCCGGGACGTCGCAGCCCCCCGCCGCACCTTCCCCCTCGCCCCGCTCCCCGGCCGGACAGGCCGACCGCCATCGCCACAGGGCCGCGGCACACAGGGCGGTGAGAAAGAGGACGGCCACATAGCCTGCTGTCCAGGCGCGGCCCTGGCCGGCCAGCCGGAGATGGGGTTCCACCCAGGCCGGGTAGCCGATCAGGGCCAGCATGCTGCCGAGGTTGCTGGCGCTGTAGAGAAAGTAGGGATCGACGGCCGCAGGATGCCCGGTCCGGGCGAACCAGCGCTGAAGGAGGGGAGCGATCGACGAAAGGACGAAGAAAGGGGGACCGACGGTGATCAGGAGCAGCCCGAGCAGTTCCGCCGCCGGATTTCCCTCCGGCGAAGGCGCCCACTGACGCGGGACGGCGACCGGCAAGACGATGCAGGCGGCGGCCAGGAGCGTCAGTTGGACGGCGATCTGACGGGCGGTCCCCGCCCTCGTCCCAAGAAGGTGGGCATAACCGTAACCCGCCAGGAGCACCGCCTGGAAGAACATCATGCAAGTATTCCAGACGGCGGGCGTACCGCCGAAAAGCGGAAGGATCATCTTGGCAATCATCAACTCGACGGTGAAGAGGAGGGCCGCGCTCAAGAAAAGCGCCAGGGAGAACAGGGCGGGCAGGGCCGGGGCAGAAGGGAAACCGGGCACCGGAATCGTATCCTCCTTTTCACGAAATACACGGGATCAGCGGTATTCATTTTTATCCGCAACCCCTGGTTTTGTCAATCTGCAGCCGCCCCGTCCTTTTGATCACGCCCGTGATGCAACAGGCTGGTCCGTGGACGCCCTGCCGGCTATGTGCCTGCAAGAGGGCGTTCGGGCGCGCCCGCTGTTGCAGCGTTTGCCTGCGGGAAATTCCTGGGACGGTCGGGTGGATCAAGCCGGGTGAAGGGCCCGGGCGACGAGCCGGTCCGCCTTGGAGAAGGGAAGCCGATCCACTTCTTGAAGGGAGGCCCACCGCCAGGTCCGGCTCCGGGCGGCAGGGCGGCAGTCCGGGAAGGTGCAGGAAAATGCGGTCAGGGTGATGCGCATATGGGTGTAGGCGTGTTTCACCGCGATGATCTTCGGGCCGACATCGATCTCCACGCCCAGTTCCCCGCGGACAAGCCGACGGAGCCCCTCGGCCAGGGGTTCCCCGGGATCGAGGATGCCGCCCGGGAATTTCCAGAGAGATCCGAGAAGGCCGGCAGAGGGTCGGCGGACGATCAGCAGACGTTTTCGTTCCCCCCTGAGAACGGCGGCCACGACCTCCCTGTGGGGAACGGCACGCCGTCTCTCCCGGGTGGGGAGCCGGTCCGTCCACCCGAACGCCCTGGCACGACAGAGCGCCTTGAGGGGACAGTCCGGACACCGGGGGTCTCTGGGCCTGCAGACGAGGGCCCCCAGTTCCATGAGGGCCTGGTTGAAAATCCCCGGGTCCCTCTTGGGGATCAAAGGGGCCAGAAGGGCCTCTATCCTCCTGGTACCCGCCGGATCGTTGAGGGGTTCCTCCAAAGCGCAAAGGCGGCTGACGACGCGCCGCACATTTCCATCCACGGCGGGCAGGGGCAGCCCATAGGCGATGCTGAGGATCGCCCCGGCCGTATACCGTCCGATCCCGGGCAGGCGGATGAGGGAGTCCCACTGGTCTGGAATCTGCCCCCCGTGCCTTTCGGCGATGAGGACCGCAGCGTCGTGGAGATGCCGCGCGCGGGAGTAATAGCCCAGGTTCTCCCAGAGTTTGAGGACCTCTTCCCTAGGGGCGGCCGCAAGGGCCTCGACGGTCGGAAAGCGCTCCAGAAAGCGGCGGTAATAGGGAAGGGCCGTGTCGACCTGGGTCTGCTGGAGCATGATTTCCGAGACCCAGACGGCGTAGGGATCGGAGGTCTCGCGCCAGGGAAGGGGACGATGGCGGATGGCATACCACCTCAGGAGCCTGCGGCGGAACATGTTCCCGCAGGGGAACGGTCCCGGCTTGTCGTCGGTATCAACCATGCTTGGGGAGGTTCAGCGGCGGATGATGGCTTCGCGATAGACCTGCCACAGGAGCGTGTATTGGTCGATCAGTTTGAAGCTGCTGTTGCTGAGGGACCAAATATTCACCAGACCCTGGATGAGGCCGAAAAAGAGCGTCGCGGCCGCTTCCAGATCCAGGTCTTCCCGGACGGAGCCGCTCTGGACCGCTCCAGCAAGAAGTGCCTTGAGCCCCTGGATGTACCGGCTGATGGTCTGATAGGCTTTTTTGTTGAGGCCCTTGTCCCCGAGGCTGATGATCTCGGCGATGACCTGAAAGGAGATGCCTTTTCTCAGATCGATGGCCGAGAAGTGATTGTGGATGGTCTTTTCGATGGTTTCGATCGTGATCGGTTGGCCATCGGTGATCTCTTTGGCCAGATCAGCCAGCAGGGACTCTTCGATATGGTCCATCAAAAATGAGAGGATGCTCTTCTTGCTCGTGAAGTGGCGGTAGATGGCCGCTTCGGAGATACCGACCTGCGCGGCGATCTTCTTGACCGTCAGGTGTTCGCTTCCATATTTGAAGATCAAGATCCTGGCAGCATTGATGATCTGCTGTTGTCTGACCTCCGTATTCTGCTTTTTGACGGCCATTGACTTAACTCCTGAGGACCCGCCGGTAAAGAGCCAACCATATTATATAGGTTTCAATAGGATTGACAATAAACGGACTATAACGGAGACCGGAAAGAAAATCAAGCAAAACCAGCCTCCTCACAAAAACATCGGCCTGTCTCACCCTCGGCGAAAAGTTTGGAATAATCCTTGACAGCGGGTCCGCTTCTCTCTATCTTCTGCCTCCATCAACGATCGGGACCGATACGACGGTCTTCCCGGTTTGGAGGTGCATCATTTCCATCATCTATCTGATCCGCCACGGCCAGACGGAATGGAACCAGGATCGGCGGATCCAGGGACAGACCGATATCCCCCTGAACGATCGCGGCCGGGCACAGGCCGAGGCCCTGGCCCTTCGGCTGGCATCCGTCCCCCTGGAGACGATCTACACCAGCGATTTGGGCCGTTCCCTTGAAACGACCCGGATCATCGCGGCCGCGCAGCCGCGCGAGGTCAGAATTGTTTCGACCCCGGGGCTCCGCGAGTGCCACTACGGCCTCTGGGAGGGCCTGACGCGCCGAGAGGTGGCCCAGCGGTTCCCGGAGGACTTTGCGGCCTGGCGCCGGGGAGGCGGGATCGGCAGCCCCACCGGGGGCGAGGATTTTCTCACCCTTGCCGGGCGGGCGGGCCGTGTGTTCGACGAAGCGGCTCAAGAGGGCAAAACGAGCCTGATCTCGGCGCACCGTGGCCCGCTCCGGGCGATCCTCTGTCATGCCTTGGGGCTCGACCAGACCTTCCGCGGACGGTTCTTGCTGACCAACTGTTCGCTGACGGCGCTGGAATGCCACCCGGAGTACCCGCCCCGTCTCATCCTGCTCAACGACACCTGCCATCTGAGGCAGAAGCCGGTCTAGGCCGTTTGGGGCTGGGGGGCCCCTGCGTCCTTCTCCTTCTTCTTTTTCTTCTTGGGTTTTGCTTCTTCGGGGGGCGGCTCTTCGGCCTTCTTGGCCTTCGGAGCCTCTTCTTTCGGTTTGGCCAGGCGTTCCGCCTTGACTGCGGCCAGATCGGCCGTCCGTTTGTCATTGGCATCGATCGCCCCCAGGCGGGCCTTGGATTCCTTGATCTTCGCCTTCAACTCCCTGACCTGCACGTCCTGAGCGATCTTCCTTTCGTCTGCTGCACCCTTGCCGGCCAGAAAGGCCAGGCGCTTCTGAAGTTTCGCCTCCCAATCGGCCTGTTGCCTCAATCGCGTTTCCCTGCTCTTGGATGCCATGGTGTTCTCCTTTTTCAGTGCTGGATCGGCGCCCCCTGAGGAGGGGGATTTGACCGTGTATCAGAAAGACAGGCGGAAATCCAGTTAATTTACACCCTATCCGGTGGCGGCCGTGGCAGGAGAAGCGGCCGGCGATTCCATCAAGGCGCGGATTTCCTCGCCATCGATCTTCTCCCGTTCGAGGAGGAGCCGGGCACCCCGAGAGAGGATCTCCCGCTTCTCCCGGAGGATCATCAGGGCCCTCTCGTACTCCCGGCGGATGGTCTCACGGATCTCCCCGTCGATGATCTCGGCGGTCGCCTCGCTGTAGTTCCCGGCCTCCTGGGGGGGAACCCCCAGGAAGAGGGGTTTTTTCTCGCCCGCCAGATAGACCTGGCCGAGCTTTTCGCTCATGCCGTACTCCCGGATCATGCTCCGGGCGATGTCGGTCGCCCGGGCAAGGTCGTTGTGGGCCCCTGTGGAGATGTCGCCGAAGACGATTTCCTCGGCGGCCCGTCCCCCCAGGAGCGAGGCAATCTTGTTCTCCAGTTCCGTCTTCCTCATGAGGAACCGGTCCTCCGTGGGAACCTGCATTGTGTAACCCAGGGCGGCGATCCCCCGGGGGATGATAGAGATCTTCTGGACCGGATCGGTCCCGGGCAGCGACAGGGCGACCAGGGCGTGGCCCATCTCGTGGTAGGCCACGGTCTCCCGCTCGTTGCGGTTGATCAGGCGGTTCTTCTTCTCGAGGCCAGCGACGATCCGCTCCACGGCCTCCTCGAATTCGGCCATGCCCACCTCAACCTTGTCCCGGCGAACCGCCAGGAGCGCGGCCTCGTTGACCAGGTTCGCCAGGTCCGCCCCCACCATCCCGGGGGTCATGTTGGCCAGCCTTTCCACATCCAGATCGGGTACCGTCTTGATCTTCTTCATGTGGACCCTGAGGATTTGCTCCCGCCCCTGCTTATCGGGCCGATCCACCAGGACGTGGCGGTCGAAGCGGCCGGGCCTGAGCAGCGCCGGGTCCAGGATCTCCGGCCGGTTGGTCGCAGCCATGAGAATCACCCCGACCTTCGGATCAAAGCCGTCCATCTCGACCAGGAGCTGGTTGAGGGTCTGTTCCCTCTCGTCGTGCCCACCCATCGCGCCAAAGCCGCGGGCCTTGCCCAAAGCGTCCAGCTCGTCGATGAAGATGATGCAGGGCGCCTTCTCCTTGGCCTGGACGAAGAGGTCCCGGACGCGGGCCGCCCCGAGCCCCACGAACATCTCCACGAACTCCGAGCCGGAGAGGCTGAAGAAGGGGACGCCGCTTTCACCGGCGACGGCCTTAGCCAGAAGGGTCTTGCCGGAACCCGGCGGCCCCACCAGGAGGATTCCCCGGGGGATCCTCCCCCCGATCTCGGCGAACTTGCCCGGCGTCTTGAGGAACTCGATCACCTCGACCAGTTCCTGTTTCGCCTCGTCCACACCCGCCACATCGGCGAAGGTGACGTTGAGCTCGTTCTCCATGTAGATCTTCGCCTTATTCTTGCCCAGGGTCATGAATCCCGCCTGCTGCCCGCCCATCCGCTTCATCAGAAAGTACCAGACGCCGAAGAACAGGAGCAGAGGGAAGATCCAGGAGAAGAGATCCCGCAGGAAGGTCGATTCGATCTCGCCCTTGAAGGTGACCGGGTACTGCTCCAGCATCTTGGAGAGGTCGGGATCCACGCGGACCGTTTTGAAAAGCTTGTAGTCGCTGGGCGTGCCGTCGACTTTCATCTTTCCCTGGATCTGGTTGGCCGTGATGGCGATCTCCGTGACCTTGCCGGCCTTGAGCAGGTTGAGGAACTGGCTGTAGGGGATGACCTGGGCGGCATACATCGAGGAGATGAAGTTCTGGGCCAGAACGACCACCCAGATCCCCAGAAGAACGTACCAGAGGGAAAACTTGTGCTGTTTCTGCATTGGAGCCATACGTTAATCCTTCGGCGGACAGCCGGCTTACTTTTTGATGGCCTCTTTGGTCTTGTCGGCAGCCCGTTCGATGGCCTGCCCGGCCCCCTCGATATCCCTGCCCATCCCCTTGAAGGTATTGCACCCGGCGAGGAGGGCCAGGAGGAGAAGCACGACCCACATGCGGACAAGACATTCCCGGATTTTCATGCTTTGTGACCTCCTTAGTTAAAGTTAGCAAATTCACGGTACAATCTCAAGGAAAATGTGCCACTTAACGCCTCGGTGCCCCCCTTGACGATGCATCCGTCCGTATTGACATCGGAAGGTCCAATTGCTATGGTGCAGGCAGTCCTAAACGTCCCGGTCGGGACACCCCGACCCCTTCATTCCATCTTAATAGGAGCGGATACTATGGTTAGAAAATCCATCATCATAAGCCTGGTCGCGGTCCTTTCGGTCCTTGGGCTCGCAGCCTGCACCAGCTACGAACGGCAGGTCGTGCCCTTCAAGATGCCTTCGGCCTACCCGAACGCCACCAGCGCGGCGGACGCCACGATCGCGGCCAAAGCTTACGACAGCACCGAAGAGGCACAGGCCGCCTTCGGTTTCGACATCCGCGGGTCGGGCATCCTGCCCATCCAGGTGATCTTCGACAACACGGGCAACCACCCCCTGGAGATCCTGACGGACAAGACCCTCCTGGTGGACGAGGAGAACAATCTCTGGCCGATCCTCGACGAGCAGCTCGCCTACGACCGGCTCGCCAAGAAGACGGAGCTCGGCAAGGTCGCCCCCGAGGCGGCCAAAGCAGGGCTCCTGGGCGGCGCGGCAGGCGCCATCATCGGCGCGGCCGTGGGGATTGTGACCGGCACGAACGTCGGATCGGCGGCCGGAAAAGGGGCGGCGATCGGGGCCGCCGCCGGGGCCACCATGGGCGGCGTCAAGGGGATGACCGATTCGGACGTCCGGTCGCAGATCCGTGAGGATCTCCAGAAGCGGACCTTGGAAAGACGGGCCATCGCACCGCGCGAGATCGCCCATGGCTTCATCTTCTTTCCCGGGGAGGCCAAGAAATCGAAGGAGCTCCGGATCAGCATCCGGGAGACCGACACCAAGAAGGTCCATGCCCTGATCTTGAAATTCTGATGGAAACAGAGATCCGCACCCTTTTCTGGGATCGGGACGCCGTGGTCCTGATCGACCAGCGGGCCCTGCCGCTTGAGGAGCGGCACGTCCGCTGCACCGGATACCAGGAGGTGATCGCCGCAATCCGGGACCTGACCGTCCGGGGCGCCCCGGCCATCGGAGTCGCAGCGGCCATGGGGATCGCTCTCGGCGTGAGGGGGCTTGCCGACCTCCCGTCCAAAGCCCTGCGGGAGGCCTTTGACGGGATCTGCGGAGAATTTTCGGCCGCCCGGCCAACGGCCCGGAACCTCTTCTGGGCCGTCGAGCGGATGAGACGGTGTTTTGACCAGACCCCTCCGTCTGAAGATATCCGGAAGGCCCTCATTGCCGAGGCCATCCGGATCGGCGAGGAGGACATCGCCATCAACCGTCGGATCGGACAGCACGGCCAGGCGCTCCTCCCGGACGGCGCCCGGATCCTCACCCATTGCAATGCCGGGGCCCTGGCCACCGCCGGCTACGGAACGGCTCTCGGGGTGGTCCGGGCTGCCCGTGAGGCGGGAAAGAAGATCCATGTCTACGTGGACGAAACGCGTCCCGTTCTTCAGGGGGCCAGATTGACGGCCTGGGAGCTGGTCCGGGAAGGAATCCCCTGCACGTTGATCACGGACAATATGGCGGGTTCCCTCATGCAGCAGGGGAAGGTCGATGCGGTCCTGGTCGGCGCAGACCGTATCGCTGCAAACGGCGATACGGCCAACAAGATCGGGACCTACGCCCTGGCCGTTCTGGCCCGCGCGCACGGCATCCCCTTCTACACCGCGGCCCCCCGCTCCACGATCGACGCCGCCCTGCCCGACGGCGGGGCGATCCCGATCGAGGAGCGGAACTCCGCGGAGGTGACCGGAATCGGCGGCGTGCGGACCGCCCCGGAGGGGATCGCCGTGTGGAACCCCGCCTTCGATGTGACCCCGCACCCCTGGATTGCCGCCATCATCACCGAGGCGGGCGTGATCCGTCCACCCTTCCGGGAAGGGATTGAGCAGGTCCTTTCCTCCTCATCGCCCGCTTCGGCATGATCGAACCGGCTCCCTGCTCCTGCGGCCCTTGAGGCGGCCGAAGGTGTCAGGGGGGGTGACCGTCCCGTATCGCCCCGGGATTCCCCGGCGCAGGCGGGAGACGCGGGAGACATGGACCTCTGGAGGAGGCATGTACGTCCATTTTTGGGGCACTCGGGGTTCGCTGCCGACGCCGCTGAAAGCGGACCAGGTCCGGGAAAAGATCTTTCGGGCGCTTTGTCTGTCCCGTTCCCACACGCTGACCAGCGATGAGGCGGTCCGATCCTTCATCGACGGGCGGCTCTCCTTTGCCGTAAAGGGAACCTATGGGGGAAATACCGCCTGCGTGGAGATCGGCGGACAGGAAGCGTTCGTCCTGTGCGACGCCGGAACGGGCCTCAGGGATTTCGGCAAAGCCCTGATCCGCTCGGGGCGTGGCAAGGGACCTGCCGTCTTTCACCTCTTCCTGTCCCACCTCCACTGGGACCACCTCCAGGGATTTCCCTTCTTCGAGCCCGCCTATTGCGGGGGAAACCGCATCCACATCTATGGATGCCACGCCGACCTGGAGAGGGCCTTCGTGACCCAGCAGAGCCCTCCCGGCTTTCCCATTCCCCTGAGCGCCCTGGGGGCCGAGATCCGTTTCCATACCCTGGAGGCAGGCCAGACCTACGCTATCGCGGGGCTTTCGGTCCGGCCGATCTTCCAGAGCCATCCCGGAGGATCCTACGGCTTCAGCTTCACGTCCGGGGCGAAGAAATTCGTTTACTCGACGGACGTGGAGCATGGCCCCGAGGCGCAGGAGGCCGATTCCCCCTTCATCGACTTCTTCCGGGATGCGGACCTTCTGGTTTTCGACGCCCAATATTCTCTGGCAGAGGCGATCGGGCCCAAGGAGACCTGGGGCCATTCCAGCAACCTGCTCGGCGTCGAGATGGCGGTCCTGGCGAAGGCGAAGCGGCTGTGCCTCTTCCACAACGAGCCGGCCCTTGACGATGAGGCGTTGGACCGGTTTCTGGGAGAAAGTCGCCAGTACCTGAAGATCCATGCCCCCGACTCGCCTCTCCAGATCGATCTGGCTTACGACGGCCTGCGGATCGACCTCTGACAACGCCCTTCCCTCCCGGTCGAGGTCCGCGGTGTTGCACCTCACCCCTCAGAGACCTACCCCCTGCCTCCCTGGATCTTTTGCTGGAAGCCGCCTGCGCCAACACACCGCGACTGTCCGGAAAGGGCTTGCATTGGGCCCCCTTTTGCAGGTATAGCTCACCCATAGCCCGGAAGAACGGGAGGGAGAGCAATCCGATGAACACACTTTTTATGTTTGATTTCGACGGCGTCCTGGCGGACTCCCTGGACCTCTATTCCGAGGCCGTGGCCCGTTGCCTGGAGCGCATCGGCACGCCGATCGTCAAGACCAAAGAGGACTATCTGACCCTCTTCGACGGCAACTTCTACGAATCGATGGCGGCACGCGGAGTCGATCTGGCCGCCTTCGGCCAGGTAGCCAAGGAGATCCTGCCGGGGATCGATTACGGGGCCATAAAGCCCTTCGCCGGCCTGATCCCGGTCCTGGACGCCCTGGAGAAGGACCATATCCTGACGGTCATCTCCTCCAACGGATACCGGACGATCCGGGCGATGCTCGACCGCTTCGGCTTCGCCCCCTTCTTCCAAGAGATCTTCGGATCCGACTTCCGCCTCAGCAAGAAGGAGAAGATCGACCACGCCCGCGAGAAATTCGGAATCGCCCGCGAGAAGGCCGTTTATATCGGCGATACCGCCGGCGACATCCTGGAGGCGAGGGAAGCCGGCATCCGGTCCGTGGCCGTGACCTGGGGTTGGCACAATCGGGAGCGGCTCCTGGCGGCCCGTCCTGATTTCGTCGTCGACACCCCGGCGGGGCTTCTGGACGTGAGTCGGGCCTACGCCGCCTGAAGACTCTCCCGGCGTTGCCTCCACTGAGCCGGGAAGAGCGGCCCTCCGAAAATCCGCAATCGAGAGCCGTCAAGAAAGGGACCAGGAAGAGCGCCGGCCATCAGGGAGCCTAAAGATCGTAGAGGGTTTCATCGACGCGGGGCTTTGGTTTGCGGCCCCCTTTCCGGCCCTGGCCATCGAGAAGAAAAGGTTCCTCTCCGTCCATCAGATCACCCATCTCGGCCTCGATCTGGTCCGGGTCCTCCCCCTTTTCCAGGCGGTGCAGGGCCTCTTCCATGCCGGGGCCAAGGGAAAGTCCCGTGGCGTCGGTCAGTTTTCTCATGAGCTGGGCGGCTTGGCGCGGGTCATCTTCGTTAAGCTTTTCCGCCTCCCCGGCCAGCATCGCCATCGCCTTTTCCATCTTCGCCTCGTCCAGCGGCGGCATGCCGTCCTCCGCCGGCGCTTCCTTCCCGCGGGAGACCTTCGCAAAAAGGGACATCTGCCGCTTTAAGGGGCGGCTGCACCGGGGGCAGGCGGGAATCTTCGTGGTGTTGACGCCCCGGGAGAAAAAACTGAAGACCGTGTTGCACCGGTCGCAGTAAAATTCGTAGATCGGCATGGCTTCCCCTTTCCTGTCCTCTCAAACCTCTTCGGTTCCATCGGGCGTCCCTCGAGACGGGCGTGGCCCGACGCATTGAAACGCCTCTAGCATAATCATCCCTCCAGGAAAATCAAGATGCCTTGTTGCGGTCCATGGCCGACAGCCGAGAGATCCTCTCGGTGAGCGGCGGGTGGGAGTAGTAGAACCAGGCATAGAGGGGGTGGGGGTGAAGGTTGGCGAGGTTGTCCCGGGCGATCCTCTTGAGGGCTCCCGCCAAGGCGGCCGCCGAGCCGGTGAGGCCAGGAACGAAGGCGTCCGCCTCCCATTCGAAACGGCGTTGGATCGCGGAAAGGACGGGAGTGACCAGGACCGCCAGGGGGCCGAAGAGGACAGCCGTCAGCAGGAGGCCGGCGAAGGGGACGGGCCGGGCGAATCCGAAGGCCTCATAGAGGACAGGCCAGGCGATCAGGCCGGAAGCCAGCCAGAGGACGGCCAGGGAAATCGCCTCCATGAAGAGGAGCTGCTTGAGGATGTGCCGCCTTTTCCAGTGACCGACCTCGTGGGCGAGGACCGCCAGGATCTCTTCCGCAGTGTGGGAGGCCAAGAGGGTGTCGAAAAGGACGATCCGCTTGGTCCGGCCGATCCCGGTGAAATAGGCGTTCGTGTGGCGGCTCCTCTTGCCCGCGTCCACCTGGTAGACGCCCCGGGTCCTGAGGCCGACCTTCGCCATGAGCGCGACGATCGCCTCCCGGAGGGATTCGTCGCGGACCGGCTCGTACCGATTGAAGAGGGGCGCGATCACGACGGGGTAGAGCCAGAGCATCAAGGCCTGGAAGGCAGAAAAGACGAGCCAGGTCCAGAACCACCAGGTCCCGGGGGCGAAGCGCAGGAGGGCCAGGAAGGCCCATGCCAAAAATCCCATCAAAACGGCGGACACGACCAATCCCTTGAGAAGATCGGCAAGCCAGAGGCCCAACGTGATCGTGCTGAAGCCGTGGCGCCTCTCGATGACGAAGGTCCGGTAAAGGTCGAAGGGAAGGCCGAAGAGGCCGCCGGCCAGGGCGATGCTCCCGAAGAAGGCAAGTCCCGTCACGATGAAGTGGGTTTCCCAGTCGGG
>JAJFUM010000264.1 GCA_021372415.1 Deltaproteobacteria bacterium
AAACGATCACCTTTTGGACCCCGTTCATCTGCAGCACGGCGTCCATTTCCCCGCCCCGCACAAAGCCCGAATAGCTGTCGGCATCGCGGTCTTGCGCCTTCTTCACGACTGCAAGAAAGAGATTATTGTCTATCAGTAGACGCGCATTCGCTGTTCCCTGGACACAATGGGGCGGCCAGAGGTCCTGCTTTTTTCCATCCACCATCGTTGTTTCAAAAGGCCTTTTTCCCGGGTGGCGTGTCGCAAAGGAGATGTGATCGGGTGGATGCCAATCCTGCGTAGCGAAAACAGGGAGGCCAAGTTCTTTGAAAAGCCGGGTGGCCGCCTCGGCGCTCTGTACGTAACCTTCGTCGGAACCGGGCACCGCCAGACTGCCCTGTTTCCATTCCGTGAAGTCGCCCTGTATATCAACGACGATGACGCCCCATTTTGTCATTAGTTCCTCATTTCTTTTTCTGCTGTGCCTGCCTGAAGGCTTCGCCGAGACGCCCAAGTCCCGCGGAACAATCCCTTTGTGCCAGGCAGGCCTCAATAAGCACGAGCTTGTCCTTCTCCTGAGAAGCTATTTTCATGGCCTGTGCGAGCTCTTCCTCCGTGGTGACCCGGATACCGATGGCATGGGACCCGTCGTCAAACACCTCGGTCAGTCTCGAATATCGCCACATCTGAATGTTGTTGTAGGGGCCGTCCTCGTGGAGGACGCGTTCGACCAGATAGCCGTCGTTGTTGATGACCAGCACTATGGCGGGGCAATTTGTTCGGATCAGGGTGGAGACCTCCTGGGCCGTCATCTGGAAGGCGCCATCGCCGGTAAGGATTACCGGGCGTTTATCGGGACGAGCCAGCCCTGCGCCCAGGGCCGCCGGGGTACAGTAGCCGATGGAGGAGTAATAGTTCTGGACAATGAAGTTTTCGGCCTCTTCGATATGAAACTCCGGAGCCGCACAGAAGGCATCACCCGGTTCCGCGAGAAGGATCATACGATCGTTGAGAAAATCATCCAGACATTCGTACAGGCGGGATGCGGTCAGGACAGACGATGCCTCGGGAATGAAGGTCTTCCTGGGCTGCAGGCATTCAACGGGATGGGAGGCAAGGAAAGAACGGGGTCGAATCGCCAGGGCCAGCGTCCGGATGAAATCCTTCAATTCTATCTGTCGATAATAATGGTTTCCGATGCGAACCTGGCCTCCTCCTGCGGCAATCATCCGCCGGTTATCGAGATTCATGCTGAACAGACCGGTGTCCAGGTCCGTTATCCAGACGCCGAGGGACAGGAGACAATCCGAACTCTCCACCTGCCGGCGCACTATCTCGCGGCTCCAGCCGCCCTGGTAGATGCCGACGAATTGAGGGTGAAGCTCCGGCAATACCGATTTGCTGCTAAGCATTGTGGCAAAAGGAATTTCCGCCGTCTCGACGAGATGAAGTGCTTCGCCCCCAAGGCCGAATCGGAGCAGTTCCATACCGGCAAGCATCAGGGGATGATCGGAGTTATTGATCATTTCCATGGATTCCGATACGCACTCCGTCAGGCTGTCCTCGTCCGAGATGGGCGGTGCCGCATCGGCCAGCTCCTGCGGCGGCCGGCAAAGGGCATCAGTCATATCGGAGGGGATCTCCAGATACACTGGCAACTTCCGGGAGATACAGTGGCGAAGTACCCGATCGATCTCGTCGGGGGCCGTGTTGGGATCCGTCAGTATGGCCGCGTCCGTCGTCACTTTTCTGAAAATCTCGTACTGCACGTAATAGTTGGAGACGAGATGATGAACCAGGGCGCCCGATTCCCTGCTTCGGGCGGGAGGCGCTCCGCTGATTATGATGAGCGGGACATGCTCGGCAAAGGCCCCGGCTGCGGCATTCAGAATACTGAGTCCACCAACTCCATACGTCACCACCGCGCCCCCCACGCCGTTTATGCGCGCGTAACCGTCTGCCGCATAACCGGCGTTCAGTTCGTTGCACGTTCCCACCCATTCGATAGGACTGGCAACGACCTCGTCCAGGAAATCCAGAACGTAGTCGCCGGGGACTCCGAAAAGATGTTTGACGCCGATTTCCTGCAAGCGGCCGAGAAGGTAGCGTGACACCGTGTAATGTTCCGTCATCAATATCCCCTTATGCTAATGCAGTCGGCAGGCATGAACCGCCTTTATCCGAGATAGTTCTCCAGTTCAGGAAAGTATCATCCTTGAATATTAAAAGACAGGCTTCCAATTATCAAGGAAAGATTGCCGGAGGCACTTTAAACACAGGGTTGATGGATCAGAGGCGTACGATATCCGTGGGGCTTGTTGTGACCCGTTCGAGTCCGTGGGATCGCACGATGAGATCGATCTCGATCCCCACGGCACCGCAGTTCGGAAGAACGAACTTCGGCTCAAAGGCAAAGACCATCCCTTCTTCCAGAACCCTCCTGTGGCGTGCGGTCATGATGGGCAGCTCGTTGATCTCAAGACCGAGACCGTGGCCGATAAATGCGACCTGGCCTTCGCCGTGTCCCATGAAGTTTTCCTCAAGGCCTGCCTTCTTTGCCATCTCAAGGGCGCGCGAAAAAATGTCGGTACAATCGGTCCCGGGCTTTGCAGAGGTCAATACATCCTCTATGATCGACCGGGCTGTTTCATAGGGCTTCCTGAAAATCTCCTTCAGCTCACCCACCACGAAGGTCCTGGTTTCGTCGGTGATATATCCGTTATATCCTCCACCGTAGTCGATAGTGACCGGAACCCCTGCCTCAACAATCTTGAAGGACGATCCCTGGGGTACGGCAGGGGTTACGCCCACACCTGTTATCGGTGCGTCCAGAAGGGTGGTGACGGCGCCGGTGATTCCCGCCTGCACCGTCATGGTCATCATCTCCTGGTTCATTCCTCTCATTCGCAGGAAACCCTGATGGCCCATCTTCCTGCTTTCCGCCATGAGGGCCGCTTCGATCTCCAGTTCCGTTCTTCCTTCCCGGACTTCATCCCGGGCCTTTGCGAACACGTGGGTCAGCATCTCGCCGGATTTCCGGATCTGGGCCAGCTCGAAGGGGCTCTTGATCGCCCTGACCTCTTTGATCGTCTCCGATACGTCGGTGTACCCGTCAAAACCGATGACCCTCTTGAGTCTCTCGAAGATCGCCACGGGCAATACATCGAGCTCCAGACCGGCTTTTCCTTTCAGGATGTGCCGATCGCTCAGGATCCGGTGTATCTCGCGGTCGTTCTTGACGACGGTCAGAGGAAGGGGTGTCTCCATGGCGGCGCGCTCCGTACCCTTCTCAATGAATATCAGGGGTTCCCCGTCCACCGGCACGACGACAATGCCTTTCTGCATGGTTCCCGTAAAGTAGAACCTGTCGACATTCTGCACCATCAACGCAAAATCAATGCCGGCATCCGCCATGCGATGACGGAGCCTGTCGATTCTATGCTGCAGATCCACTTCGGGGACAGAGTCGAA
>JAJFUM010000266.1 GCA_021372415.1 Deltaproteobacteria bacterium
GGCTTTCGGCGGGACCGGCCGATTGGGGGACGGAGGCTTGGGCCCCGTTCCCCAATCGGTCCCCAATCAAGGAGGCTGCTCAAGGTCACCTTCTTCAGTCCTTCCGACAGGTCTGTAAGGAACCGGCGGTGACTGCCGGCCATCTCGCCCTCTCTCCTTTCGCCGGCATCGGGCATCGCCCGTGTCAGCCCACGGCCTTGGGACCCGTTTCGCCGGTCCGCACCTGGATGCACTCCTCCAACGGCACGACGAAGATCTTGCCATCGCCGATCTTTCCGGTTCGGGCCCCCTTGATGATCGCCTCAACGGTGGGTTTGACGAACTCGTCGTTCACCGCGATCTCAAAGCGGACCTTGTCCAGGAGGTTGACCTCGGTGAAGGCGCCCCGGTAGGATTCGGTATACCCACCCTGCGCGCCGCAGCCGATCACGTTGGAAACCGTCATCTTACCCACCTTGGCCTGGACGAGGGCCAGTTTCACGTCGGTCAGTTTCTCAGGTTTTACAATGGCTATCACCAGTTTCATATTCTGCACTCCTTTCGTTTCAATGGGTCCTGGGGGATCACTTCGTCAGGAACCCCTGGAAGTCGGGATAGGCTTTCGTGCCATGCTCGCCGAGATCCAGTCCCGTGATCTCCTCTTCCGTCGACACCCTGAGGCCCATGAACGCCTTGATCAAATACCACACCAGGAGGGCGACGACGAAGGTGAAAACCCCGACCGACACGACACCCGCTGCCTGCGCGGCCAGGAGCTTAAACCCACCCCCGAACAGAAGGCCGTTTCCGGTGGCCGTGCCGGTGATCTTGTCCTGGGCAAAGAGGCCCACGGCCAGGGTGCCGAAGATCCCGTTGACCAGATGGACCGAGAGGGCGCCCACGGGATCGTCGATCCTCAGTTTGTCAAACATCAGGACGGCCAGGACGACGAGCACCCCGGCAATGAGGCCGATGATGGCCGAGGAACCGACGCTTACGAAGGCGCAGGGCGCCGTGATCGCGACCAAGCCGGCCAAGGCACCGTTGACGATCATGGAGAGGTCGGGTTTCTTCTGGATCAGCCACGAGACCATGGTCGAGCTGAGGATGGCCATGGCGGCCGCCGTGTTGGTGGTGACGGCGATGTGCGCGATGGCACTCCCGTCGCCCACACCCATGGTCGACCCGGGGTTGAATCCGAACCACCCGAACCACAGGACGAGGCCGCCGAGGGTCACCAGGGACATGCTGTGGCCGAATATGGGGTTGACCGACCCGTCGGCCCGATACTTGCCCGTCCGGGACCCCAGGAGGAGCACGCCGGCCAGGGCGGCCCATCCGCCGACTGAGTGAACGACCGTGGAGCCCGCAAAGTCAAACATCCCCATCGAGGCGAGAAATCCGCCGCCCCAGATCCAGTGACCGGTGATCGGATACATGATCCCCACCAGGATGAAAGAAAAGATGATGAAGGCGTGGAACTTGATCCTTTCCGCCACGGCGCCCGAAACGATCGTGGCAGCCGTCCCGGCGAAGACCAACTGGAAGAAGAACTTCGCCCAGAGCGGCACGCCGGTCCAGTTGATCGCCGCGTAAACCCCCTTGTACGCCTCGCCGATGGCCGGACTGTTGTCAGCCCCTCCGGCGAAGAAGAGCCCTTGAAGCCCCATAAAGGGGTTTCCGTTTCCAAACATGAGCCCCCAGCCGATGAACCAGAAGGAGACCGATGCGATGGCGAAGACGATGAAGTTCTTCGCCAGGATGTTGACCGTGTTCTTGGCCCGGCACAATCCAGACTCCACCATGGCGAAGCCCAGGTTCATGAAGAAGACGAGAAACGCGGTGAACAACACCCAGGCCGTATCCATCCCCACTTGGAGGGAGCTTTTCAGGTCGTCCAGCGCCTTCTGCGTGACCGGCACCGCTGGCGCCGGTGCCGCGGCCGGCCCCGGGACTGCCGGCTGACTCACCGCCGGCGGTGCCTGCCCCGGTGCCTCTTCGGCGGAGGCCGGAACGGCCGCCGCACAGCACAGACAGAGCACCACCATCATCATACCTATGATCCTTTTCATATGAACACCTCCTCTTTTCTGTCACCCCTTTCCGGGATGACGTCAGGTCCCACGCGCATCATCCTGCACTTCCTAGAAACTGAAGCTCGCCAGGATGCCACCCACGACGAAGGAGCTATCCCGTTCGGACGCCGTGCCCCCCTTGAGGCCCAAGCCTTTCATCTCATCCTTTGCCTCACCGCTCAGCGGAAAGATATAGGAGAGGGTCGGGGTCACGGTGATCCGGTCGGTCACCTTGATCGGAAGGCTTGCCGACACCGATCCGTCGTGGAAGTTGGTGAACTTGTCGGTCGTCGCCACGGCATTGCTGTCGTACTTCGGGTAGGTGTCCGCATCGGTGCTCAGCAGGTAGCTCGCCGACGCCGCCAGCTTCAGGGATACCGCCTTGTGCAGTTCCAGGACATGAGAGATGCCGAACAGAAAATACCAGTTTCGGTAATGGTCGATCTCCTTATAGACCGTCAGGGTCGGAGACAGAATGGTATTGAGCGAGACAGTGGCAAACAACTCCTGGACATCGTTCCGGTCGGCGGCGTCCTTGTTCAGCGACGCCAGGCTGTAATAGATATAACCGCCCCCCACATTGAACAGCCCCAGGGTCTTGGTGTACGAGAGGGTCAGGTCCGTCTCGTTCCACGTCCCCGTATAGGACTTTCCCTCAGGGGAGTAAGGCGCCGTGTCCATATTGCCCCAGAGGTTGACCGAGAATCCCTTGTAGCCGATGGTCATCGACGGTTGGATGACCACACTGTTCCGGCTCGACTCGTAGCCTCTCCAGACGTACTGGTTCAGGAAGGCAGTGGTAAAGTCCCCGGTGGGCTTCTCCTCTTCTTCGGCCCAGAGCGGCGTGCCCGGAACCGCCAGTACTGCGAACATGATCAATGCAAACACAAATAGTTTCCTGAAATTCAATCGTTTTTCCATGATGCTTCCTCCTTGTTCTGTAATGAACAATTCTCATTGCCCGATGATGCAGGGCGCGCCTCCAAGCGGCGATCCCCTTTGATCCGTTTTAGGGCAACAATGGTGCCAAGTCTGAACTGAATATTCATGTATTGGAATATATTGAGTTAGTACCCTTCCAGGGGTATGAATCGACAAGGGAACAGGGGTGACAAATTTGTATCGTTTATCATCGGGCCTGACGAATATGTTGCCCGATCGATTGGGGAGGAGCCAGGATTCCAGGGGCATGGCGCTGGCGCTCGCCGATCGGTTCGACTCTGCATCTCCTTAAACTGGGGGGAAAACACATGCCTCGGCCTCCGCGGTGTGCGATCCCTCAGGGGCTTCAAGGAGAAGCCTACCCCGGTTCGGCGTGCCCGCTTTACCCTGTCCTGCTTATCGCGCTAAAGAGGCAAGGGGAACGGAAGGCCGCTCCCCCCCCATCTCCTCAACAGGTCCTCAAAGGGGGTTGAATTTTTCCTCCGACAGGCCTATGATCGCCTCATCTTCACGCACCTTTCTGTACGGGGGCAGGCAGAGCCCCAAGGCGGAAGGCGACAACTGCAGCCTCCCCCAAAACGGCGAAAGGAGGACGATCATGCCCGTACCCATCAGGATCACAGCCGGTCCCGTCAGTCTTGACGCGGAACTGGGCGATACGGCCCTGGCCAGGGCCGTGGCGGCGAAACTCCCCATCGAGACCCAGCCCAACGAATGGGGAGACGAGTTCTACTTTACAATCCCCGTCCGGTCGGACCTTGACGAAACGGCTACCACCCAGGTCAAGACCGGCGACATCGGCTTCTGGCCGCCGGGCAACGCCATGGCGATCTTCTTCGGCCCGACGCCCATGAGCAGTGGCGCCGATCCCGTTCCTGCGAGCGCCGTCTGCCTGCTCGGCAGGATCACCGGCGACGCGACGCGCCTCCGGAAGGCCCGCGGCGCCAAAAAGATCCGGATCGAGGCCGCCTGATCTCCCATCCCCGAAGGGGAGGTCGAAATCTCCAAAGGGAAATTCTTTTCTTCCGCGCATCAATGCAGGTCTGAGGCGGGTCCCTCCCCCCGCGTCTGAAGCAGAGGAGGGTTGAAGCGGAACACGCATGGCCCATCAGAGTCTGAAATCGGCATACGCTTTGCTGACGGAGCGCCTGAACCGTTTCCCCCAGGGAGCGCCCCCTTCTGAGCTCCTGGAAAAGATCCTCGGGATCCTCCTGAAGGAAAAGGAGGCGGGACTCCTCTCCCGGCTGCCGATCAAGCCCTTCACCGCCCGGACGGCGGCCGCCATCTGGAAGGTGAAACCCGCGGAGGCCGAGAGGGTCCTCGACGGCCTCGCCGACAAGGCAATCCTCCTGGACACCGAAGAAAAGGGGCAGCGAACCTATCTCCTGCCGCCTCCGATGGCCGGTTTTATCGAGTTCTCGCTCATGCGCCTGCGCGACGACATCGACCAGAAGGCCCTGAGCGAACTCCTCTATCAATACCTGAACGTGGAGGAGGACTTCATCCGGGCCCTCTTCAGCGGTGGCCAGACCCAGCTTGGCCGGATCTTCGTCCAGGAAGCCGCACTCGGAGACGATCACGCCTTCCACGTCCTGGACTACGAGCGGGCCAGCGAGGTGATCCGCACCGCCTCCCACCGGGCGGTCGGTCTCTGTTACTGCCGACACAAGATGGGCCACCTTGGCAGGGCCTGCGATGCGCCGATGGAAATCTGCATGACCTTCGACAGCATCGCCGAGCCCTTGATCCGTCACGGTTTCGCCCGCCCCGTCGACATCGCCGAGGCCCTGGATCTCCTCAGTGAGGCCCAGGAACGGAACCTTGTCCAGTTCGGGGAGAATGCCAGGGAGCGGGTCAATTTTATCTGCAACTGTTGCGGTTGCTGCTGCGAGGCCCTGATCGCCGCCCGCCGCTTTGGAATCCTTCGTCCCGTCCATACGACGAACTTTCTACCGGCAGTGCGGCTGGAGGCTTGCAGCGGATGCGGCCGGTGCGTTCAGGCCTGTCCCGTCGAGGCGATGGCGCTTGTCTCGGCAAACGATCCCCAACTTCCGAAGCGCACCCATGCGAGGCTTGACGCGTCCGTCTGCCTGGGCTGCGGTGTCTGCATCCGGGCCTGCCCCTCGGGGGCGCTCGGTCTGAAATCACGGTCGCAAAGGGTGATCACGCCGCTCAACTCCGCCCATCGGGCGGTGGTCATGGCGATCGAACGGGGCAAGTTCCAGGACTTGATCTTCGACAACCGGGCCCTTTGGAGCCACCGGGCCATGGCGGCGATCCTCGGCGTCATCCTGAAGCTGCCGCCCCTGCAACAGGCCATGGCAAGCCGCCAGATGAAGTCCCGTTACCTGGAGGCCCTGATCCGGAGATTCAGGGACTGAAAAGGGCGCCCGGGGACGCCCCGCAATGGTCACCCTCTCCCCCAATTGGACAGGAGAAATGAACAAAGATAGGAACCGAGACGAAATCGAACCCCGCACCGATCTGGCGTATGCCTACAGGCGGCATGTGCAGGGGGGCTTCATCCGGTCGGGGGTCAGCCTCTTCATGTGGGTCTCCTGTTGGGTCGCCTATCAGTTCGGCATCATCCGGATCGACAACTTCATGGGCGCCAGTTTCCCGGTCCTCCTGCTCATCCTTTACAATCTGCCTACCCTCTGGATCCTCAAACGCATCCGGAACCGTGAACTTTTCCGTTACTTTTCCTTCCTCATCAACCTCCTGGAGATCATTGGATACACGGCCATCATCCACTTTCTCGGGGGGATCGAGGCGATCTACATGCTCCCCGTCTACGCCGCCCTCATCATCTACGTCGGGGTGGTGGCGCCCCGCAGACTGCCCTTTATCATCGCCGGCATCTCCATCGTCTGTTTCAACCTGATGGTGATCCTCGAACATTACGGCCTTCTGAGCAGCTACAAGCTGCATACGGGCTTCGAACTCCCCTGGCCGAACCAGGTGATGATCATGCTGGTGAATATCAGCATGCTCTTCGTGATCGCCTTCATCGCCTCCTATACGGCCAGCACGCTGCAGAAGAACCGGAACCAGCTCCACAGGCAAAACGAGGAACTCCGGCTGGCCCTCCAGAAGGCCAGCGAATCGGACCGACTCAAGTCGGAATTCCTGGCCAACATGTCCCACGAGCTCAGGACCCCCCTGAACGCCGTCATCGGATTTTCCGAACTGCTCTCCTATCAGTACCCGGGGCGGCTGGACAAAGAGCAGAATGAGTACGTTCAGAGCATCCACGTCAGCGGCAAGCACCTGCTGGCAATCATCAACAACCTTCTGGACCTGTCCAAGGTGGAGGCGGGCAGGATCCGGATGGAGCCGACGGAGGTCCCCCTGAGGGCCCTGCTGGAGGAGAGTCTGGCGATGTTCACGGAGAAGACATTGAACCACCGGATCCGGCTGTCGGCGGATCTGGCCGACTGCCCCGAAACGATCCGGGCGGACGAACTGCGGCTCAGACAGATCGTCTTTAATCTCCTGTCCAATGCCGTCAAGTTCACCCCCGACGGGGGGGCGGCGGTCCTCTCAGCGCGCCGTCTTGTCCGTATCCACGGGAAGTGGTTCACCCAGGCCGGGCAGGTTGTTTCGGTGCCGGTCCGCGGAGATCAAGAACCGGCGGAAGGGGCGGTGATGGTGGACATCGCCGTGGCGGACACGGGCATCGGGTTGAAGAAGGAGGATCAGGAGCGGATCTTCAGGCCCTTCGTGCAGGCAGACGGATCAACGAGCCGTAGATACGAGGGAACGGGGCTGGGCCTGGCCCTGACCAAGCGGTTCGCGGAACTCCACGGCGGTTATGTGGGTGTGGAGAGTGCAGGGGAAAACAGGGGAAGCACCTTCCACTGCCTGATCCCTGCACGAACGGTCCAATGATCCTTGTCAACGGCGGTTTGCAGGGGTGCCCCTTACCGATCGGGACCCGCGGCTCCTGTCAAATCTTCCAAGGGCTTTTCGAGAAAAAGGGCCAGCCTCTCGGCGGTGCGCATCGCCAGGCGACAATCGTCAATCTGCTCGACGAGGACCGCCTCCGGGATATCCTTCCCGTGGAGCAGAACCGCATAGCCCCTCCCCTCCCCTTCCCTTCGGCGCTCCAACCGGACCCGGTCGAAACGGGCCAGGGGATGGGTGGTCTTGCTCATCGGGACGATCAAGCCCCGCCACTGGATGACCTCGCCGAGCCGGCGGTCGATGGTCAGGCCGGAACGGCCGAAGAGAAGCAGAGCCCCCAGGACCGCAAAGACGGCGCCGAAGAATCCCGCGGCCATGAACGCCAGTTCGCCCCTTTCCCCTTCCATCGGGATGAGCCCGATGCAGGTCAGGAGCGCCAGGACCCCCACGGAGATGAACGGGATACCAAAGAGGGTCTGCGCACCGCCGCCCCTCTTGAACTCGATTCGCTCGGTATCTCGGCCACTGCCAGGAATCCCCACCCGGCTGCCGAACCGCATCTTCCCCATCATCGCCCCCGCCCCCGTCCCGACCCGGAATAGGGATTACGGCCCAAATGCGTGATGGCCGGACCGTGCATCCGACGTGTGGAGCCCGTCCGGGTCAGAGTCCCGGTCGACGACGATGGCGATGGGGGTGACCCAGGACCCGCCCTCGGCCACCTTTGGGGACAGAATTCAAGGGCCGCTTCGGTGAGCACCCGCCTCCTCTGTCGCCGGTAACGTCAATCGGGATCTCGCGCCTCCGCCCAGGCCGGAACCTGTTTCCAGCTATCGCGCATCTTCTTGTGAATCACCCGGCACCGGGGTTCGAGGCGCTGCAAAAGCTCCCAGAACCGGGGCGAGTGGTCCAAGAAGACCGTATGGCACAACTCGTGAAGAAGGATGCAGCGGACCGTATCGCGGTCCAGAAAGAGGAGCTTGTAACTGAGGCTGATCAGGCCGTTGGACGAACAGCTCGCCCAGCGCGTTCTCTGCCCCCGGATATGAATCTCCTTGAACGCGAAACCATGTTGCCGGGCCAGCTGCGCCAGCCATGGGGCCAGTTCCTCCCGCGCCCGGAGGTGCAGCCAGCGCTTCAGCGCTTCCCGGCAGGCCTCGGGGTCCTGAACGGTCCCATACACCGCAAGCCGCCCTGGGCCATCGATCAGCACCCCGATCCGCCGCGTCCTCGTCGGACGGTATTCGATGCACCAGGACTCTCCAAGGGCCGGAAGATCCAGAATTTCCGGAAGCGGTTCGACGGGTTCCCGGTCGGGGGCCGCCTCAGCGGCGGACCACCTCCGGAGATGGCTGTGGATCCAGTCACGCTTCCCCTCGACGATTGCCGGGAGCCGGCGCAGATCGAAACCCTTCGGGACCACCACCGTCAGGCCATCCCGGGCGGAGAGCCTCAGGCGGACATTCAGGGCCCGGGGAGACCTCCGGATCCGGTATCCGATCGGCTCTCCCGGCCTGACGTTAGGCCCTTCCTCCATCCTTCTGCCTCCTCTTTCCAGGTTCCGTCTCCCGCCCGGCGATCGCCCCGCGGCCTCTTCCGGTCCAATCCCTGCTCCGGGGCGGATTCCGCCTGTCGGCAGCTTTCCCTTTGACAGGCAGGATATCTTATGTCAAGGTCTTGCGCAATCGGTAAAAGAGGGCGGACCTCCCGTGCCTCAATCCGAACCGGCCGGAGGAAGGGGGAACACCGTGGGCCTTTTATCCAAGATGGGGGGCTTGCTGTCCGAGGCCTTCAGGGGCCCCGAACACAAGATTAATGACCTTTCACAATCGGTCGTCAAGGCATACCGGCCCGGAGTTTCTACTGAGCAGGCCCTGGAAACCCTGAAGCAGGCCGCTGAGAGGAGATTCACCCCCGAGATCCAAGTCCGTGTCTTCAAGAAGGCCCTCCGCGATGCAGGCCTTGCTGCCGAGGGACGGGAGGAGGCCGATCTTTACGTCGTGGCCATCGGGAACGTCATTTTGAACTGGATCGGCGAAGACACAATGGTGCACGGTGCCGGCGGCGACATGGAACGGATGCGAAAGTTGTGCGAGGCCCAACAGGCGAGGATCAACTTCGCGTCTCTCGACCGGGATGCGCTTCAGGAAGCCCTCAGACGCTCCTTTGAGATCAAGTCCGCCTGGAAGGGCTCAGGCCATCCGGGTTTCAAGATCTGCAGGATCACCGATCCCGAAGTGGAGGCCAAGGAGGCATGGGACCGGGCCCACCCGCCACCGGGCCCCTGAGAAAGCGGCAGGACAGTCGACACTCCAGGGACCTGGAAGGGCCTCAACAGGCCAGGACCTTGCGGAGGAACTGGCCTGTGTAGGAGCCTTCGGTCCGGGCCACCTCCTCGGGCGTCCCGGAGGCGATGATCCGGCCGCCGTGTGGCCCCCCTTCGGGTCCCAGGTCGATGATGTGGTCGGCGGATTTGATCATGTCGAGGTTGTGTTCGATGACCACGATCGTGTTCCCCATGTCCACCAGGCGCATCAGAACATCGAGCAGTTTCTCGATGTCGGCGAAGTGCAGGCCGATGGTCGGCTCGTCCAGGACATAGAGGGTGTTGTGGTTCGTCTTCTTGCCCAGTTCCCGGGACAGCTTGATCCGTTGCGCCTCCCCTCCGGAGAGGGTTGTCGCCGACTGGCCGAGTCGGATGTAGCCCAGCCCCACATCGTGGAGGAGCTGCAGCTTCGAACGGATCGCCGGAATGTTTTCGAAGAAAGTCAGACCCTCCCGGACGGTCATGTCCAGAACCTCGGCGATGTTTTTATCCTTGTAGCGCACCTCGAGGGTATCCCGGTTGAAACGGTGGCCATGACAGACGTCGCAGGTCACATAGACATCGGGAAGGAAGTGCATCTCGATTTTGATCAGCCCGTTCCCCTCGCAGGCCTCGCAACGTCCCCCCTTCACGTTGAAGCTGAATCGGCCGGGTTTGTAGCCCCTGAGCCGCGATTCGGGAAGTCCCGTGAAGAGGTCCCGGATGTGCGAAAAAACGCCCGTGTAGGTGACAGGGTTCGACCGGGGGGTCCGCCCGATGGGCTGTTGGTTCATCAGGATGATCCGCTCCACCCCTCCTAGGTCTGCGACCCGGCGGACCTTGCCGCCGCCCCCCTTCTCCTGGTTGAGCCGTCGGGAGAGCGCCTTGTAGAGGGTCTCGATCACCATCGTGCTCTTCCCCGACCCGGAAACACCGGTCACCGCCGTGAAGAGGCCGACGGGAATCCGGATGTCCACATCCTTGAGGTTGTGCTCGTACGCCCCTTCCAGGACGATGAATCGCCCCGTCGGCGGCCGTCTGCTCCTCGGAACAGCGATGACCCGGCGGCCGGAAAGGTAGGCCCCCGTCAGCGAAGTCTCGCTCCTGCAGATCTCCGCCGGGGTCCCCTGGAAGACGACCCACCCGCCGTCCACGCCGGCCCCGGGCCCGATGTCGACGATCTGGTCGGATTCCATCATCATATCCTGGTCGTGCTCCACGACCAGGACCGTGTTCCCCATGTCGCGCAGACGCTTGAGGGTGGCGATGAGACGGATGTTGTCCCGCTGGTGCAGCCCCACGGTCGGCTCGTCCAGGACGTACAGAACCCCGACCAGCCCGGAACCGATCTGGGTGGCCAGCCGGATCCTCTGCCCCTCCCCACCCGAAAGGCTCCCCGATGATCGTTCTAGGCTCAGGTAGTCCATGCCCACGTCGAGCAGGAACTGGAGACGCTGGCGGATCTCCTTCATCACCCGTTCGGTCACCTGGAGCTCCTGGGGACTCAGCGGGATCGCCGTGAGGAAGGCCAGGCATTCCCGGATCGGGAGCCTGCAGACCTCGTAGATGTTCTTCCCCCCCACGGTCACGGAAAGGCTCTCCGGTTTCAGACGGGTGCCCAGGCAGGTCGGGCATTCCCGAAGGTTGATGTAGCGCGACAGATCCATGCGGACGTGCAGCGACGTCGTCTCTCTGTAGCGCCGGTCGAGCTGATTCAAGATCCCCTCGAAGGGATGGGTGTAGAAGTACCGCCGCCCGCCCCGATCGGCATAGAAACGGATATTCTCCTCCCCTGATCCCCGCAGGAGGACGTCGCGGATCCGTTCGGGAAGCTCCTCGAAGGGGGTGTTGATGTCGAAGCCGTAATGGGCGGCCAGGGCGTCGATCGTCTGGAAGTAGTGAAGGGAATGGCGGCCCGACCAGGGGAGGATGGCCCCCTCGCGGATGGAGAGTCCCCTGTCGGGAACGACCAACTCCTCGTCGAAGAACATCCGGGTCCCCAGCCCGCTGCAGTCCGGGCAAGCCCCATAGGGACTGTTGAAGGAGAACATCCGGGGAGCCAGTTCCGTGATGCTGACACCGCAGTTCGGGCAGGCATACCGCTCGCTGAAGAGGACCTCCTCGCCCCCCGCCACGGCGACCCGGACGAGGCCGTCCGAGAGGGATGCTGCCGTCTCCAGGGAATCGCGAAGCCGTTTGCGGATTCCCTCCTTGATGATCAGCCGGTCGATCACCACATCGATGTCGTGGCGCTTGTTCTTGTCCAGGACAATCTCCTCGGCCAGTTCCCTGAGATCCCCGTCGATCCGGACGCGGACATAACCCTCCTTCAGGAGTCTCTTGAGCTCTTTCTGGAATTCGCCTTTCTTCCCCCGGGCGAGCGGGGCCATGATCGTCAGCCGGGTGTTGACGCTCCAGGCGAGGATCGTCTCCAGCATCGTGTCGATGGATTGGGAACGGATCTCCCGGCCGCACTTGTGACAGTGGGGAACGCCGATCCGGGCGAACAAAAGCCGAAGGTAGTCGTAGATCTCCGTGACCGTGCCCACGGTGGAACGGGGGTTGTGGGCGGCCGTCCGCTGCTCGATGGCGATCGCCGGAGAGAGTCCCTCGATGGACTCCACATCGGGCTTGTCCATCTGTCCGATGAACTGTCTGGCGTAGGTGGACAGGGACTCCACGTAGCGACGCTGCCCCTCGGCGTAGATCGTGTCGAAGGCAAGCGACGATTTGCCTGATCCGGAGACGCCGGTGATGACGACCAGCCGGTCCCTGGGGATATCGAGATTGATGTTCTTGAGGTTGTGCTGCGCAGCGCCCTTGATGCGAATCGTGTCCATTAGAGTTTGATCTCGATGTGCGACTTCTGACGGAGGAGGTCCAGCCACTCCTCGAATTTCTTCTCTATCTTCTCCTGATCGAGTTTCTCCCGGATCTCCTCACGGACGGACTCGATGGATTTGATCCCCCCTCCTCTCCGGTCGATCACCTGGATGATGTGAAAACCGCTGGACGATTCGATCACCGGGCTGATCTGATCAATCGGCAGGCTGAAGGCCGCTTCCTCGATCTCGGCAAGGACCATCCCCTTTTCGATGAAGCCGACGTCACCTCCAGAGGCCGCCGCCGGGCCCTGGGAGTATTTTGCGGCAAGCAGCTCGAAGGATTCACCGGCCAGGAGGCGCCGGTGGAGCTCCTCGGCACGCGCCTTCAACTCCGCCTTGGCAGCCGGATCATCCCCTTTCGGCATCAACAGGAGGATCTGTTTGATCCGGACGGTCTCCTTCCCCTCGTAGTCCTCCCGACGCTTGAGATAGTACGTACCGATCTCCTCATCGCTGACGGCCACCTTGGACTTGACCTCCCGCTGGACCAGCCGGACTCGCGTGAGCTGATCCCTTACCCCCTTTCGGTAGTCCTCCATGGTGGTCCCGCCCTTCTCCAGGGCCATGAGCAGTTCCTCCCGGGAAAGTCCCCTGCGCGTGAGCAAGTCATTGATCGCCCCATCCACGTCTTCATCCCTGACGACGATTCCGACCTTTTTGGCCTGCTGTTTGATGAGGAGGTTGTCGATCATTTGGTTCAAGAGGCCCTGTTTGTTATCGGTCTTGACCTTCTCCGTGGCACCCGAGGCCTCCATCTTCTCCAGATAGGGTTCGAAGGCCGCATTCAATTCGGACAGGGTGATCACATCGTTGTTGACCACCGCCACAATCCTGTCGGCCATGCCGGCCTGGGCCGATGCATAACAGAATGCCACCACCACCCCCGCCAAAACCGCCTCGAGTGTCTTCATCGGTAAACTCCTCGGAATCAATGTGTCGCCTCTCCGGCCGGGGCCACTCCCCTGCCTGTCCCCGCTCCGGCCGGAACGGTCGCCTCCGGGAGAGGCCGGTTGATCTGCACCACGGCCTTCTCCTTCAGTTTCTCGATCCACTGCTCATAGGCCTCGGCCTCTTTGAGTTTCCTGAGATCGGCGATCACCCGGTCTCTCGCCTCCGAAAACCGCCGACCGCCGCCCTGTTCCCGGCCCAGGACCATGAAGATATGGAAACCGTAAGGACTCTGGATCACACGGCTCACCCGACCGATGGGCAGGGAAAAGACGACCTCATCGATGGCCTCGGGCATGACCCCCTTCTCAAAGAAACCCAGATCTCCCCCCCTCGCCGCTTCCGGTCCGATAGACATTTCGCGGGCCACTTTACCAAAATCCTCCCCGGCCTTCAATCGTTTGAGGATCTCCTCGGCCACTTCACGGTCGCGTACCACGATCTGCAGGGCGTGCACCCGCCGTTCCGCACGGTAGGTCTTGCGGTTGGCGTTGAAATAGGCCTCCGCCTCGGAATCGGTCACGACGATCTTGGCGTTCACATCGGCGGCAATGACCTTCTCGAGGAGCATCCGGCTGCGCAGGTCCTGCTTCCAAACCGAATAACGATTCCCGTCGCGGTTGAACAGGGCATTGAAACTGTCGTTGTTGTAATCCTTCTTGATATCGGCGATCCGGGCCTCGAGTTCCGCATCACTGACCGTAATCGAAAGTTCGCGGGCCCGCTGGAGCATGATCTTCTCATCGATCAGGCGGTTGAGGACCTCCTCCCTGAGTGAGGAAGCCTGCTCCGCCTTGAGGGGCTCGCCCTTGACCAAGGCCGCCTCCTGTCCCAGTGCCTTTTCGTACTCCTGAAGGCCGATCTTCTCGCCGTTCACCGTGGCCACGACGATCTCGGCCGGAGGGGGAGGCTCCTGGCTCCGGCATGCCGTCAGGGCAAGCAGGCAGAGGACCAGGACCGGCCAACGCGTGGCCCCTCTTTGTCTCCGGGAAAGCATTGCAGGTTGCCTCCGAGTCACGGCCTACTCCTAAGTTCTCAGTTCCTCTAGCAGTTCACGGGAACGGGTCAGGATCTCCCCGCCCTTGAGACCTGGCATCGGGATGGTCAGTTTCAGGTCGGGGGTCAACTGGACCCCGCGCACCTTACCCCGGTAGAGGTCGATGATCCGTCGGGGGTCAACGGGGCTCGTCTCCTGCAGGAACACCGACATGACCTTCCCGTCGTAACCCATCCGCTTCCCTTTGAGGGCCTTGAGGAGATTGCGGATGCCGATGACCGAAAAGAGGTTCTCCACTTCCGGGGGAATGAGGCCGTAGCAGTCGATCAGTTCCTCTCGGATCTCGGCAAGGTCCTCTTCGGTGGCCGCAAGCGACGCCTGCTTATAGGTCACCAGGCGCCTGTGCTCGTCGGCCATGTAGGCCTCCGGAATGAAGGCTGGAACCCCCAGGAGGATCTCCGGTTTGACCTCTTCCTCTTCGGCAGGTTCCCCTTTGATCTCCCGGATCGCCTTCTCCATCAGTTCCGTATAAAGCTCGTAGCCCACGGCGGATACATGGCCGGACTGGGAGGCCCCCAGAAGATTCCCCGCCCCCCGGATCTCCAGATCGTTGGAGGCGATCCTGAATCCGGAACCGGGTTCGGTGAAATCCATGATCACCTGGAGCCGCTTCTGTGCGTCTCTGGAGAGCATCGCCCCTTTCGGGACGAGCAGATAGGCGGACGCCTCCTCCTTCGACCGTCCCACCCGTCCGCGGATCTGGTAGAGTTGCGCCAATCCGAAACGGTCGGCCCGGTTGACGATGATGGTGTTGGCCGTTGGGATGTCGAGGCCCGAACCGATGATCGTCGTACAGACCAGGACATTGTCCTCCCGCCGGACGAACCTCCCCATCGCGGTCTCGATCTCCTTGGGCGTCATCTGGCCGTGGACCACCCCCACGTGGGCCTCCGGGACGAGCTTCTGGACGAGCCGGGCCATCGTGAAGATCGATCGGACCCGGTCGTGGAGGAAAAAGACCTGTCCGTTCCTGGCGAGTTCCTGCCGGATGGCACCGGCGATCACCTCCTCGTTGAATTCCAGGACATGGGTCTTGACGGGCAGACGATCCTCCGGAGGGGTGTTGATGAGGGACAGATCCCGCATCCCGACCAGCGACAGGTGAAGCGTCCGGGGAATGGGGGTCGCCGTCAGGGTCAGGACATCCACCAGCGCCCTGAGTTTCTTCAACTTCTCCTTGTGGGTCACCCCGAAGCGCTGCTCCTCGTCGATGATCACCAGCCCCAGGTTCCGGAAGTGGACATCCTTCTGGAGCAGACGGTGGGTGCCGATCACGATGTCCACGGTCCCCCGTTCGAGGCCGGCAAGGATCGAAAGCTGCTCGGCCTTGGTTCGAAAACGGTTGAGGACCTCGACCCGGATCGGATAGGGTTTCAGCCGCCGCGAGAAGGTCTGGTGATGCTGCTCGGCCAGGATCGTCGTGGGAACCAGGACCGCCACCTGCTTCCCGTCGAGGGCGGCCCGGAGGGAGGCACGCATCGCCACTTCGGTCTTCCCGAATCCCGCATCGCCGCAGATCAGACGGTCCATGGGTTTTGCGCCGCTCATGTCCTGGTGGATGTCCTCGATCGCCTTGGCCTGATCCGGCGTCTCCTCGTACTCGAAGGAGGCGCAGAATTCCTCATAGATCCGGTCCGGGGTGGAGAAGGCCTCCCGGCTCATCACCTCGCGGGCGGCATA